>NZ_JYGQ01000001.1:363249-726498 GCF_000960025.1 Streptococcus mitis | reverse complement strand
CCAAGCCATTGACGATAATGAAGGCTGGTTTTGGTGAGGTTTAACAGGAAATATTTATTATTTGCACTATGTTACTTAAAAGAAGTAGCATAAATGATGAAAATCCCTTGTGGTTATTTAGCTACAAGGGATTTTGGTATTTAATTATAATCTGTTTCGTCTTTAGAAAGACGAATTACTTGATCAGCCATTTTCCAAATACTAGGACTGTGAGTTGCGATGATAATTGTTCTATTAGCATTACGAAGTTCAAGGAGAATTTCCATAATTTCCTTGGAATTTTTAGGGTCTAGTGAGGCGGTTGGTTCATCAGCTAGAATCAAAGGAGGATTTTTCAGGATAATTTTGGCAAGTGCTACACGTTGAGCTTCACCACCAGATAATTCATAGATTTTTTGGTTGAGACTTAGATAATCCAGTCTTACAGCTTGCAGTGCTTGAAGAAGAAGTCTCTCTTTTTCTTGTTTCTTGTTCTTTTTTTTACCAATCATTCCCAGCTCAAGGTTTTCTCGAATGGTCTGACTTTCTAATAGTCCAAAGTTCTGGAAGAGATAGCCAAGTTCGTTACGATAAAATTCCTCATTTTTTATTGAAGTCAAAGGATTTCCTTTGTAAAATATTTCCCCTTTATCGAAAGTCTCTAGTTTTGCTAGCATATTCAGCAAAGTGGTTTTGCCACAACCACTATCTCCTATCAATGCATACACCATACCACCTTGAAAATTAAGACTCAAGTCTGAAAAAATGACACGAGAACCAAATTGTTTCCAAATATGTTGTAATTCAATCATACTATCCTCCTTTGATAATGCTAGCATAAGTTTTACTTTCCTTTTTATCACAGATTTTCAATAGAGAAACAGCTGAACCTGAAAAACTGAGAAATAAAATCAGGGTAATCCAGATATTCTTAGAAATAATGAAAGCTAGACTACTTCCGACAAAGAGAGCTATTATTTGAGAAGTGATATATCTACAGTGTAATTCAAAGAAATAATAACCAGCTATTTTTTTCAAGAATATGGTTTTGCGAAAGGCTTCAAAATAGAGTAGATTTAAACTTGTAAACAGCAAAATTGAAGTCAAAATAGCAAATATAGCACTTGCTAAGTTACTAAAAATTTCGATTTTAATTTTTTGATTTAACTGGAGGTAGGTCTCTCTAGCAAAGGATAATCCTGAAATCATAGGATCAAGTTGATAGTACTTCAAAAGTTCTTGTGTTTGCTGTAAATCGTTAAAATAGAGATATTCTAGATTCGTAAACCAAAATATAGAAGAATCTTTTCCAAGTGCCTTAGGAGAAACTACGATAAAAATAGGGGTTGACAACCATTGATCATAAGAAATATGGGTAGTATTATAAATGAATACATCTTTTTTTTGATCAGTATAAGTTATACTAACTTCGACTCTATGCTTTGTATCACTATTGTATAATCGATTAGTTAAATCTTCTTGTATGTTTTGTTTTATTTGTTCCTCATTTTTCTTTTGTTCTTGAGGTAGTATTACAAGAACCTGTCCATCTTTTAGATTATTGATTTTTTTAAAGGTTTCTGATGTTAACTCTATACCTTCTTTTTTGAAGTAGTCAGGTGTTACATAGAGAATATTTTTCCCTTCCAAGTCATAGGGATTTTGTTCAGAATCATTATGAGTTGAAAGAGAATGTTTTATAGCTTGAATAGCGAGATTATGTTTGACTAGAAAGGCATTTCCATTTTCTAAAGAATATTGAATAAAGTCAAACCATTTATTAGCATTCATTTTGAGTTCATCTATATTTTTTCTTTGACTTGAACGACCTGTTTGAAGATTAACAATATTGGAGTGTTGTTTCCAAGTAGCTTGTCCAGCCTCATTTTTCATAAATATATGATGATCAATGGACAAGCGCCCAAATCCTACAATAACTAATAAGATAGACAGAGCTTGACCAAAGTAAAGAATACGTAAAATTGACTTAATTGGTAATTTTCCTTTAATGATAGAGATAAGATGAACTCTTTTTAAAGAAATAGTAAAAAGAAAAGCGATGAGAAGACTTAGCAAGAGAAGCAGGCTATTATAAAAAATAAATAGTATTACTAAAAAAGTCTGAATTTCATAAGGATAGCCTAGGTAAATTACTAAAACACTAGCTATTAGGAAAGCAGGCAAGCCGAAAAGAAGGATATCAAGTCCGTCTCTTATGATAGAACGAAAGAAGAGATTTCTGAGACGTTCTCCATTAATCAGTCTTATTCCTGATTGAGAGAGAGATTGAATCTGTCCGATAACAATAAGTGATAAAAAGGTTAATAAAAAAATGAAAAGACTAGTAAGTTGATTGGGTTGGGCAATGAGGGTCAATACGAAGGAGACTCTATTATTTTCAAATGTATTAACTTTTTCTAGTCCAAGTTGTTTAAGGTGAATAGCTAATTCTTGATTTGTTAGCGATCCACTGATAATATTGTAATTGTTGAGAAGATTACTTTTATTGATACTTTCTTGACTTGCTTGAGGCATCCAGTCTGGAAGTTTCCCATCTCCAAAAACTTCGTAGTAAGTTTGTGATTTTCCATCACTATCTACTTCCCAAATGGTTCTTGCGATAAGACTATTATGTTCTTTAGCAAGACTATTTAATTCTTCTTTAACGGTAGAATAATCTGCTTGACCGCTTAATACTGCTGCACCTGGGAACAGGATTTGTGGAAGAGAGTCTTTCCAAAAGGACAAAGCACCAATCAGAAAGAGTGCCAGAAGAAGATTGCTGATGAAGAGAAATATACGTTTCATAGGAACCTCTTTCTAAAAAAGAGGGAGATCAACCTCCCTCTTCATTGCAGTTATGCGAATTATAGCTTACTACTTTTTAAAGTAAGCACTAAAAAACTAAAGTTTTACAAGGTATCGAAGAAAGCCTTTTCACAATTATATTTTACTCCTTTTTTAAAAATAAAACAAGTGATTATAGGACTTCGTATAGTAGATATTTTCAAAAAACTCTCCAATCTTACAAAAATGTAAGATTAAAGTCTCTTTTGTAAGGTTAGGTTATGGCAAGCAGTCTTTTTTTGATGTAAACTAGACTCATAAAGAACAAAGGAGTAACATCATGAAACAAATCTTACATAAGAAAACTAGAAAACCAAGTCACAAAGAAATCGAGCGTGTTCAGCTGGGATGCGCTATGATGCAAGAGACATTTCATTTGATGGGATATTAAGAAAGGAGATTCTCATGACACTTTTAGATGTAAAACACGTTCAAAAAATTTATAAAACTCGTTTTCAGGGCAACCAAGTAGAAGCTCTCAAGGATATTCACTTTACCGTCGAAAAGGGTGACTACGTTGCCATCATGGGTGAGTCTGGTTCTGGTAAATCAACTCTTCTCAATATCCTAGCTATGCTGGATAAACCAACTCGTGGTCAGGTTTATCTGAATGGAACTGATACAGCAACCATTAAAAATTCACAGGCTTCTAGCTTCCGTCGTGAAAAGCTGGGCTTTGTCTTCCAAGACTTTAACTTGCTAGATACTCTCTCTGTAAAGGATAATATCTTGCTTCCGCTTGTCTTGTCAAGAAGACCCATTACGGAGATGATGAAGAAATTGGTGGTGACAGCTGAGAATCTAGGTATCAACCAATTGCAAGAGAAGTACCCTTACGAGATTTCTGGTGGTCAGAAACAGCGTGTAGCAGTAGCCCGCGCCATCATCACAGAACCTGAAATTCTCCTTGCGGATGAGCCAACAGGAGCCCTTGATTCCAAGTCATCTGCAGCCTTACTTGATGTCTTTGATGAAATCAATGAGCGCGGCCAAACCATTCTTATGGTAACCCACTCAACAGCAGCAGCTAGCAGAGCTAAACGTGTACTCTTTATCAAAGACGGCATTCTTTACAACCAAATCTACCGTGGAGAGAAGACAGAACGTCAGATGTTCCAAGAAATTTCTGATACCTTGACTGTCATGGCAAGCGAGGTGAATTAGTATGTTTCGATTAACCAATAAGTTAGCGGTATCGAACTTGATTAAAAACCGCAAACTCTACTATCCTTTTGCGCTGGCTGTTCTTTTGGCAGTCACTGTCACCTATCTCTTTTACTCTCTAACCTTCAATCCCAAGATTGCTGAAATCCGTGGAGGAACAACCATTCAGGCTACACTTGGATTTGGTATGTTTGTCGTCACCCTTGCGTCAGCTATTATCGTCCTTTACGCCAATAGTTTTGTTATGAAAAACCGGTCCAAGGAACTGGGAATTTATGGCATGTTGGGCTTGGAGAAGCGTCATCTTATCAGTATGACCTTTAAGGAGTTAGTGCTATTTGGGATTCTAACTGTTGGAGCGGGTATCGGTATTGGAGCCTTGTTTGACAAGTTGATTTTCGCTTTCTTGCTCAAGCTAATGAAATTGAAGGTTGAACTGGTCGCTACCTTTCAAATGAATGTTGTCATTGCAGTACTTGTTGTCTTTGGTTTGATTTTCCTAGGCCTCATGTTCCTGAATGCCCTTCGAATCGCCCGTATGAATGCTCTCCAGCTTTCTCGTGAAAAAGCTAGTGGTGAGAAAAAAGGACGTTTCCTTCCTCTCCAAACTATTCTTGGTGCGATTAGTTTAGGTATTGGTTATTATCTTGCGCTTACTGTAAAAGATCCTCTTACAGCCCTAACAATCTTCTTCTTAGCTGTTTTGCTGGTTATCTTTGGTACCTATCTATTGTTTAATGCAGGAATTACCGTTTTCCTTCAAATCTTAAAGAAAAACAAGAAATACTATTACCAACCAAATAATCTTATCTCTGTTTCCAACTTGATTTTCCGTATGAAGAAAAATGCGGTTGGACTAGCAACTATCGCTATTTTATCAACAATGGTTTTGGTAACCATGTCAGCCGCGACAAGCATTTTCAATGCTTCAGAATCCTTTAAAAAAGTGATGAATCCGCATGACTTTGGCATTACTGGACAAAATGTTGAAAAAGAAGATTTGGACAAACTCTTGAGCCAGTTTGCAAGTGACAAAGGTTATAGTGTCAAAGAGAAAGAAGTGCTTCGTTACAGTAACTTTGGTATTGCAAATCAAGAAGGAACCAAGTTAACCATTTTTGAAAGGGGACAAAATCGTGTCCAACCTAAAACAGTCTTCATGGTATTTGACCAAAAAGACTATGAAAATATGACTGGTCAGAAGCTTTCTCTATCAGGCAATGAGGTCGGCCTCTTCGCTAAGAATGATGGACTGAAAGGACAGAAAGCTCTAACTCTAAATAACCATCAATTTTCTGTAAAAGAAGAATTTAATACAGATTTTATTGTGAACCATGTCCCAAATCAGTTTAATATTTTTACTACTGATTACAATTACCTTGTTGTACCTGATTTACAAGCATTTTTAGATCAATTTCCAGATTCGGCTATCTATAATCAGCTTTACGGTGGTATAAATGTAAATATCAGTGAAGAAGAACAACTCAAAGTCGCTGAAGAATATGAAAAATACTTACAAAAGTTTAATGCTCAATTAAACACTGAAGGTAGCTATGTGTATGGTAGCAATCTAGCAGATGCTAGTGCTCAAATGAGTGCCCTCTTTGGTGGTGTCTTCTTTATCGGTATTTTCCTATCCATTATCTTTATGGTCGGAACCGTTCTGGTCATCTATTACAAACAAATTTCTGAAGGCTATGAAGACCGTGAGCGCTTTATTATCTTGCAGAAAGTCGGTTTAGATCAAAAGCAAATCAAGCAAACCATCAACAAACAGGTTTTAACTGTTTTCTTCCTTCCTTTGCTTTTTGCCTTCATACATCTAGCCTTTGCCTACCATATGCTTAGTCTGATTTTAAAAGTGATTGGTGTAATAGATACGAATATGATGTTGATTGTGACCTTGTCTATCTGCGCTATCTTCCTCATCGCCTATGTGCTGATTTTCATGATTACTTCTAGAAGCTATCGCAAGATTGTACAAATGTAAAAAAAAGATACCTCGACTTCAAAATCGAGGTGTTTTTTTGTTCTAAATGCTGAAAAGTTGTCCGAGCAGGAAGGTAACTCCCATGGTCAAGAGACCAATAGCAAGGTTCCGAATCATAGCTGTTTTGGTTGGAGCCTTTCCAAGTTTGGCACTAGTGTAGCCAGTGAGAAGAAGGGCTACACCGACAATAAGGACAGTAGCAGGGATGCGATATTCACTTGGGAAAATGGTAATTGAAAGCATGGGTGGTAAGCTACCAAGGAAAAAAGAAATAAAGCTAGAGATAGCAGCATGCCAAGGATTGGTAAACTCTTCATACTCAATCCCATATTTTTCCTCTACCAAAGCCTTGAGCGGGTTTTTAAGAAAGGCCTTGTTGGTGAGAAGTTGGGCTGATGTTTCACACTCGCCATTTTGAATATAGGCAGCGTAGAGAGACTTTTTAGCTAGCTCCATATCTTGGTCTAGCAAGACTTGCTCACGCACAACGGCTGCTTCCTCGGTATCTTTTTGAGTTGAAACGGATACATATTCTCCACCAGCCATTGAAAAGGCACCTGCCAAAATAGCTGCAAATCCTGATAAAAAGATAATCCAGATATTACTGGTAGCACTGGCCACCCCGATAACCACACCAGCGATGGAAATAATTCCATCATTAGCACCAAGAACACCAGCACGCAGGATATTTAAACGACCTGCAAAATTTGAATCAATTTCGTGATTTGTTTCTGACATATTATTCTCCTTTTTATCCAGTATAAAGGAAAAATATAAGGAAATCAATCTTTTAAAAGTATCTGAAAAAAGTTGCACGATTTTAATGATATAAAAATGTCGACATCTTCTCTGATAGAACAAACATCGAATGTAAAGAGTATTGAATAGCATAAAAATTTTAAATTAAATACGATAAACATTTTGTTCACTTTATAATCGTTTACAAGAGAATAATGAGTATTAAATCAAATAAAATCCAAATATTTTGCGAACTTTTTTATATTTTTTTCGTAAAAGGCTTTACAAGTTCTTGGAAACATGATATAGTAATGAGGCTTAGAAAATGAGATGATGTTTTCTAGCAAATATAAACCCGAGTAAAAAATGCCTACGGACAGGCAGGGTTGAATGCCGAAGCGTGGTTGAAAAACCACATTATTGATAGGGTTAAAAGCCTACTTTTATAAGTTGATGTTAGGACACTTGTCCTAATTCATAAATTTTTAGTGTGGTGAAAGCACACGTCATCTTGTGAAACGATCAATAAAGTACGTAATATTTGCTACTAGAGAGTTAGGAAACATCGGGAACAGACATACTCAACAGAAACAAACATAAAAACGTCAGAAGATTGCAGAGCAGGTGAAATCCTGCTCTTTTTTCATGAGTAAACCTTTAGTTCCTTAGTTTTCATAAGGTTCTAAAAATATGGAAAGGAGTATGTCTTGAAGGAGTTAGATCAAAATCAAGCCCCAATTTATGAGGCCTTGGTGAAGTTACGCAAGAAAAGGATTGTTCCCTTTGATGTTCCAGGTCACAAGCGTGGACGGGGAAATCCAGAACTTGTAGAACTCTTAGGTGAAAAATGTGTAGGCATTGATGTTAATTCGATGAAACCCTTGGATAATCTTGGTCACCCCATTTCGATTATTCGGGATGCAGAGGAGCTGGCTGCAGATGCTTTTGGAGCTAGTCATGCTTTTCTAATGATAGGAGGAACAACCTCATCGGTGCAGACCATGATTCTTTCCACCTGCAAGGCTGGAGATAAGATTATTCTGCCACGTAATGTCCACAAATCTGCTATTAATGCGTTGGTTCTATGTGGTGCCATTCCCATCTATATCGAGATGAGTGTGAACCCTAAAATTGGTATCGCTTTAGGTCTTGAAAATGACCGAGTAGCACAGGCAATAAAGGACCATCCAGATGCCAAGGCCATTTTGATTAACAATCCTACTTACTATGGAATCTGTTCAGACCTAAGGGGATTGATAAAAATGGCTCATGAAGCTGGTATGATGGTTTTGGTAGATGAGGCCCACGGAGCGCATTTGCATTTTACAGATAAACTTCCAATTTCTGCTATGGATGCAGGTGCTGATATGGCAGCAGTTTCCATGCATAAGTCTGGTGGGAGTTTGACCCAAAGTTCGCTTCTTTTAATCGGGGAGCAGATGAATCCTGAATACGTTCGTCAGATCATCAACCTGACCCAGTCAACATCCGCCTCTTATTTGTTGATGGCTAGTCTGGATATTTCACGTCGTAATCTAGCCCTTCGTGGTAGAGATTCGTTTGAGAAGGTCATTGAGATGTCTGAGTATGCTCGTCGTGAAATTAATGCTATCGGTGGCTACTATGCCTACTCAAAAGAGTTAATAGATGGTGTGTCGGTCTGTGATTTTGATGTAACCAAGCTGTCGGTTTACACTCAGGGTATTGGTTTAACAGGTATCGAGGTTTATGACCTCTTACGAGACGAATACGACATTCAGATTGAGTTTGGTGATATTGGCAATATCTTGGCCTATATTTCGATTGGTGACCGCATCCAAGACATCGAGCGCTTGGTCGGTGCTTTGGCTGATATCAAGAGACTATACTCACGAGATGGGAAGGACTTGATAGCTGGAGAATATATCCAGCCCGAGTTGATCCTTTCTCCTCAGGAAGCCTTCTATTCAGAGAGAAAAAGTTTGTCTTTAGACGAATCTGTTGGACAGATCTGTGGGGAATTTGTCATGTGCTATCCTCCAGGGATTCCTATCTTGGCTCCTGGTGAACGCATTACACGAGAAATTGTCGATTATATCCAATTTGCCAAGGAACGTGGTTGTTCCCTCCAAGGGACGGAAGATCCTGAGGTCAATCACATTAACGTCATTAAGGGAAAGGAGAACTAGATGGATTTATGGTTTTCTGAAGTTCATACTCCAGATGTGAAATTGTCCCTGAGAACAGCCAAACAACTCTACGCTGGTAAAAGTGAATGGCAGGATATCGAAGTCTTGGATACGCCAGCTTTTGGAAAGATTTTAATTTTAAATGGGCATGTTTTGTTCTCAGATGCGGATGATTTTGTCTACAATGAAATGACCGTCCACGTTCCCATGGCTGTCCACCCAAATCCCAAGAAAGTATTGGTTATTGGGGGTGGTGATGGCGGTGTCGCCCAAGTATTAACCCTCTATCCTGAGCTGGAACAAATCGATATTGTGGAACCGGATGAGATGTTGGTTGAAGTCTGTCGTGAGTATTTTCCAGACTTTGCTGCGGGGCTAGATGATCCTCGTGTCACAATTTACTACCAAAATGGGCTACGCTTTTTGCGAAACTGCGAAGATGATTACGATATCATTATCAACGATGCGACAGATCCATTTGGTCATACGGAAGGGCTCTTTACCAAGGAATTTTACGGTAACAGTTACAGAGCCTTGAAAGAAGACGGTATCATGATTTACCAGCATGGGAGTCCCTTCTTTGACGAGGATGAGTCGGCTTGCCGAAGCATGCACCGCAAGGTCAATCAAGCCTTTCCAATCAGTCGGGTATATCAAGCCCATATCCCAACCAGCCCTGCTGGTTATTGGTTGTTTGGATTTGCTTCGAAAAAATACCACCCTGTCAAAGATTTTGACAAGGAAGGCTGGAAAAAACGCCAGCTTTTCACAGAATACTACACTGCAAACTTACATGTGGGGGCCTTCATGTTGCCTAAGTATGTAGAAGACATTTTAGAAGAAGAGGAAGGAAAAAAATGAGTCGTTTATTAGTTATTGGATGTGGGGGCGTTGCCCAAGTTGCTATTTCAAAGATTTGTCAAGATAGCGAAACCTTTACAGAGATTATGATTGCCAGCCGTACTAAGTCAAAATGTGATGACTTGAAATCGAAGCTAGAAGGCAAAACAAGTACAAAAATTGAGACAGCTGCTCTTGATGCTGACAAGGTTGAAGAAGTGATTGCCCTGATTGAAAGCTATAAACCAGAAGCTGTTTTGAACGTAGCTTTACCATATCAAGATTTAACCATTATGGACGCTTGTTTGGCAACAGGTGTTCACTATATCGATACAGCCAACTACGAAGCAGAAGACACAGAAGACCCTGAATGGCGTGCCATCTATGAGAAACGTTGTAAGGAACTTGGTTTTACAGCCTACTTTGACTACTCATGGCAATGGGCTTATCAGGAGAAATTCAAAGAGGCAGGCTTGACTGCTCTGCTTGGATCTGGTTTTGACCCAGGTGTGACTAGTGTCTTTTCTGCCTATGCTCTCAAACACTATTTTGATGAAATCCACTATATCGACATTTTAGACTGTAATGGTGGTGACCACGGTTATCCATTTGCAACAAATTTTAATCCAGAAATCAATCTACGCGAGGTTTCTGCGCCAGGTTCTTACTGGGAAGATGGAAAATGGGTCGAAGTCGAAGCAGTGTCTATCAAACGCGAGTACGATTTCCCTCAAGTTGGACAAAAAGACATGTATCTCCTTCACCATGAAGAAATCGAATCATTGGCCAAGAACATTCCAGGTGTCAAACGCATTCGTTTCTTTATGACTTTTGGTCAATCATACTTGACGCACATGAAATGTCTTGAAAATGTTGGACTCCTTCGTACGGATACCATTAACTTTAACGGCCAAGAAATTGTTCCAATTCAATTTTTGAAAGCCTTGCTTCCAGATCCTGCTAGCCTTGGCCCACGTACTGTAGGTAAAACCAATATTGGATGTATCTTTACAGGTGTAAAAGATGGCGTTGAAAAGACCATCTACATCTACAATGTTTGCGACCATCAGGAATGTTACGCAGAAGTTGGTTCACAAGCAATTTCTTACACGACAGGAGTTCCAGCCATGATTGGGACAAAATTGGTTATGAACGGTACTTGGAAACAAGCTGGAGTTTACAATCTTGAAGAGTTGGATCCAGATCCATTCATGGAAGCATTGAATAAGTATGGTTTGCCTTGGGTTGTGGTTGAGAATCCACAAATGGTGGACTGATGAAGCTAGAACAAGTACCAACACCAGCTTATGTTATTGACTTGGCCAAGTTAGAAGCCAATTGCCGCATTCTACACTATGTACAAGAAGAGGCCGGCTGCAAGATTTTACTTGCCCAGAAGGCATATTCCCTCTACAAAACCTATCCCTTGATTAGCCAGTATCTATCTGGAACAACTGCAAGTGGTCTCTATGAAGCTAAGCTCGCTAGAGAAGAGTTCCCGGGGGAAGTTCATGTTTTTGCGCCAGCTTTCAAGGATGCAGACTTGGAGGAATTGCTGGAGATAACAGACCATATCGTCTTTAACTCAGAGAGACAGTTGCGTAAACATGGGGCCCGTTGTCGGGATGCTGGTGTCAGTGTTGGTTTACGTCTCAATCCTCAGTGTTCAACACAGGGTGACCATGCGCTCTATAACCCTTGTGCACCTGGCTCCCGTTTTGGAGTCACTCTAGACAAGATTCCTAGTGATTTGCTGGATTTGGTTGACGGACTTCATTTTCATACCCTTTGCGAGCAGGGAGCAGATGATTTACAGACAACTTTGAAAGCAGTAGAAGCGCAATTTGGTTCGTACTTACATGAGGTCAAATGGCTCAATATGGGGGGCGGACACCATATCACAAGAGAAGGTTACGATGTGGATTTGCTGATTTCAGAAATCAAGCGTATCCGAGAAACTTACAATCTTGAAATCTATATCGAGCCTGGTGAAGCCATTGCGCTCAATGCAGGTTATCTAGCGACTGAAGTATTGGATATTGTCGAAAACGGTATGGAAATCTTGGTTTTAGATGCCTCTGCGACCTGCCATATGCCTGACGTACTTGAGATGCCCTATCGTCCACCTTTGAGAAATGGCTTTGAGGCACAGGAAAAAGCCCATACCTATAGACTTTCTTCTAATACCTGTCTGACGGGCGATGTGATTGGTGATTACAGCTTTGAAAATCCAGTTCAAATCGGAGACAGACTTTATTTTGAAGATATGGCCATTTATTCCTTTGTCAAAAATAATACCTTTAATGGTATTGGATTGCCAAGTCTCTATCTCATGGACGAGCAGGGAGACTGTAGTTTAGTCAAAGCCTTCGGCTATCAAGACTTTAAAGGGAGATTATCATGAAGGAAAGTCCCAAAAAATTAGGCTATCGCATGCCAGCAGAGTACGAACCTCATCATGGTACCCTCATGATATGGCCGACTCGACCAGGTTCATGGCCCTTTCAAGGAAAGGCTACCAAAAGAGCTTTCAGCCAGATTATTAAGACCATAGCAGAAGGGGAAAGAGTCTATCTTTTGGTGGACCAAGACTACTTAGCTGAAGCCCAAGACTACCTTGAAGATAGCGTTGTTTATTTAGACATTCCCACCAATGATGCCTGGGCGCGTGATACTGGCCCAACCATTCTCCTTAATGATAAAAGGGAAAAGTTGGCAGTAGACTGGTCTTTCAATGCTTGGGGTGGTGCTGTTGATGGTCTTTATCAAGATTATGAAGATGATAACCAAGTAGCCAGTCGTTTTGCTGAGGCCTTGGAAATGCCTGTTTATGATGCTAAACCTTTTGTCCTAGAAGGCGGAGCGATACATAGCGATGGTCAAGGAACCATTCTCGTGACTGAAAGTTGCTTGCTTAGCCCTGGTCGCAATCCTCATCTGACTAAAGAGGAAATTGAGAATACCTTATTAGAGTGCCTTGGAGCTGAAAAAGTTATCTGGCTTCCTTATGGTATTTATCAGGACGAAACCAATGAACACGTTGACAATGTTGCTGCCTTTGTTGGTCCTGCTGAGCTTGTTTTGGCTTGGACAGACGACAAAAGCGATCCTCAATATGCCATGTCAGCAGCTGATTTAGCGCTTTTAGAAAAGGAAACAGATGCAAAAGGTCGTCAGTTCACCATTCATAAACTTCCAATTCCAGCTCTTCATCAAGTTGTAACCAAAGAGGATTTACCAGGCTACATCTATGAAGAAGGAGAAGAAGAGCGATACGCAGGTGAAAGGCTTGCTGCTTCCTATGTCAATTTCTATATTGCTAACAAGGCAGTCTTGGTTCCCCAGTTTCAAGATAAAAACGACCAAGTATCCTTAGATATCCTCAGTAAGTGTTTCCCAGAGCGTAAAGTAGTCGGAATACCAGCCAGAGATATTCTCTTAGGTGGTGGCAATATCCACTGTATCACCCAACAAATCCCAGAATAGGAGAAAAAGATGAGAAATGTAAAAGTTGCAGCCATTCAGATGCAATGCGCTAAGGATGTCGCAACAAATATCCAAACCGCAGAGCGTTTAGTACGTCAGGCTGCAGAACAAGGCGCACAAATTGTTCTCTTGCCTGAGTTATTTGAACGTCCCTATTTCTGTCAGGAACGTCAGTATGACTACTACCAGCATGCCCAATCTGTAGCAGAAAATACTGCCATTCAGCATTTTAAAACCATTGCAAAGGAGCTAAAGGTCGTTTTACCAATCAGTTTCTATGAAAAAGATGGCAATGTCTTGTATAACTCTATTGCAGTTATTGATGCTGATGGGAAAGTGCTGGGTGTTTATCGGAAGACCCACATACCAGATGACCATTATTATCAAGAAAAATTTTATTTCACACCTGGTAACACTGGTTTCAAGGTATGGGACACTCGATATGCTAAGATTGGGATCGGTATCTGTTGGGATCAATGGTTCCCTGAAACAGCTCGTTGTCTCGCATTGAATGGTGCTGAATTACTCTTTTATCCTACAGCTATCGGTTCAGAACCTATCTTGGATACAGATAGTTGTGGTCATTGGCAACGTACCATGCAAGGACACGCAGCAGCAAATATTGTTCCAGTTATTTCAGCCAATCGTTATGGATTAGAGGAAGTCACTCCAAGTGAGGAAAATGGTGGACAGAGTTCCAGTCTTGATTTCTACGGTTCCTCCTTTATGACGGATGAAACAGGAGCTATTCTAGAGCAAGCTGAAAGACAAGATGAAGCTGTTCTGTTAGCTACTTATGACCTAGACAAGGGAGCAAGTGAACGCCTAAACTGGGGCTTGTTTCGAGATAGAAGACCCAAAATGTATCAACGAATTACGGACTAGTAGGGGAGAAATGAGAGATTTATTCTGCTAGACTAACTTCTTATTTGCAACTATAAGGATACTATGTTGTCTAGTAAGTGGATTTTATATTTTAACCCTCTAAGGCTTTCTCGCGCTTTTATGCGAGGAGCTTTTCTGTTTAAGCTTTATCAATAAAACATGCTATAATAGTTGCAGAAAGGTTGGTATTTATGGCTAGGATATTGGTCATTGAAGACAATAGTGACATTCAAGAGATTTTACGAACACTACTTACCGAGGAGCATGAGGTGATTCAAGCCTTTTCTGGTACAGAAGGAATCATGCTTTTTGACCAAGGTTGGATTGACCTCGTTTTGCTAGATATCATGCTTCCTGGGAAAAATGGGGATCAGGTTTTAAAAGCCATCAGGGAACAAAGTCAAATTCCAGTCATTATGCTAACGGCTTTGAGCGATAAGAAGTTAATCAGTCAATATCTCTTGGACGGTGCCAATGATTACATAGTGAAACCTTTTGATTTGGACGAAGTCTTTGCCAGAGTTACTGTTCAATTACGTCAAAGCGTAGAAAAACAGCCTGCGGAAATTGTAAAAACTGAAAATCTATCACAAAACTTAAAAAATATCCAGTTTGATGCAGAAAGTTTTGAAATCAAAAATAGTCAGGAAACGATTCGTCTTGCCAAGAAAGAATGCTTAATTCTCCAAACTCTCCTTAAACACCCTAAGAAAATTTTTACAAAAGAAGAACTTTATGAATTGGTCTGGGAGGAGAGCTATCTACCCGGAGATAATACCCTCAATACGCATTTGAGTAATCTTCGTAAAAAATTAAACCAGCTTGACCCAAATCAAGAATATATTGAAACCATCTGGGGAGTTGGGGTAAGATTAAAAGGAGACAAGCAATGACCTACATGATAATTTTTGTCCTACTAGTACTCCTAATTATTTTATCGATTGCATTGATTCGCTACCATCTAGCACTTAAAAACTTGAGTCAACAGATTGAAGACAAGATTCTCACAGGTAGTATGAAAAGAGTCGGAGTCAGCGTTTTTTCCAAACATTTTTTACATCTCTACCAGCAAATTGAAAATCTATTTCTGGAAGTAGAGCAATCTCGACTGGTTATGAAAAGGGAAAAGCAGACTCTGGATATGGCCATCAGCAATATCGCCCATGATATTCGGACACCTCTGACTATCGCTTCAGGCTACACCCAACAATTGATAAAATCTCCTGAAAACAAAGCAGAAACCTTACAAAAAATAGCCCAGCATCTTGATTTAGTTTCTAAACGTTTGGAGGCTCTTCTAGAATATCGTCGTTTGATGGAAGGGGCTGTCAAACCGAAACTGGAAGAAGTGGATCTTTCAGCTTTTATCACCAAAAAGACTCTGGCTTATTATGATGTTTTTCAGGCGGCAAATATCACGCTTGATTTTCAGGTTGAAGCTGGTCTGAAAATGAGGACTGATGAAGACTTACTGGATCGAATTTTACAAAATCTGCTTGGAAATGTTCTCAAGCATGGCAAGGAAGAAGCACGTCTATCTTTAAGAAAGAAAAAGGAACAGCTTGTCTTAGAGATTGCAAACCTTGTCAAACAACCCATCAAAAGAATAGAAAATCTCAGCAACCGTTTTTATTCTGAAAATCTATCAGACACGGAAGAATCCTCTGGTTTAGGACTTTATATCACTGAGGAATTATGCCATCTTCTTGGTGCAGAGATGAAACTAAGCACAGATGGGCAATGGTTGTCGGTTTTCATTTACTTTTAAAGAAATAAACCTCCTCTGTAGGCTAGAGGAGGTTGTTTTATTATAGACTTTTCTTTTTGAAAACTGCCAGTCCACTTAGATTAAAGATTACAATAACAGCTAAGCTAACTATAAGTGTGTAGAGAATTGACTCACTATTAGCAGTCATAGCATAGGTAAATTGCAAGGACAAATATGGTAAAATTTTGATATTTGGAAAAATGAGCATTGGCATAGAAAGTAAGATAGAGCTGACAAAATAACCAATAAATACTGCAAGATAAGAATGACTCACATAGAGAATAAAGGAAACAATGGAAAGCCAAGCAAGGAGGCAAAATAATTGAAGGAAAATGGTTATCAGTAGATTTCCAATAAAGCCATCAGGCATAGTTCCAAATCCATTTAAGATAGTTGCTGGAATAAAGGCAATCACAAGACAGATGATGACTTGCAAAAGTGCAATACAAGTCAATACAAAGGCTTTGGCAAGGAAAAACTCGGTACGAGAAACACCCACTGTTAAATTATTTTTATAGAGTTTGCCGATTAAATCAACTCCAAGAACGAGGCAGGCTAGGATGATGCAGAGAAAAACGAGGTTTGAGCCTTGACTAGATGCGTTGATTAGGGCTTGTACACCATTCCAACCTTGGGTTGGAATTTCTGGTTCTTCTGTCTGGATTGCCATCAAATGACCCGTAGCTCCTATACTTGCACCCATTAGCATGAGAGCAAAGAGAATGAACTCTGTAATCCAGAATCCTTTGGAACGGAAAAGACGGTAAAAGTCTGCTTGAATGGTATGTATCATGATTTTCCTCCTATTCGACCAATTGAGTGAAGTATTCTTCTAGGTTTTGACGGGCATAGTAAATCTCGTCAATGGCAACATCTGCCAAGGTTAATTCCTTGAGAATCTGTTTGACATCTTGTTCCTGACCAAAAATGTGGATTTCATTCTCAGGATTAACAACCTTGAACTGGAGCTGGATTTGTTCTTTCAATACTTGGCAAGCTTTCTCTTTGTCAGCTGTCTTAAGCACAATATAATCCTCACTTAGTGTTTCAAATTCGGCTTTGCTGATTTCACGGATAATCTTGCCTTGATCTAAAATACCAAAGCGATTGGCAAGGAGGTAGAGTTCTGACAAGATATGGCTAGAGATGAGAATGGTGATCCCTTTTTCTTGATTGAGCCGTTGAATCATTAGTCGAAATTCTTTGATACCGATTGGGTCTAGACCGTTGATAGGTTCATCTAAGATCAGGAAGTCTGGTTTGGATAGGAGGGCAATGGCGATACCAAGTCTTTGTTTCATTCCTAGCGAGAAATCACGAAAGACTTTTTTACCTGTATCTGGCAAACCTACATAGTCCAGGGTTTCACGAATGACTTGATCAGCATTTGGAATATGGCGAATCATACAGTAATATTTCAGATTTTGATAGGCTGTTAAGTGATTATGAGCTACAGGTGATTCGATCACTGAACCTACTCGAGATAGAGCCTTGGTCCACTCATTTTCCGATTGACTAGAAAAGAGGGAAACAGTTCCTTTATCCGCAAAAAGTAGTTGCGTAATGATTTTTATCAAGGTTGTTTTCCCCGCTCCATTCTTCCCGATAAGTCCATAAATATCTCCCTCTCTTATCGTTAGATGAAGATCCTGAAGAATAGCTTGTTTGTCAAAGTTTTTGGACAATCCATGAATGTCAAGTACTGTTTTC
Organism: Streptococcus mitis; assembly: GCF_000960025.1. GTDB lineage: Bacteria > Bacillota > Bacilli > Lactobacillales > Streptococcaceae > Streptococcus > Streptococcus mitis_DH. The sequence continues at coordinate 708,923 of NZ_JYGQ01000001.1, read as the reverse complement.
ATGATTCTCTCCTTTTGATTTATTTTGTTAACTTTAGTATAAAGCATAGAAATCAAAGAAAGCTCAAGGATTTCTAAAGAGTTTCTAAAGTTTTAGGAATTCTTAAATATCAAAACCCAGTTGACATGAACTGGGCTTCTTAATTATAAAATATATTTCTCAATGGCACGCGCAACGCCGTCTTCTTCGTTACTTGCTGTAACAGCATCCGCAAGAGATTTGACATAATCGCTGGCATTTCCCATTGCAATCCCAAGGCCTGCAAACTGGAGCATTTCGATATCGTTATTGGCATCGCCCATGGCCATGATTTCTGAGGAATCAATCTTCAAAATATCTGCTAGTCGAGAAAGAGCAGTAGCCTTTGTCGTTCCAAGTGGCATGGCTTCATAGATAACAGGCTGCGAACGAACACCACTAAATCGTTGGCAAAGCTCCTCAGCAAAACGCTGCTCAAAATCGTCTGTCTGGCTCTCTGTTCCTAAAAACATACCTTGGAACATCCGGTACTTACCACTAGTCGCTTCCTCAAGAGAAATTTCAGTCAGGTCTGAAAAGACTAGCTTAGCATCATTTTGAATGATTTCATTTGGCTTACCTCCGAGGACAAAATAATGTTCCTCATCAAAAAGAGTCAACTGAACATCACTTTTTTCAGCTAAGTCATAGAGGTATTCAATGTCAGATGGACTGAGTTCCTGCCAGTCAACTAGCCCCCAGTCACTAGTCTGGTGAGTTGAACAACCGTTGTTAACAATGACATACTCATTCTGGAGGTCGAGTCCTAATTTTTGATAGTAGGGGAGGACGCCGAAAAGGGGGCGACCTGTACAAAGTACCAGTTTGACACCTTTTTCAATAGCTTGGTGAATAGCAGTAATGTGAGCTTGTGGGATTTCCTTGGCTTCATTGAGGAGGGTTCCGTCCATATCCAAGGCTAGTAGTTTAATCATAAGTCTTCCTTCTTTATCTTTTGGTATTATTATAGCATATTCTAGGAAATAAAATGGTAAAAGGAACGAGACTAATTGATTTTACAGTTTAAGATGGTTTGATGACAATTCATGATTTGAAGAGGATATATTGCAAAGATATGTTATACTAAACTTATTATACAGTTAAGTAAACCATTATATTCAATAAACTAGTCCAGTAAAACAGAGGGTTTAATATGAAAAAACGGATTATTCAGATTTTACTAGCATTGTCCTTAATTTTTTACAAATCAACTTGGTTTTGGAGGCTTTTCAATCATCTCGCAAAATCCTATCTACCAGCAAGTCGTGAATTTTTTCAGATTCTGCTTTTGCTGGAAAGTGGTGTTCTTTTGTCAGCAGTCATCTATCTACTAGTTTTTGCAGGAAAGAAGACTTTTCATTTCAAGTGGCAGCCGAGGTACTTTATCTACCTTTTACTGGGCTACATCATTTTGTATTTGTCTGACTTCCTCTTGTCTTATTTCATACCCTCGTCCTCAAATCAAATTTCTTTGAATGAAACGATAGAAATGATGGGGAGACAGGAATTACCCTATTTCTTGCTCATAGTTTGCTTCATCGGCCCTATTGCTGAGGAATTGATTTATCGCGGTGTGCTTATGACAACCTTTTTCAAAAACTCGCCTTGGTACGGAGATGTCTTGCTTTCTGCTATTATTTTCGGTTATATTCATATCAATTTCGCTTTAACACCTCTTGCCTTTTTCATTTATGCTAGTGGAGGTCTTATTTTGGCTATATTGTATCGCATGACTAAAAATCTCTACTATCCAATAGTGGTTCATATCCTCATCAATATTACAGCCTTCTGGAACTTGTGGTTACTCCTATTTTCAGGAAGTTAGCTTACTAAAACAATGTCGGAATTTTCCGGCATTTTCTTTTCAATAGATGAACAAGAACTGATTATTTATAGGATTGAATAGCTAAAAAATGGTATAATAAAAGGTAATGAAAAATTCCAACGAGGCTGAGATGAAATTACTTTATACTGATATTCGGACTTCTTTGACAGAAATCCTGACTAGAGAGGCGGAAGAGCTAGTTGCTGCTGGAAAGCGGGTCTTCTACATTGCCCCCAACTCTCTTTCTTTTGAAAAGGAACGCGCCGTGCTGGAATGCTTGTCCCAACAGGCTTCTTTTGCTATTACCGTCACGCGCTTTGCTCAAATGGCTCGTTACCTGGTCTTGAATGATTTGCCTGCCAAGACCAGTCTTGATGATATCGGTCTTGGGATGGCCTTTTACAAGTGCCTTGCGGAACTTGATCCCAAGGAATTACGAGTTTACGGCGCAATTAAGCAAGATCCTCAGTTTATCCAGCAGTTGATTGGGCTTTATCACGAGATGACGACTGCTCAGATGAGTTTTTTGGACTTGGAAAGTTTGACAGATGAAGACAAGCGAGCAGATTTACTCTTGATTTTTGAGAAAGTAACGGCCTACCTCAATCAAGGGCAGTTAGCTCAGGGGAGTCAGTTGTCCCATTTGATTGAAGCTATTGAGAATGACAAGGTAAGTAGTGATTTTACTCAAATCGCCCTGGTCATTGATGGATTTACCCGTTTTTCTGCCGAAGAAGAGCGGATTGTGGATTTACTTCATGGCAAAGGTGTTGAGATTGTCATCGGGGCTTATGCTAGTAAAAAAGCCTATACCAGCCCTTTTAGCGAGGGAAATCTCTACCAAGCCAGCGTAGAGTTTCTCCATCATCTAGCCTCTAAATACCAAACACCTGCCCAGGATTATTCTCAATCTCACGAGAAGATGGATAATTTTGACAAGGCCTCTCGTTTGCTGGAGTCTTCTTATGACTTTTCAGAGCTCACTTTGGAGATCGATGATAAGGACCGGGAAAACCTGCAAATCTGGTCTTGTTTGACGCAAAAGGAAGAGTTGGAGTTGGTAGCCCGTAGCATCCGTCAGAAATTACATGAGAACTCAGATCTGAGTTACAAGCATTTCCGTATTCTCTTGGGGGATGTAGCTTCTTATCAATTATCTCTAAAAACGATTTTTGACCAGTATCAGATTCCTTTCTATCTTGGTAGAAGCGAATTCATGGCCCATCATCCCTTGACACAGTTTGTCGAGTCTATTCTAGCTTTGAAACGCTATCGTTTCCGTCAGGAGGATTTGATTAATCTTCTCAGAACGGGTTTGTATACCGACCTTAGTCAGGCAGATATTGACGCATTTGAGCAATATATCCGCTATCTTGGTATCAATGGCTTACCAGCCTTTCAGCAAACCTTCACCAAATCCCACCATGGAAAATTTGATTTGGAACGTTTAAATGCTCTTCGTCTGCGTATTTTATCCCCTCTTGAAACCCTATTTGCCAGTCGAAAGCAGAAGGCTGAAAATCTTTTGCAAAAATGGAATAGCTTTCTAAAAGAAAGTTCAGTGACCAAGCAGTTACAAGATTTGACAGCCACCATGGAAGCTGTAGAACTGGAAAGACAAGCCGAAGTTTGGAAGGCTTTCTGTCATGTTTTAGAACAATTTGCGACTGTTTTTGCTGGTTCGCAAGTTAATCTAGAGGACTTTCTAGCCTTGCTCCATTCTGGAATGAGTTTGTCCCAATACCGTACCATTCCAGCAACAGTGGATACTGTTCTGGTGCAGAGTTACGATTTGATTGCGCCCTTAACGGCTGACTTTGTCTATGCCATTGGGCTGACTCAGGACAATTTACCAAAAATCGCGCAGAATACCAGTCTTTTGACAGACGAAGAAAGACAGAGCCTAAACCAAGCAACAGAAGAGGGAGCACAGTTACTGATTGCCAGCAGTGAAAACCTCAAGAAAAATCGCTATACTATGCTTTCCTTAGTCAATTCTGCCCGTAAGCAGTTGGTTTTGTCGGCTCCAAGCCTTTTTAACGAAAGTGAAAGTAAGGAGTCAGCCTATCTTCAAGAGCTAGTCCATTTTGGATTTTGCAGGAAAGAGAAGAGGATGAATCACAAAGGGCTGTCTAAGGAAGATATGGGGTCATATCACAGTCTTTTGTCCAGTCTGGTTGCCTATCACCAGCAGGGCGAGACGAGTGATACTGAGCAAGATTTGACCTTTGTTAAGGTTCTGGCGCGTGTCATGGGTAAAAAACTTGACCAGAAAGGTCTAGAAAATCCAGCCCTTCCAACCAGCCCGAGTAGCAAGCCCTTAGCCAAAGATACCTTACAAGCTCTCTATCCTACTGATCAGGAGTTTTACCTGTCTACCTCTGGTTTGACGGAGTTTTATCGCAATGAATACAGTTATTTTCTTCGCTACGTTTTAGGCTTGCAAGAAGAATTACGCCTACGTCCTGATGCCCGCAGTCACGGAAATTTCTTGCACCGTATCTTTGAACGCGCCTTGCAGTTGCCTAACGAAGATTCCTTTGACAAACGTCTAGAACAAGCTATCCAAGAAACCAGTCAAGAACGCGAATTTGAAGCAATTTATCAAGAAAGTTTGGAAGCCCAGTTTACCAAGGAAGTTCTGCTTGATGTAGCTCGCACGACTGGCCACATTCTCCGACACAATCCAGCCATCGAAACCATCAAAGAGGAAGCGAATTTCGGTGGGAAAGAGCAAGCCTTTATTCAATTGGACAATGGACGCAGTGTCTTTGTACGAGGCAAGGTTGACCGCATTGACCGCTTGAAAGCTGATGGAGCGATTGGAGTGGTAGACTACAAATCCAGTCTGACTCAGTTCCAGTTTCCTCATTTCTTTAATGGGCTCAATTCCCAGTTGCCAACCTATTTAGCTGCCCTAAAAAGAGAAGGGGAGCAGAACTTTTTCGGCGCCATGTACTTGGAAATGGCTGAGCCTGTCCAATCTCTGATGGCCGTTAAAAGTCTGGCAGGTGCAGTAGTAGAAGCCAGCAAGTCAATGAAATACCAAGGCCTCTTTTTAGAAAAAGAAAGCAGTCATTTGGGTGAATTTTACAATAAAAACAAGGCCAATCAGCTGACGGATGAGGAATTCCAGCTCCTACTGGACTACAATGCCCAACTTTACAAGAAAGCAGCTGAGAAGATTTTAACAGGCCAGTTCGCCATTAATCCTTATACCGAAAACGGTAGAAGCATTGCCCCATACGTTCAGCAACATCAATCCATCACAGGATTTGAAGCTAATTACCACTTAGGTCAAGCCCGTTTCTTAGAGAAGTTAGACCTAGCTGATGGTAAGCGTCTGGTTGGAGAAAAGCTCAAGCAAGCTTGGTTTGAAAAAATAAGAGAGGAGTTGAATCGATGAAGCCCATTCCCTTTTTAACTGAGGAGGAAATTCAAAAACTGCAAGAAGCAGAAGCGCATTCGTGTAAGGAACAGAAGAAAACTGCCGAGCAAATTGAAGCCATCTACACTTCTGGTCAGAATATCCTCGTTTCAGCATCGGCTGGTTCTGGGAAGACCTTTGTTATGGCCGAGCGTATTCTGGACCAATTAGCGCGTGGAGTGGAAATCAGTCAACTCTTTATCTCAACCTTTACCGTTAAGGCTGCGACTGAACTTAAAGAACGTTTGGAGAAAAAAATCAGCCAACAAATCCAAGAAAGCGATGACGTTGACCTCAAACAACACTTGGGTCGCCAGTTGGTAGATTTACCCAACGCAGCTATCGGAACTATGGACTCTTTCACACAAAAATTCCTTGGCAAACATGGTTATCTAATTGATATTGCGCCTAATTTCCATATTTTACAAAACCAAAGCGAGCAACTCCTTCTAAAAAACGAAGTCTTTCATGAGGTCTTTGAAGTCCATTACCAAGGTAAACAGAAAGAGAACTTTAACCATTTGCTGAAAAATTTTGCAGGGCGTGGCAAGGATGAACGGGGACTGCGCCAGCAAGTCTATAAAATTTATGACTTCCTCCAATCCACCAGCAATCCTCAGAAATGGTTAAGTGAATCTTTCCTCAAAGGCTTTGAGAAAGCTGATTTTACGAGTGAAAAAGAAAAACTGACCACACAAATCCAGCAAGCCCTTTGGGATTTGGAAAGCTTATTCCGTTATCATCTGGATAATGATGCCAAGGAGTTTCCCAAGGCTGCTTATTTAGAAAATGTTCAGTTGATTCTGGATGAAATTGGCTCCTTAAATCAAGAGTCCGATAGTCAGGCTTATCAAACGGTGCTTGCGCGTGTTGTCGCAATTTCGAAAGAGAAAAACGGTCGATCTCTGACTAATGCCAGCCGTAAGGCTGATTTGAAGCCCCTGGCCGATGCCTACAACGAAGAGAGAAAGACCCAGTTTGCTAAACTAGGACAACTGTCAGACCAGATAACCATTCTCGACTATCAAGAACGTTATCATGGAGATACCTGGGAACTAGCTAAGACCTTCCAATCTTTCATGAGTGATTTTGTGGAAGCTTATCGTCAACGTAAGCGCCAGGAAAACGCCTTTGAATTCGCTGATATCAGCCATTACACCATTGAGATTTTAGAGAAATTCCCGCAAGTTCGTGAGGCTTATCAGGATCGCTTCCATGAAGTCATGGTAGATGAGTATCAGGATACCAACCATATTCAAGAACGGATGCTGGAATTACTTTCTAATGGACACAATCGCTTTATGGTGGGAGATATCAAGCAGTCCATCTACCGTTTCCGTCAGGCAGATCCGCAGATTTTTAATGAAAAGTTCCAACGCTATGCGCAAGATTCACAAAAAGGAAAGCTGATTCTCCTCAAGGAAAATTTCCGTAGCAGTTCAGAAGTGCTGTCAGCAACCAATGATGTCTTTAAACGTCTCATGGACCAAGAGGTCGGCGAAATCAACTATGATAATATGCACCAACTTGTTTTTGCCAATACCAAACTAACTCCTAACCCTGACAACAAGGCAGAATTTCTCCTCTACGACAAGGACGATACAGGTGAGGAAGAAGAGAGTCAAACAGAAACGAAACTAACTGGTGAGATGAGATTAGTCATCAAGGAGATTCTGAAACTTCATCAGGAAAAAGGTGTGGCTTTTAAAGAAATTGCCCTTCTGACCTCTAGTCGCAGTCGTAATGATCAGATTCTCCTCGCCCTGTCTGAGTACGGGATTCCTGTCAAAACCGACGGAGAGCAAAACAATTATCTCCAATCCCTAGAAGTGCAAGTCATGCTAGACACCCTTCGTGTCATTCACAATCCCCTGCAAGACTATGCCTTGGTTGCCATTATGAAGTCTCCAATGTTTGGCTTTGATGAGGACGATTTAGCACGTTTGTCCCTTCAGAAAGCAGAAGATAAAGTCCAAGAAAATCTCTATGAGAAACTGGTCAATGCACAAAAACTGGCAAGCAGCCATAGAAACTTGATTCACACATCTCTAACTGAGAAACTAGAGCAATTCATGGATATCTTGGCTTCTTGGCGTTTGTATGCCAAAACCCACTCCCTCTATGACCTGATTTGGAAGATTTATAACGACCGTTTTTACTACGATTATGTTGGGGCTTTGCCAAATGGCCCTACTAGACAGGCCAATCTCTATGCCCTAGCACTGCGTGCTGATCAATTTGAAAAGAGCAATTTCAAGGGCTTGTCCCGCTTTATTCGTATGATTAACCAAGTTTTAGAAGCCCAGCACGATTTGGCAAGCGTGGCTGTCGCACCACCAAAAGATGCAGTAGAGCTCATGACCATTCACAAGAGTAAAGGGCTGGAGTTTCCTTACGTCTTTATTCTCAATATGGATCAAGACTTTAACAAGCAAGACTCTATGTCAGAAGTCATTCTCAGTCGTCAGAATGGTCTTGGTGTCAAATATATTGCCAAAATGGATACAGGAGCAGTGGAAAATCACTATCCTAAAACCATCAAACTCTCCATTCCTAGCTTGACCTATAGGCAGAATGAAGAGGAATTACAGCTAGCTAGCTATTCTGAGCAAATGCGTCTGCTGTATGTTGCTATGACGAGGGCTGAGAAAAAGCTCTATCTTATCGGCAAGGGATCTCGTGAAAAGCTGGAAGCCAAGGAATACCCAGCAGCTAAAAATGGAAAACTAAATAGTAACACTAGACTTCAAGGCAAGAATTTCCAAGATTGGATTTGGGCTATCAGTAAAGTGTTTGCCAAGAATCATCTCAACTTTAGCTATCGTTTTGTTGGTGAAGATCAGCTGACTACAGAATCTATCGGAGAGTTGGAAAACAAAAGTCCCCTCCAAGATAGCTCCCAAGCAGACAATCGTCAGTCAGAAACCATTAAAGAAGCTCTTGAAATGCTGAAAGAGGTTGAAGTCTATAATACTCTTCACCGCGCAGCCATTGAACTTCCTAGTGTTCAAACCCCAAGTCAACTCAAGAAATTCTACGAACCAGTTATGAATATGGAAGGTGTCGAGATTGCTGGTCAAGGCCAGTCAGTAGACAAGAAAATTAGCTTTGATTTGCCAGATTTTTCAACCAAAGAAAAGATAACAGGAGCTGAAATTGGTAGTGCTACCCACGAACTGATGCAGAGAATGGATCTCAGTCAGCGACCAACGCTTGCTAGCCTGACAGAAACTCTCAAACAAGTTCAAACCAGTCCAGCTGTTAGAGACAAGATTAATCTTGCTAAAATTCTTGCATTCTTTGACACAGCACTCGGTCAGGAAATTCTCGCTAATACCAACCATCTTTATCGCGAGCAACCTTTCTCCATGCTCAAACGAGACCAAAAGAGTCAGGAAGACTTTGTTGTCCGTGGTATCCTTGATGGCTATCTACTTTACGAAGATAAAATTGTTCTGTTCGACTACAAGACAGACCGCTATGATGAGCCAAGTCAACTCATAGACCGTTATCGTGGTCAGTTAGCCCTATACGGAGAGGCTTTATCTCGAGCCTATTCGATTGAAAATATTGAAAAATACTTGATTTTACTCGGTAAAGACGAGGTTCAAGTTGTAAAAGTATAATCTAGAAAGGAGACCTCATGACACTTCCAGTTAGAAAATCCCTGCATGATGCGGTTTTACAGGCTTCAAAAGCTGATACTTGGGAACAAGCTACCAAGGAATGGAATGAAGTTTCCTTGATTTTTAACGGTATCGGCCGTAGCAATTGTGTCTGTGGAAATGCTATCAAATACGCCTACGAACTCTTTAACGGAGTGACTGGTCAACGACTATTTCCTATAGGTAGCGACTGCGTTCGTCATTTTCATCGATTGTCTCTTGACCAGCAACTGGAAGAGGAAGAAAAACTACTCAGAAAGGTTGAAAATCTGACCAGAAAAGCCCAGAAAAAGGAAAAAATCAAGGTCAATAAAAGTGACTTTGACGAGCGACTTCTAAAATGGCTCTGGGAAAAAGGTGTTTTCAAACCCAATCGTGGCAATCAATTTGCGCCTGAGAGAGACTACCAGCTTTTCCTAGAAGTCTTTCAGGGAGGAAGTTGGACCAAGGCAGAGCCTAAGAAGAAGGCTCGGATGGAAGAAGTCCTTGAAAAGTGTATCAAACCCTTTTTACTTGGCAAACCAGATGACCAACTCTACCTTGTCAAGCTAGGCAAGGAGAAAATTGACTACGAGCAAGAACTCCGTATCCAGGCAGAGAAAGAGCGCAAGAAGAGGGATAAAATCGCCAAGCAGTATGCAGACAATCTAGTCCTAGCCATGGGCCCAGCAGAGCGCGCTTATCAGGATTACTTTGGCTTTACAGAAACCCTAACCCAAGAAGAACGCAAGTGGGAGAAAATACTTTTTGGTAAAAATCGAACAGAACGGGCTATCAAGGCCAAACAATACCAAAAAGAGCTGGAAAAAGACCAACGAATTGCTAGTCAGGATCCAATTGAAAGAAAGCAGAAGCAGACCTGGCTCCTCAATTCCTATTTCCGTGAGCTTCCTGACGAAAAATCCCGCTTTGCTCGACTCTTATTAGAATATCGAAAAAGTGGAGAAGTGCCATTTTCAACTGAATATCTGTCAGACCATCTTCTCGACTTTTTCTATAAAATGAAAGCCTTTGAGTTTGAAATCGCACCAGAACAAGTTCGAGATTTTCTAAAAGAAAGCCTCCAGGCAGATCATCTATCCTCAGCACAAGAAAGCTGGATAGAAGGAATACTTATCAACTGTATTAAACCATTTTTAGAACGATTATTGATATAAGTAACACCTACCGTGGAAATTCCATGGTAGGTGTTACTTTATTATTATCAAAAGATTTATTGAAAAACATAACGAAACTTATTTATATATGTTTTATTATACTGTATAATGTGTAAAATCTATAGTTGCTTTATGTTTAAAGTAGCTTAAATCCAATATTTATAGTATAATAATATTAGATAACTAGACAAATTAAAACCTATTTTTTGTATGTGTTTAGCATTTAAATATATAGAAATATAAAATCATTCATTTGTTTCTCGATGTTTTCGATTTCGATAATAAAGTAACTGCAAAATCAGAAGTCTAACTCCTGATTAGCAAAGATTTTTCACTATGAGTTCAACAATTGTCTTTACTTATAGTTATAGTAAAACTATGTTTGAAACACATGGAAGAAACTCATCTAATTTAGTCTTATGACGTAAAATTGGAATTTTAAAACAGATTTAAGATATGTATATGTTTCAATATTTTCTTCATAAGAAAGGGGGGAATACAATGATGTATAGAAAAGTTAAAAGAATAGTTTCACTTATTTTTTCAATTTTTTCTTTAGTGTTTATGGCCCCTATTTGTCTCATTGCTTGTATTTTTATTGTTTTAGAATCAAGTGGCAATCCCATTTACATGCAAGAACGGGTTGGTATAAATGGGCAAAAATTTATAATGTATAAACTACGTTCCATGTATTTAGATGCAGAAAAAGATGGGCATCAATGGGCAGTTAAGGACGATCATCGGATTACTAAAGTTGGAAAATTTCTACGAAGAACCCGAATTGATGAATTCCCACAAATCATTAATATCATTAAAGGAGAGATGTCTTTTATCGGGCCTCGACCAGAAAGACCAGAATTCGTTAACGAATTTTTAAAGTATATTCCAGATTTTAATGATCGTTTGGCTATTCCTCCAGGAATTACAGGATGGGCACAAGTGAATGGTGGCTACGATTTAACACCAAATGAAAAATTAAAATATGACAAATACTATATTGAGCATGAAAGTTTTCGATTGGATTGGCTTATTTTATTAAAAACTATTAAAGTGATTTTTACCGGACACGGCTCAAGATAATTTATACTAAGAAAATAAGTAAAGGACAAAAGTAAAATATGACTATTTTCAACAAAAATATCAATAGGATTTTTACTTTGATTAAGAGTAAATTTCTGTTTCTAATCCTTTTTACATTGATAGGAACTGTAGCAGTTGGTCTATATACTGTTTTTATTATCTCACCTGTTTATAGTCTTCAATCCAAACTCATTATGAAAAATGGTTCCGGACAAAGTACAGATGCGCAGACAATTGAAGCTCTTAATCTCTTTCAGAGACAAACTAAAACTTATCTAGAAATAGCCGATTTACCTCCTGTTAAAGAGGAGACGAACAAAGCTCTAGACTTATCTCCAGAGGAAATTTCAAAAATCCAGTCTGTTAAATTAACAAACGACTCAGGTTCTCAGTTGGTAACAGTAACCGTAAGAGCTCTCGATAGAGAATTAGCTGATCGTTACATAAGAGAGTATGTCATTCAGTATAAAAAATTTACAGCAGACAGATTAGGACGGGATAATTTATCAGTTGTAACAGAAGCATTGGGAAGTAGCTCTCCAGTTTACCCAATTTTATGGAAGAATCTTCTTGTATCTATTCTAGTATTTTCTTTCATAGGATTTAACATTATCTTCATTAAGTATGTATTAAGTGACTCAATTGATTCTTATGAAGATTTAGAAGAGTTAGTGGGGACACCTGTTCTTGGGATGATACCCACTATAGAGAAAAAGAGGAAAGGTGTCTAACGTGTATATAGAAGTTATCCATAACAGCAAATCTCTCGTAGCTGAGTCCTTTAGAACGTTAAGAAGTAATCTTCAGTTCTCAGAATTCGGAAAAAATATCAAATTGATTGTTATTACAAGCGCTAATCCTAACGAAGGAAAGAGTGAAGTCAGTATCAATCTTGCTGCCTCTTTGGCTCAACAAGGGAAAAAAGTGATTATCATAGATGCTGATATGCGTAAACCAACCCAACATAAATTAACAGAGCTAAACAATACTGAAGGATTAAGTACCTTTCTATTAAAAAGGTCAGGTGTAGATTCCATTAATCATTTAACGATAAATGATGTAAATTTAGATGTACTGACCTCAGGACCTGTTCCACCTAATCCATCTGAGATGTTAGCTAGTTCTTCTATGGAAGAAACACTAAGAGCATTTGAAGATTTTTATGACTATGTCATTATCGATACACCTCCCTTGCTGGCAGCAACGGATGCTCAAGTTTTAGCCAGTATTGCTGATGCCACCCTTCTGGTAGTAGACATCAAGAGCTCAAAACGGCGTCAAGTGGTAGAAGCAAAACGACGATTAGATCACGTAGGAGCTAGATTACTCGGAGTTGTAATGAATAAAATAGATTCACATAAAGACACCTATTATTACTATTATTAACTAACTATTTGAAAGGCAGGGGAGGAAAAATGACAATCTATCTTTTAATGTTCGTCTATATCTCTTTCCTGACCTTTTTCTCATTAAAATATGAGGATAAAGAACAAGAGTTAAAATTTCTTGTTTTTCCAACTTTTTTATTTTTTATAATCATTGCGGGTTTTCGTACTTCTAGTGTAGGAGGAGATTTAGGAACCTATATCCATATTTTTGAATCAAATGACTTACAACTTCCGGATTTATCAAATCTATTTCGTTCTCGATTTGAAATTGGTTATTTAGTAAGTAATATTTTTCTAAGAAACTTCAGTTCTCACTATACATTTTTATTGTTTGCCTATGCCTTTATAACCTTATTTTTCTGGTTTTTTGTTCTTTATAAGCATTCTAAAAATGTTTACATGAGTTTATTGATTTACCTCAGCTCATTAGGACTCTTTTTTTATTCCTTATCAAATATTAGACAAGGTCTAGCAATCGCTTTAAGTTTTTTAGGATTTCACTACTTAGTAAAAAACAAGAAGATTTTAGCATCAATATTCATCTTATTAACTCCCTTATTTCATACATCTGGTATCGTCTGCCTCTTGTTTTTCCCCCTTAAAAAAATCGTTTTAAACAAAAGAGCATACCAGTTTGTGTTCATTTTATTTCTTATCATCTTTCCTTTTATCAAACAAATTGCCACTACCTTTATTTCTTTCTTTCCTCAGTATACTTCCTATCTGGAATCATCATGGTTTTTAGAAAGTAATAAATGGGCACCAATATTTTTAACAATTTGGTATGGTATCGTTCTGGTCTTTGGTGAATTAGTGATTAGAAAACAGAAATTATCGACTGAAGAAGAATTTATAAGAAGTCTATTCTTTATCACCTTTTTACTAACCGCGTCAACTTTGCAAACAAGCCTTTTTGGTAGATTCGCACACTACTTTACCCCCTTTATTTGCCTATATATCCCCATGATTTTATCTAAAATAGGTGAAAAAAAAGTTCAGTGGATTTTATTTTATTTGGTGATATTGGTTTATGCTTCAATCTTTCTAGTCATTGTTTATTTTAAAATTGACTGGTATAACATTGTTCCCTACCGTTCGGTTATTGTAGATTGGTTAATTGGGAATTAGATTTAGGAGTTATAAAATGAAATTTTCAGTTTTAACTACAGTCTATAAAAAAGAAACTCCTAGAAATTTAAGGAAAAGTTTACTAAGCTCTTACCATCAGACCATTAAACCAGCAGAAATCATTTTAGTTTGTGATGGTGCATTGACAGAAGAGTTAGATAGAGAAATCGAAAAGTTGCAGAGAGAAATCCCGAGTTTAAAGGTTTTTCATTTACCTAAAAACCTAGGTTCTGGACCAGCCTCTCTCTTTGGAGTCAATCAATGCCAAACAGAATTCATTGCAAGAATGGACAGTGATGATTATTCTCTAGAAACAAGATTTGAGAAACAAGTAGCTGCCTTTGAAAAAAATCCCAACCTCATTATGGTTGGTTCCAATATTTTAGAGAAGAATTCAGAGTTTACCGCCTTAAAGAAAGTGCCTGAAACTACGGCCGAAATCCGTCGATATTCGAAAATGAGAAACCCCTTTAATAATCCATCGAGTATGATGAAAAAAGAATATATCTTGAAGGCTGGTAATTATCGTAAATTTCGTTACCTAGAGGATTATGACCTCACAATGAGATTGTTACATGATAATCCAACTAAGGATTTTTAAAATATCCAGGAACCTTTAGTAGTCATGCAGACAAACGATTCAAGCTATCTGCGGAGGGGCGGTTTCCTGTATGTAAAGACTGACTTTATGCTCCAATTAGATTTTTATCGCAGAAGAGATATTACTTTAGTAGAATTTCTTAGAAATATTTTCCTTCGTAATGTGATTCGAATTCTTCCGAATTCAATTAGGAAATGGGTCTATAAGAAAAAAATGAGAGAAGAAGTAGAGGTGATTAAGAAGATATGAAGAGAGTCATTACATACGGAACATTTGATTTATTGCATTACGGTCATATTAACCTTTTAAAAAGGGCAAAAGCTTTGGGAGATTATCTCATTGTCGGGCTTTCTACCAATGAATTTAATAAGCTAGAAAAGAATAAAGAATGTTATTTCGATTACGAAAAAAGAAAATCGCTATTAGAGGCTATCAGATATGTGGATCTTGTTATACCAGAGGAAAATTGGGATCAAAAAATCTCAGACATCGAAAAGTATCATGCTGATGTGTTTGTCATTGGAGATGATTGGCAGGGAAAATTTGATTATTTAAGTGATATGGGGATAGAAGTTGTTTACCTATCACGAACAAAAGAAATTTCAACCTCTAAAATAAAGAATGATTTGAATCAAGGGAACTAGGATGAAATATCAGGTCATACATGTAACAGGTGGTGTAAGGAATACCATGAGTGGGGTACAAAGTTTTATCAAAAATCATATCCCAAATAATGATCAAGAGTTTGAATATATGGTCGGAGAGTCAAATGGAGACGCTCATTTCCCATTTAATCAATACCTAGATGAAAAAAAAATCAAACGCATTGTTTTTCCTTGCCTAAAGATTTCTAAACTATTTGCCTATGCGAGAGAGTGCCGACAATTTTATGAAAATAATAAAATTGACATTCTACATGTTCATAATCCTATAACCGCTTTTATACATAATTACTATGCTCGAAAAAATGGTGTTCCAGTTAGGATTTACCACAACCATAGTAGCCAATTTTCAGACACTTGGTTAAAAAGTATTCGCAATCGATTTTTGGTCTTTTTAGCTTTGAAAAATGCGACCCATCGTATTTCTTGTGGCCAATTAGCTGGTCTTAAAATATTTGGAAAGAAATCATTTAAAATCCTTCCAAATGCAATTGACATCAACAAGTATCGGTTTTCTCCAACTTTTCGAGAAGAAATTCGCAAAGAGTTTCATATAGCTGAACATCAAAAAGTAGTTGGGATGATTGGTATTTTAAATCCCTTCAAAAATCAGAGGTTTTTGATTGAAGTTGCTAAAGAATTACCTGATGTTACTTTTTTCTTTGTTGGTGAAGGACCAGATCGTTCAATTTTAGAAGAGAAAAGTAAGGAAGTGAAGAATATCATCTTTACAGGAAAAAGAGAAGATGTTCATAAATTTTATTCAGCCTTTGATATTTTTGCCTTTCCTTCTTTGTATGAAGGTTTCCCAATCGTGCTGGTAGAGGCTCAGTGTTCTGGAGTCGATATTCTCATGAATGAAACGATTGATCCAACAACTCAGATCGTTAGTGAACTCTGCACAGCCATTCCTCTAGATAAGGCTAAATGGGTAAACTATATAGAAAAGGCGCCTTTCAAGGAGAAGCAACGACAGCTGAATGAACACCTAAAGCGATTTGACATCGAAGAAAATGTTCAAAATTTAAAAGAAATTTATAAGCAAGGTTTAAAAAGAGAATGATCAACTATTTAAAACCCTTACTTTTTAAAGTAAGTGATTTTACTTATAAGATAAATAAAATTATTCCAAAGAAAAGGAATAGAATTGTTCTGTATTCTAACTGGGGTTTCAGAGATAATCTTAGAACACTCTATCACTATTTGGTGGATAATGGCTATCAGGAAACATATGAGATTGTTTGCGCTTCAAATGATTTCTATCACTTAGAAAAAGAGAAGAATGTAAAGTATGTTTCTATTTATCGAGGTTTCTTTTATTTTTTAATATCTAAATATTTTTTCTATTCATTTGGCAAGTATCCTATTAAGCCTGCACCAAAGCAGATGGTTGTCAACTTGTGGCATGGAATGCCCTTGAAAAAAATTGGGAATCTTGAAGTTGGCATGGAAAAGATTGACTATAATTTCTTTACAAAATTAGTCTCCTCTTCGGAATTATTTACTCCAATCATGAAAGCTGCTTTTAATGCTAAAGATGAGCAGATGCTTCTTGTTGGTAATATTCGAAATGATGAGCTCTTTAAAGAGAAAAAAGAGAACAAAATCATCTGGATGCCAACATACCGGAATTCTAAAAATTATCATGACAGCCAAGCAGCATTGATATTTTCTTTAGAAGAAGAGGACTTTCAAAACATTGAAGAACTACTCTCAAACTATGGGTATCAACTTTATATTAAACTTCACCCTCTTGAGGAATCTCAGTTAAAATTCGAAATGAATTATTCGACCATTCATCTATTAACAGAAGAGATTATTAGTGAGCAGTATGAGACTTTATATACCTTTTTGGGAACAACAAGTGCATTAATTACTGATTATTCATCAGTATTTTTAGATTATTATTTATTAAATAGACCAGTTGCATTTACCATTAATGATTATGAGGAATACAAAGACAAACGTGGTTTTGTATTTGAAGATATCAAGAGTCTTATGGTGGGAAGTGTCATTCGTGATTCGCATGATTTATTAGAATTTCTAGAGAGTGTCATGAGATCTGAAGATCCTTATATTGACGAACGAAAAATAGTCAATAACAAGGTTAATGCCATTCAAAAAGATTTTACAAAGACACTTTTGGATGAAATTGGATTAAGGAAATAAGGTTAGGATAAAGAATGATTAGTGTAATCGTACCGGTTTATAATGTGGAAACTTATCTGGAAGAATGTTTAGATAGCATTCAAAACCAAACCTACACAGATTTTGAAGTCCTTTTAGTAAATGATGGTTCAACAGATGGTTCACAAGCTATTTGTGAGTGTTATTGTCAAGCAGATAAGCGTTTCCGATTAATGAATCAAACCAACCAAGGACAAAGTGTTGCACGAAATACCGGTGTGGCAGCTTCAAGAGGGGAGTTTATTGCATTTGTAGATAGTGATGACATTATCCTATCGAATTATTTAGAAACCTTAATGCAACATATGGGTGAAGACGTAGATATTGTAGAAAGTCAATTCACCGTACATAAAAAGGAATTCTTTGCAGAAAAGTCTCAAGATACAAAAATTCTTTTTGAGGGAAATTCTGAAGAAGCAGTGAAAGTTGTCCCTAACCACCTACTAAGTGTCAATCCAGTCACAAAGCTTTATAGAAGAGCGATTGTCGAAGCTGTCCCCTACCTAGAAGAGCTCATTTTTGAAGATATTTATAGCGGAATTGGTATGCTTAAATATATCCGAAAGATTGTTAAAATCGATTATGTAGGCTATTATTACCGTCAACACGCGACTAGTACCATGCATCGAAAATTTACCGAGAAAAATCTAGATGTATTTACTGTCAGCGATAAATTGATAGACTTGTATTCTGATAGAGAAGAACTTCTTCCTTATATTGGTAAATACCTCGTTCATGTAGCGACCATGCATTATCAAGATTATATCGAAAAAGGAAATCCATATACAGAAGTCTATAATCAGAAGTTGGCCGACTATGTAACTATCACCAAGAAAAATCCAGACTTAGCTAGATCGTCACGTTTGATTAAGCTCTATAATGTTTGCCCAAAATATTATAATTCAATTGTATTCCCGCTCTATTACGCAATTTGGAAATTCAAAAATGGCATTAAAGAAGTAAAGCTAGATGAATAAACATAAATGAGAAGGAAATTATTTTATGATTAGCGTTATCGTGCCCGTTTATAATGTGGAAGAATATTTAGAAGAATGTTTAGAAAGTATAAGGCAGCAAAGTTTTACAGACATTGAAGTCATCTTAGTAAACGATGGTTCAACCGATGGTTCAAGAGAAATCTGTGAACAATATTGCGAAAAAGATAGTCGCTTTAGATTGATTAATCAAGAAAATCAAGGACAGAGTGTTGCCAGAAACCGAGGTGTTAAAGAATCTGTTGGGCAATATATTATGTTTGTGGATAGCGATGATGTGATCAATATAAGCGTGTTAGAAGTATTACTTCCTTACATGAAGATGGATGTAGATATCGTAGAATGTAGAATGACAAGAAATAAAGAAGAGTTCTTTCTTAATAGAACTTCTACAATTGCATTCGAAGGAAATGCTAAAAAAGCAATTCTTAATTGTATTGCGTTTAAAGAAGTGAAGTTTTGTGCTTTTACGAAATTATATAGAAGAGAAATTGTTGAAAAAGTTCCATTTTTAGAAGGTTATATTTATGAAGATGTCTTTACAGGAATAAATTATTTAAAACATATTCGAAAAATAGTAATTGTTGATTATATCGGTTATTACTATCGTGTTCGTCCCAATAGTACTATGACAAAATCCTTTAATGAAAAAGATTTAGATATTTTTAAAGTGGGAAATCAGTTAATAGATTCTTTTAAAGATGATGAAGATATGCTTCCTTATATTGGATATTTTATGTTTTATATAGGTCATGGACACTATTTAAAAGATGGGATAAATAAGAAGAATCCATATGTCGATTTATATGAAGATTTTATTCGAAACGCTGCTTTTATAGCAAAGCAATCCAAGGAAGTTGTCCAGAAATATCGTTTATTGCGACTGTACTTACTTGCTCCAAAATATTATACAACGATTACTCATCCCATTTATACAAGTATACAAAAGATTTGGATATCTACTAAAAAAGTAATGAATCATCTAAATGATAAATTACATATAGGAAAAAATTGATCTCCTGAATATATAGGGTAATACACTAAATTTTAAAGGAGATGTCAGAATAAAAATGATTAGCATTATCGTTCCAGTTTATAACGTGGAAGAATATCTGGAAGAATGTCTAGAAAGTATTCGAAAGCAAACCTATCAAGATATAGAAGTTATTTTAGTCAATGATGGTTCTACAGATGGCTCCCAAGCTATTTGTGAACATTTTTGCCAAACAGATAAGCGTTTCCGATTGATCAATCAAAAAAATCAAGGTCAAAGTGTAGCTAGAAATCGTGGCTTGAAAGAATCCCTTGGTGAATACATCATGTTTGTCGATAGTGATGATGTTGTAAGTCTTGGTCTGTTAGAACAACTAATGAAGTATATGTCTGATGGAATTGATATTGTAGAATGTAATAGAACCGAAGATATTCAATGTTTAAATGAAGAAAAAAAAGATATTCATGTTAAAGAATTTGATTCAAATGAAGCATTATTCCAATGTTTTAATCATGGAGTAAGTTGGAGCCCTGTCGCAAAACTCTATCGCCGTAAAATAGTGGAGAAAGTTCCATTTTTAGAAAATTTAATTTATGAAGATTTTTATACTGGAATCGTCTCTTTAAAATATATTCATAAAATGAGAAAAATTGACTATATTGGTTATTATTATCGATATCATACTTCTAGTACAATGAATCAGACATATTCAGAAAAGAATCTTGATATTTTTAAAGTTGGCGAAAAATTATTAGAGGAATTTAGAGAAGATAATTGGTTACCTTATGTAGGGAATATGTTATTTTTAGTTGGTATTGGACATTTTAAAAAGTATAACATAAGAGTTGGACATCCATATTATCAGTTATATGTTGATGCAATTGATAACTATTTTGAAATAGCTAAGAAATCATCAGATATTTTCAATTCTAGTAAATTATTAAGATGGTATAGCTATTCACCAAAATATTTTTTAAGTTTATATTATCCGTTGTATTTAAGATATTTAGAAATTCGAAAAAAATGGAAAATTTAATAGGAGCCTATTTATGATTAGTGTCATTGTTCCTGTTTATAACGTTGAAGACTATCTTGAAGAATGTTTAGAGAGTATTCAATGTCAAACTTATACCGATATAGAAGTGATTTTAGTCAATGATGGTTCAACAGATGCTTCAAAAGAAATTTGTGAGGGATATTGTAGGCTGGACAGTCGCTTTCACTTAATCAATCAAGCAAATAAAGGATTAAGTGGCGCTCGTAATCGTGGTATGACTGAATCTAAAGGTGAATTTATCACTTTTGTAGACAGTGATGATGTCATTAAAGACGATATGTTGGAGCAATTATTAAGGCACATGACTTCAGAAGAAATGGACATCGTAGAATGTTGGTATACAAATGATAAAAAAGAAATAGAAATCCCTTCTCCCGAGAATGTCAAAATAATTTTTCAAGGAAATGCTAAAGAAGCTTTAGTCTCTTTATGTGAAGATAATATTGTCCGTTTGAATGCAGTCGCTAAACTTTTTCGAAGACAAGTGATTCTCAATTTTCCATTTTTAGAAGGTCTATTTTATGAAGATGTGTATGGCGGAATGGGAATCTTAAAACAGATACATAAAATAGTGAAAATTGATTATACAGGATATTATTATCGCGTGCGTTCTGGTAGTATTATGAATCGCGAATTTAGTTTAAAAAATTTGGATTTGTTTACTATTTGTGATAAAGTGGAGCAACTATATGAAGGAAATGCTGACTCACTCCCATACGTACAGCGTCGCTTATTCCATTTAGTTTTGATGCACGTTGTCGACTATCGTATATTTGAGGGAAATCCCTATCAAGAAAAATATGTCGAGTACCTGAATCGTTACGCAAAAAGTTCAAGGAAATCATTATTAATGCGAGCATATCGATTATTCCCTAAAAAGATTGTCTTTATTTCAAGAGTTGTTGGAGCCATTCAATGGAGATTCGAAAAATATATTGTAAAAAGATTTTGGAGAGGGTTGAAGTAGTATGAATTATTATTTAAAAGAATTGTATGCAGAAGCCAAACATGCAGGTTCTAAAGCTAGATTAGATGCTGAAAAAATAATGCTAGAAGCAGGGTATCAACCTTTTTCCCTAAATAATGATTCAAATCCCATCACTTTGACAAAAAATGATGTGTTAGTTCTTCAATTTCCATTATTATGGCATTCCTTAAAAAAACAAATTTTTACGAGATTTTTGAAAAATAGAACATTCAAAGCTTATTTGCTGATTCATGATATCGAGTCCCTGAGAAACAAAAAAATCAAGTCATTTACAGATTTCAAATATTCCATTATCCATTTTTTACAAAATAAAACAGTCCTTGAAAAAGTCGATGGTATTATCGCCCATAACGAAAAGATGAAAGCAGAACTTGTGCGATTAGGAATACCGAAAGAGAAGATTGTTTCCTTAGAGATATTTGACTATTTAATTCCCCATTATAAAGCGAATAAAGCTTATGAGAAAAACACGGTCATAGTTGCTGGAAATTTCGATATTCGGAAAACAAAATACGCAAGACAATTACCTGAAAGCCCAGAATTTTCCATTTATGGCATTAACTTTGAAGAAGAGAATCTTCCTTTGAATGTTCATTATCAAGGTGCTTTTTCTCCTGATGAACTACCTAATCACTTACATGGTGGCTTTGGCTTAGTCTGGGATGGAGATAGCCCCCATACTTGTAGTGGGATGTATGGAGAATATTTAAAGATGAATAACCCGCACAAAGCTTCTCTTTATTTAGCATCTGGTTTTCCAATCATCGTATGGAGCCAATCTGCCTTGGCTGATTTTGTACGGAAAAAT
This sequence comes from Streptococcus mitis, assembly GCF_000960025.1. Lineage (GTDB taxonomy): Bacteria > Bacillota > Bacilli > Lactobacillales > Streptococcaceae > Streptococcus > Streptococcus mitis_DH. The sequence goes on along the minus strand of NZ_JYGQ01000001.1, from coordinate 686,943 downwards.
CAATGTGGAATCATTGTTGATTCATTATTTGAAATTGCAGATTGTTTAAACTCGAGTGATGAAGAAGATTTTCAAGAGCTGATTAAAAATAGTAAAATAGTAGGAGAGAAACTTCTTAACGGATATTTTCTAAAAACAGCTTTAGAAAAATGTGAAAGGAATTTGTAGAGTTTATGAAACTGCAAACCTTACAAAAAAAAATGGCTCGCTATCGTCAAATTTTAAAATATTATGGCCTTAAACTAACATGTGTTTACTTTCTTGCACAAAAATCTGACAAGATGTTTTATGATTTTCGTAGAAAGATTCTTTTGGATTTTGTACTGAAATTACGAAAAGAAGCTCAAATAGATGATTCGAGTGATGAAAAAGAAGAAGTAGTAACGGAATTTCCGAAAATTATTTGGACAATGTGGCAACAGGGAGAAGCGCAAATGCCTGATACGGTCCAGGCTTCAATGAAGACCATAAAAGACTTCGCCAAAAGGAATGACTGTAAATTCTATTTGTTGACGGATCAAAATCTGGCGGATTTCATCAATATTCCATCAGACATCACCGAAAAATACAAGAAAAAAGAATTATCAGCTGCGCATTATTCCGATATTATTCGTTTTAGTCTCTTATACAAATACGGTGGAATTTGGATGGATGCAACCTTATTTGTATCTCCCTATGCAACTTTAGAAATGTTTGAAGGTGATTTCTTTACTCTGAATCATCCACCTATAGGAACAAATCAAATGGAACGAACGATTGGTGATTTTAAATGGTCAGGTTTTTTCCTTGCAGGACAAAAAGGAGGACCTTATTTCAAACATATTCGGGATTTATATATTTACTATGTTCGTAAATATCCAGTCTTTATTCATTACCTGATGATGGATTATTTTATTTTGTCCGAATATGAATCAAATCATGAATTTAAAGAATTAGTGGATAGATTACCTATTCTAGCACCAGCTGAGCGTGTTTGGTTTTTAAGAGACCATGCCCATGATCTTTTTGATGAAAAAGAATGGGAAGAAGTATTAAAAACAACACCGATTATGAAAACGACTTATAAAATCAAGAAAGAAGAAGTCCTTCCAGGAAGTTATCTCGATCAACTTTTACAAGGAAAATTAAAGGAATAGATGAAATACACGAAAAAAAGTAGAACAGAATTTGCCACCTTAAATACGAGTATTGCTCTGGCATTGCAACCTTTTCAAGTCCTTCTTGGCTTTATCAATCGAACTATTTTTATCAATTTACTTGGGGTAACCTATCTAGGATTAAACAATTATTTGTCTAGCTTAGTTTCTATCCTGTCTTTGGCAGAATTAGGGGTTGCTGGAGCCATGAGCTATGCATTATATGGGCCCTTAGGTAGAGAAGAACATGGGAAAATCAATGCCTTTATGATTCTTTTCAAAAAATTATATAGAATCATTGGCTTTTCTATTTTTATATTAGGCTCTATACTTTCTTTATTTCTTCCTTATATGATAAAGGATTATACGGTAAATAGCGAAGTATATTTGATTTTTTTCCTCTTTGTTTTTAATTCTGCTTCTAGCTATTTTTTCTCCTATAAACGAACCTTGCTTTATGTCGATCAGCGTAATTATATGATGACTTTGATTGACTTTGTATTAAATACGCTTCGCGTATGCTTGCAAATCGGAATTTTATTCTTTACCAAAAATTATATCTTTTATCTATTAATCAGTATCATCATGAATTTTATAGGGAATATCATCATGTCGCGGATTGTAGACAGATTGTATGGTTACTTGTTTAAGAATGACATAACACCCATTAATCAGGAGGAAAAAGAAAAATTTATCCGAAATATCAAAGGAAATATAGTCGGTAGTATTGGAGAAACGATTGTTTTTCAAACAGATAGTATTCTAATGGCAAGTTTTGTTAGCTTAGCAGCTATAGGTATTTATGGGAATTATACCTATGTTTTAGGATTTCTTTCACTGATTTTAAATACTGTGATTAATTCAGTTGTTTCTTCCGTAGGTAACTTGGTCCATTCGGAATCTACGACAGTAGCAGATATGGTTAAATTCCTAAAAAAATTCCAGTTTATTACTTTTAGCCTGATTTATTTTGCTAGCTTAGGTTATTTAATGTTCATTCATCCATTTATGACTATCTGGTTAGGTGATAGTTTTTCATTTAATTATACGATTGAGATTTTGATCGTCCTTCATTTTTTCCTAACTTTTTATAGAAGACCGATTCTAACGTTGATTTCAGTTTATGGCTTAAGTTATGAGCAAAATAAAAAAGTCATTGTCGAAATTTTATTAAACATTTTCCTTTCGCTCTACTTTTTAGCGATTTTAGATTTAGGAGTATCTGGAATTTTATTGGGTACGATTTGTTCAACAGTCTTGACCTGTACATGGTATGAACCTTATAGCGCCTTTAAGTATGGATTGAAAGCTTCCTCAAAGGATTTTTTTAAAACATTGTTACAAGATTTCACTGTCGCAGGGATAAGCTTCCTACTTTTGAGTTTACTGGATAACTTACTCTTAACTCAGCTAGATTTCATTTTCGGTTTGATCATCAAAATCGTCCTTTATTTGATAGTATTGGGTAGCTACATTTTCCTATTTAGAAATCATGAAGGTGGAAGACAAATCATTCTAATGATTCAAAAAGTATTAAAGTTTAAAAATAAGGTGGTAAAAATATGAAACGAATATTGGTTTGTGGTTTAGTTCCAGATATCGGTGGACTAGAAAAAATTGTGGTAGATTTTTATAATCATATCGATACCTCTGAATTTGAACTGGAATTTTTACTACAAGGTCCTGAAGATGTTGAATTTAGTGAACATTTTAAAAAGCTTTGCTACAATCCTCTCGTCGTTCATAGAATCCCTAAGTTAAGACCACATATCAAGCAAGCCTTAAAAGAATGGGATGATTTTTTTAAGGAGAATGCTCATCGTTATGATATTTTATGGTCCAATCAAAATGGTCTGACTCACCTAGAATTTTTAAAATTAGCAAAGAAATACGGAATCGAAAAAAGAATTGTTCATGGACATTGTGCAACAGCCGATAAATTTTATCGTTTTATTCACCCTATAAACCGACTTTTTGTTGGCAAATATGCGACAGATTTTTGGGCATGTGGAATAGAAGCGTTGAACCATTTTTATCATGGTCAAGAGAGAAAAAAAGCCTTAGTGATTCATAATGCCATTGAGGTAGAAAAGTTCCTATATAATGAAAAAAAGAAAATTCAACTTCGAAAGGAATATCATATTCCAGAAGATTGTTTAGTCGTAGGACAAGTTTCTCGTCTATATGAAAAACAAAAAAATCAAAGTTTTTGTGTGAAGGTTTTTTCTGAAATCGTCAAAAAAGAACCAAATTCTCGTCTCGTATTTATCGGAAGAGGAGATACTGAGTTTTTAGAAAATGTGGCAAAAGAATATGGAGTAGCAGACAAAGTCATCTTTACAGGCTTGACCACTAATGTCGGAAAAATGCTAAATCTTCTAGATGTTTTCTTCTTCCCATCTCATTTTGAGGGCTTGCCAATTGTACTTATTGAAGCGCAAGCCAATGGATTACCTGTTGTAACAGCAAATCATTTACCAGATGCAAAAATACTAGATAACTATGATAACAGCCTGTCTTTGAGAGATTCTCTTGAAGAATGGGCAGATAAAATTTTGTCAGTCAGAGATCATCGAGAGCTTGATACAGAAAAGGTGAAACAGCTGATAGATGAAAATGGCTACGAGATTGAATCAGCAACTAAACAGTTGGAGAAGTTCTTTAATGAGTGACAGAAAGTCGATAGAGAGGGCAAGTGTGTCTTCTCTAATTTTTTTATTATGATTTAATAGTTTGAACACCATTTTATCCAGAAGTAAAAGCGGACAAAATAAGGAAGTCATGATATAATATAAAGTAGATTTCTATGTCATAAAACAAGAACTGTTTGGACATCATTCATTTGAAAAATTTCTATGTTCAAACGATAATAAAATAAAATAGGGGCTCTAGACCCTTGCTATGAAAGGAAAAAACTCAATGGCTACTATTCAATGGTTTCCTGGTCACATGTCTAAAGCGCGTCGACAGGTGCAGGAAAATTTAAAATTTGTTGATTTTGTGACGATTTTGGTGGATGCACGCTTACCTCTATCTAGTCAAAATCCTATGTTGACCAAAATTGTTGGTGACAAACCAAAACTCTTGATTTTAAATAAGGCAGACTTGGCTGACCCAGCAATGACCAAGGAATGGCGCCAGTATTTTGAATCACAAGGAATTCAGACTCTGGCTATCAACTCCAAAGAGCAAGTGACTGTAAAAGTTGTAACAGATGCGGCCAAAAAGCTCATGGCGGATAAGATTGCTCGCCAAAAAGAACGTGGCATCAAGATTGAAACCTTGCGTACCATGATTATCGGGATTCCAAATGCTGGTAAATCCACTCTTATGAACCGTTTAGCTGGTAAGAAAATTGCTGTTGTCGGCAATAAACCAGGTGTGACCAAGGGGCAACAATGGCTCAAAACAAATAAAGACCTTGAAATCCTGGATACACCGGGGATTCTCTGGCCTAAGTTTGAGGATGAAACTGTTGCGCTTAAGTTGGCCTTGACCGGAGCTATTAAAGACCAGTTGCTTCCTATGGATGAGGTAACTATTTTTGGCCTGAATTATTTCAAAGAACATTATCCAGAAAAGCTGGCTGAACGCTTCAAACAAATGAAAATTGAGGAAGAAGCGCCTGTTATTATTATGGATATGACCCGTGCCCTCGGTTTCCGTGACGACTATGACCGTTTCTACAGTCTCTTCGTGAAGGAAGTCCGCGATGGCAAACTCGGTAACTATACCTTAGATACATTGGAAGACCTCGATGGCGACGATTAAAGAAATCAAAGAACTCCTTGCAACGGTCAAGGACTTAGATAACCCTATTTTTTTAGAGCTTGAAAAGGATAATCGCTCTGGAGTTCAAAAGGAAATCATCAAACGTAAAAAAGCTATTCAGGCAGAATTGGATGAAGATTTTCGTTTGGAATCCATGCTTTCCTATGAAAAAGAACTTTACAAGCAAGGATTGACCTTAATTGCTGGTGTTGATGAGGTTGGTCGTGGTCCTCTTGCTGGTCCTGTAGTCGCTGCAGCCGTTATGTTACCTCAAAATTGTAAGATTCAAGGCCTCAATGACAGCAAGAAAATTCCTAAAAAGAAACATCTGGAGATTTTCCAAACCGTTCAAAATCAAGCCTTATCAATTGGCATTGGTATCATGGATAATCAGGTCATCGACCAAGTCAATATCTATGAAGCAACCAAACTAGCCATGCAGGAAGCAATTTTCCAGCTCAGTCCTCAACCTGAACATCTCTTGATAGATGCCATGAAACTGAGCTTACCCATTTCACAAACATCTATCATCAAAGGAGATGCCAATTCCCTCTCCATTGCAGCGGCTTCCATAGTAGCCAAGGTGACACGTGATGAATTGATGAAGGAATACGATCAGCAGTTCCCTGGCTATGATTTCGCTACTAATGCAGGATATGGAACAGCTAAACACCTGGAAGGCCTCACAAAACTAGGAGTTACCCCAATTCACCGAACCAGCTTTGAACCCGTTAAATCACTGGTTTCAGGAGAAAAAGAAAGTTAAGTTAGAAGGATTGATTATGGAGGAACAGTCAGAAACACTCAGCTCCAAGAAAGAATTTGCCTTTGCCTCAAGCACCATATTATCCCAAGTTGGACGAGGAATCATTGTTGGTCTCGTTGTTGGAATTATAGTTGGATCCTTTCGTTTCTTAATCGAAAAAGGCTTCCACCTGATACAAGGACTTTATCAAGATCAAGCGCATCTAGTGCGCAATCTTTTTATCATTGGTCTATTTTATTTAATAGTTTGTTGGCTCAGTGCGAAATTAACTCGATCAGAAAAAGATATCAAAGGCTCAGGAATCCCTCAAGTCGAAGCAGAATTAAAGGGACTCATGACTCTCAACTGGTGGGGAGTTCTTTGGAAAAAATATATTCTAGGAATTCTTGCTATTGCCAGTGGACTTATGCTGGGGCGAGAGGGACCCAGTATTCAACTTGGAGCGGTTGGGGGTAAAGGAATTGCCAAATGGCTTAAATCCAGTCCAGTAGAGGAACGATCCTTGATTGCGAGTGGAGCTGCAGCGGGATTAGCCGCTGCATTTAATGCTCCCATTGCAGGACTTCTCTTTGTTGTAGAAGAAGTCTATCACCATTTTTCACGCTTTTTCTGGGTATCTACTCTCGCAGCTAGTCTCGTAGCAAACTTTGTTTCTCTGCTCATATTTGGCCTAACACCCGTACTGGATATGCCAGACAACATCCCACTCATGACCCTAGACCAGTATTGGATTTACCTCCTTATGGGAGTTTTTCTTGGACTATCTGGTTTTCTCTATGAGAAAGCTGTGCTCAATGTGGGTCGAGTTTATGATTGGTTTGGTCAAAAAACCCATTTGGATAGAGCTTATTACCCAATTCTAGCTTTCATTCTCATCATACCAGTCGGAATCTTCTTACCCCAGATCCTTGGTGGTGGAAATCAGCTGGTTCTTTCCTTAACTGAGCAAGATTTTAGTTTCCAAGTTCTATTAGTTTACTTTTTGATTCGCTTTATTTGGAGCATGATTAGCTATGGAAGTGGCCTGCCAGGAGGAATTTTCCTACCAATTTTGGCACTTGGCTCCTTACTTGGTGCCCTAGTTGGTGTTATTTGTGTCAATCTTGGACTTGTCAGTCAAGAGCAATTCCCTATATTTGTCATTCTAGGAATGAGTGGCTATTTTGGAGCAATATCCAAGGCTCCCTTAACTGCTATGATACTCGTAACTGAGATGGTAGGAGATATTCGCAACCTCATGCCACTTGGTTTAGTAACCTTGGTCGCCTACATCATCATGGATCTACTCAAGGGGGCGCCAGTTTATGAGGCTATGTTGGAAAAAATGCTGCCAGAAGAAGCGACAGATGAAGGAGAAGTCACTCTCATTGAAATCCCTGTTTCAGATAAAATAGCAGGAAAGCAAGTACACGAACTCAACTTGCCACATAACGTACTCATCACCACCCAAGTCCATAATGGCAAGAGCCAAACAGTTAACGGCTCAACCAGAATGTATCTCGGAGATATGATTCACCTAGTTATTCCAAAAAGTGAAATTGGGAAAGTCAAAGATTTGTTGTTGTAAGAGTTCTTTACATAATTTATGTTATGTAAAGATAAACTTCTTAATTAAATATATTAGAAAACCGATTCTCAGCAATGAGATCGGTTATTTTTTACAGATAAGATATTTCACATACAAATAATTGAGCTTTGGTAAAAATAAGACTATAATCAAGTTAGAAATGATAATGCACAAAGCTAGAAAGGAGTTTACTGTATCAAACCTGCACAGTAAGATTAAAACCATGAAAAAGAAAACGATAGCAATTATACAATGTATTTTGTATCTCATAGCACCTTATATAGCTCTTCAGTTAAGTAGAATGAACAGAAGTATCGTTACTGATAATCTCTTTTTTATTTTCCTTATTCTGCTGACTATTTCATTCTGGTTTATTATTTGGAAACTAGAAAAAGCACTAGCTAATGATTCACAATGAAACTGCAAAGATTTAAATCCATTTTACGCAAAAACTGGAAAATTTTGTACTTTTTCCTAAACAGTGGATAAGCCCTTGATACAACTGGGTTTAAGACGTAAAGTACACTCTCTAAAAATTGTACTTTATAATTGAAATGTACTTTATTTTAAGGCAAGATAAAGTACATTTTCACTAAAATGAACATTTGAAAAATTCCAGTTTTTACTTTGATAACGTACATTTTTAGCTATTTTTGTTTAAAAAAATTTTTTTAGTAATTGGGACGATTTAAGTCTTTTTTATCACTTTTAAAAAAACTCTATAACATCTTTCCGAAAAACTATAATTTTCTTGAAAAATAAATAAGTCTATGCTATACTACTAGTAGACTTATTTATGGAGAAAATCATGAAACGTGAGATCTTACTGGAACGAATAGATAAACTAAAACAAATCATGCCCTGGTATGTTCTGGAATACTATCAATCTAAGCTAGCTGTACCTTACAGTTTTACAACCTTGTACGAATATCTCAAGGAATACGATCGATTTTTCAGCTGGGTTTTAGAGTCAGACATTTCAAATGCTGATAAAATGTCTGATATTCCTTTATCTGTCTTGGAAAATATGTCTAAGAAAGATATGGAATCTTTTATCCTTTACCTACGTGAACGTCCTTTGCTGAATGCTAATACAACCAAGCAAGGAGTTTCTCAGACAACTATCAATCGGACTTTGTCAGCACTTTCTAGTCTTTACAAGTATCTGACCGAGGAGGTTGAAAACGACCAGGGGGAACCTTATTTCTATCGTAATGTAATGAAAAAAGTTTCAACCAAGAAAAAGAAAGAAACACTTGCTGCCAGAGCTGAAAACATCAAGCAAAAACTCTTTTTAGGTGATGAAACAGAAGGTTTTCTAACTTATATTGACCAAGAGTATCCACAACAACTTTCAAATCGCGCCCTATCTTCATTTAATAAAAATAAAGAACGTGATTTGGCCATTATTGCCCTTCTTTTGGCGTCTGGTGTCCGCTTATCTGAAGCTGTTAATCTGGATCTAAGAGATCTCAATCTAAAAATGATGGTTATCGATGTCACTCGAAAAGGTGGCAAACGTGACTCGGTCAATGTTGCTGCCTTTGCAAAACCTTATCTAGAGAATTATCTAGCCATTCGTAATCAACGCTATAAGACAGAAAAAACAGATACAGCCCTTTTTTTGACACTCTATAGAGGTGTTCCTAATCGTATCGATGCTTCCAGTGTGGAAAAGATGGTTGCTAAGTATTCTGAGGACTTTAAAGTCCGTGTAACCCCCCATAAACTGCGCCATACCCTAGCAACCAGGCTCTATGATGCGACTAAATCGCAAGTTTTGGTCAGCCATCAGCTAGGACATGCCAGTACACAAGTCACTGACCTCTATACCCATATCGTTAATGATGAACAAAAGAATGCTCTAGATAGTTTGTAAAATACATAAAATAAATTATGTAATTTACAATTTTTTAAAAAAGAAGCTGGTCCTACAACCAACTTCTTTTTTTGGTTTATCCAACTACCGCTTCAGCAATTTCTTCACGACTAATACCAGCGAAGTAGCGTGTAATATCGATGGTTTCTAGCGCCTTAAGGACATCTTCGCGTTCGTATTTCACTCCACGAAGAACATCTTCTACTGCAGCAACGTCTTCAATACCAAAGAAGTCACCATAAATCTTGATGTCTTGGATTTTTGATTCACTAACGTTAGCAAAGACTTCCACCTTACCACTAGTGAATTTTGTTCCACGACGGACGTTAAATTCAGGTGATTTACCGTAGTTCCAGTCCCAAGTTCCAAACTTAGTATCTTTGATACGGTTAATTTCAGCTACTTCTTCCTCAGAAAAAACGTATTCTGACATCTCTGGATACTCTTTTTTCATGTATTCCAAGAGTAAGTCACGGAATTCTTCGACTGTGATTTTTTCTGGTAATTCATTGACAATATTGGTGACACGAGCACGAACAGATTTCACCCCTTTTGATTCAAATTTATCCTTTGAAACCTTGAGGGCATTTGCTAGGACTGACAAATCAACGTCAAAGAGCAAGCAACCGTGGTGCATGATACGGCCATTGATATAGGCTTGGGCATTACCACAGAATTTCTTACCGTCGATTTCTAAGTCGTTACGACCTGTGAACTCAGCTTTAACCCCAAGTTGAGCCAAAGTATTGATAACTGGAGTTGAGAAGCTCTTAAAGTCAAAAGCCTTGTTTTCATCTTCTTTTGAGATGATCGTGTAGTTGAGGTTATTTAAATCGTGGTAAACAGCTCCACCACCGCTGATACGGCGGACCACCTCAATACCATTTTCTCGAACATAATCACGGTTGATTTCTTCGATGGTATTCTGGTGACGACCAACAATGATAGATGGCTTATTAATCCAAAGTAGGAAGATTTGATCCTCATCCAAAAGGTGTTTAAAGGCATATTCTTCCAAGGCAATATTAAAGGTAGTGTCGTTTGAATGATTGATAATATATTTCATGATATCCCTTTATACGATAGAGACTGGAAAACACCTTTCCAGTCTAATCTATCTTTCTTTTATTTTTTCTTAGGTGAATGGATGGCCATTCCTAAAACATCCGCAAATGCTTCGTACATCACTTCAGAGTAGGTTGGGTGTCCGTGGATAGTCTTCAGCATTTCTTCAACAGTGATTTCCATTTCGATAATGCTTGACGCTTCGTTAATCAATTCTGCGGCTGCAGGACCAATGATGTGAACACCAAGGATTTCTCCGTATTTCTTATCAGCGATAACTTTTACGAAACCTTGAGCAGCATCTGAGGCAATGGCACGACCGTTAGCAGCAAAGTTGAATTTACCGATAGCAACATCGTATTTCTCACGAGCTTGCTCTTCTGTTAAACCGACTGCTGCTACTTCAGGAAGAGTGTAGATAGCTGCTGGAGTCAAGTTCAACTTAGCAACAGCATGGTTTCCTTTAAGGGCATTTTCAGCGGCAACTTCACCCATACGGAAGGCTGCGTGAGCCAACATCTTAGTACCGTTGATGTCACCTGGTGCGTAGATACCTGGAACAGAAGTTTCCATATATTCGTTGACCTTGATGCGACCACGATCCAATTCAAACTCAACATCGCCAATACCTTCAAGATCCGGCACACGACCGATTGAAAGAAGAGCTTTATTTGCGATGATATCGTCTTTTCCTTCAACTTTGATACGAAGTTGACCATTTTCCTCGATGATTTCTTGCAGTTTAGTACCAGTCAAGATGGTCATTCCTTTACGCTCAAGGATCAAGCGAAGGTTCTTAGACACTTCTGCATCCATAGCTGGCACGATACGGTCCATCATTTCGATAACAGTTACTTTTGAACCAAATGTCATGAAGGCCTGACCAAGTTCGATACCGACAACACCACCACCGATGATAACAAGACTTTCTGGAACTTCATTCATTTCAAGGATGTCGTCGCTGGTCATGACAAGTGGAGATTCCATACCAGGGACGTTGATCTTGCTGACTTTTGAACCACCAGCAAGGATGATTTTCTTGGTTTCAAGCAATTCAGAATCATTTACCAAGACATTCTTGTCTTTAGTAATGGTACCAATACCTTTATGTACAGTAACTCCGTAGCTACGAAGAAGACCTGCAACACCACCAACAAGAGTATTAACAACTTTAGATTTAGTTTCTAAAAGTTTGTCCATATCTACAGTGAAGTTTGGATTTTCAATGACGATACCACGGTTTGCGGCATGACCAATGTTTTCGATAATTTCAGCGTTATGAAGGTAGGTCTTGGTTGGAATACATCCACGGTTTAAGCAGGTTCCACCGAGTTCAGATTTCTCAACTAGAGCAACCTTACCGCCGAGTTGGGCAGCTTTGATGGCTGCAACATAACCAGCAGGACCTCCACCAATCACAACGATATCAAAAGCATCATCGCTCTTACCATCATCGTTTGAGGCACTTGCTGCAGGTGCTGGGCTAGCTTCTGGCGCTGCGGCTCCAGCTGTTGGGATATTTTCCCCTTCTTCGCCAAGGTAACCGATAACTTCCGTTACAGGGACTGTTTCACCGTCCCCTTTAAGGATAGCAATCAAGTACCCATCTTCTTCGGCTTCCAATTCCATGCTGACTTTGTCAGTCATGATTTCTAAAAGGATTTCTCCTTCTTTTACAAATTCTCCGACTTTTTTATTCCATTGGACGATTTGTCCTTCTGTCATATCCACGCCGGCTTTTGGCATAATTACTTCTAAGGCCATGTCTTCCTTCCTTTATCTATATCTTAAAAATGAATACTCTTACTCTTAAATCAACATTGAGATTGGGTTTTCAATCAACTCTTTCAAGTCCTTCATAAACTTAGCACCAGCCATACCATCTACGACACGGTGGTCAATTGTTAAACCAAGACTCATGATTGGGCGAATGACAATTTCACCATTGACGACAACTGGCTTCTCAATTGTCGAACTGACACCAAGGATAGCTGAGTTGGGTTGGTTGATGATAGGACCAAAAGACTGAACACCAAACATTCCCAAATTACTGATTGTGAAAGTTGAATTTTGCAGTTCGCTTGGAGCTAATTTACCATCCAAGGTACGGCCAATAACATCCTTGAAGGCTACAACCAGTTCTGAAAGACTCATCTTCTCAGCATTGTAAACAACAGGTGTCATTAATCCATTATCCATCCCAACTGCCATGGCAAGATTGACATAGTTGTGAGTGATAATAGTCTTGCCATCTTCTGTCAATGAAGCGTTGATGTATGGGTGTTTCATAAGAGTCTTAACAACTGCAAGTGAAAGAAGGTCTGTTACAGTAGTCTTCTTCCCAGTTGCTTCCATGATTGGCTCAAGAACCTTCTTACGAAGAGCCAACATTTCAGTCATATCAACTTCATAGTTGAGGGTGAAGGTTGGCGCAGTTAAGTAAGATTCAACCATGCGTTGGGCAATAACCTTACGCATTGGTGTCATCGGGATACGTTCTATTTCACCGTATGGTGTTACGTTATCAGGAACTTCTTCCACTTTTTCAATCTGAGCAGGAGACTTGATGGTATCGTTTTCGATATTTTCAGGAAGCAGGGCCAAAACATCCTTCTTCATGATTTTACCACGATGACCGGTTCCTTGGATTTCCTGCCAAGCAATGTTATGTTCGAGGGCAATTCGTTTTGCAAGTGGCGAAATGCGAACCACGTTTGTGTCTTTATAAGTTTCCACGTCTTCTTTGTGGACACGACCGTTTGCACCTGAGCCAGAAACGTCGTAGAGGTTGATCCCTAAATCATCCGCTAATTTTCTAGCTGCAGGAGTCGCTCTTAGCTTGTCATCAGCCATGACCTCTCCAATTCTAATTATGATACTAAGGGCGTTAAAAGCGACTGAAAAATAGGAAATCGACGATGGTTTCGATGAAGCCAAGGAGATTTATCTTTTTTCCGAGCTTTTAGCCCGTGTTCGAATATAAGATATTAAGGACGCAGAGGGCAATGAAAAAATAGGAGATTAACGATGTGTTCGATGAACACAAGGAAATCTATCTTTTTTTCGCAGACCTCCGTCCGAATTCAATTAAATGATGTAAAGGGCGTTTAAAAGCGACTGAAAAATAGGAAATCAACGCAGACTTTGATGAAGTCAAGGAGATTTATTTTTTTTCCGAGTTTTTAGCCCGTGTTCAACTCTACAAGCAACTTGGATACAACACGTATCTCAAGTTGCTACGGTTGCCGCTATTAGGCGGTCAACCTAGTAGACTTACTAAGTCGTTCGTCGAATAACATCGACTCGACTCTCTCCTGTCGCAAATTTGCAAATAACTTGGGTACAATACATATCTCAAGTTACTAAAGTTAAAAACAACTGTTATTTTACATAATTTATCTTATGTAGTTCTATTCTTTGTTATAAGTTTTTCGGATTGCATCTTTGATGCTTTCAACTGTTGGAATCATTGCATTCTCTAGGTTTTGCGCGTAAGGCATTGGCACATCTTCTCCTGCACAGCGGCGGATTGGTGCATCTAGATAGTCAAATGCTTCCGATTCTGAAATAATAGCTGAAATCTCTCCGATATAGCCACTTGTTTTATGGGCATCGTTGACCAGAACAACCTTACCAGTCTTCTTCACTGAGTTAATGATGATATTCTTATCAAGCGGAACAAGGGTACGTGGGTCAACAATTTCAACTGAAATGCCTTCTTCTGCTAATTCTTCAGCAGCTTGAACCACACGGCGAAGCATTTTTCCATAAGTAACAACTGTTACATCCGTACCTTCACGTTTGATTTCCCCAACTCCAAGTGGAATCGTGTAGTCTGGATCAACTGGTACTTCCCCTTTTTGGTTAAATTCTGACTTGTACTCAAGAATGATAACAGGGTTGTTATCACGGATAGAAGACTTAAGCAGTCCTTTCATGTCCGCAGGCGTACCTGGTGCTACAACCTTAAGTCCTGGGATATGAGTGAACCAAGACTCTAGAGATTGTGAATGCTGGGCTGCAGAACCAACTCCGTTACCAGCTGCACAACGAACAGTCATTGGAACCTGACCTTTCCCACCAAACATATAGCGTGTTTTAGCTGCTTGGTTTACGATATTGTCCATGGCAATGACCGAGAAGTCCATAAAGGTCATATCGACGATTGGACGAAGGCCTGTCATGGCTGCTCCTGCTGCTGCACCTGAGATGGCAGCTTCAGAAATCGGACAGTCACGAACGCGTTCTGGACCAAATTCTTCAAGCATTCCAACAGAAGTACCGAAGTCTCCTCCGAAGACACCGACATCTTCTCCCATCAAGAACACATTTTCATCGCGACGCATTTCCTCAGACATAGCAAGGATAATGGTGTCACGAAACGACATTGTTTTTGTTTCCATTTTATCTCTTTCTCCTTAGTCTGCGTAAATATCTTCAAAGGCTGATTCAAGCGGTGGGAATGGACTTTCTTCTGCAAATTTAACAGAAGCTTCTACTGCTTCCTTGACTTGCGCTTGGATTTCTTCCAATTCTTCGGCACTTGCAATGTTATTTTCAATGAGGTACTTGCGAAGGTTTTCGATCGGGTCTTTTTGTTTCCACAATTCCACTTCTTCACGCGTACGATATTTACCAGGGTCAGATGATGAGTGACCAAGCCAGCGATAAGTAACACTTTCAATCAAGACTGGACCATTACCACTGCGAACATGGTCTACAGCTTTCTTAAATCCTTCATAGACATCGATGACATTGTTACCGTCTTCGATGAACATTCCAGGGATTCCATAAGCGGCGCTACGTTGATGGATATGTTCTACATTAGTCATTTTCTTGATATCCGCAGAGATACCGTAACCGTTGTTAATGCAATAGAAAATGACTGGCAGGTTCCAGATAGAAGCCATGTTCACTGCTTCGTGGAAGACACCTTCATTAGTAGCTCCATCCCCAAAGAAGCAGACAACGATTTTACCGGTATTTTGCATTTGCTGACTGAGGGCTGCACCGACAGCGATCCCCATACCACCACCTACGATACCATTGGCACCAAGGTTACCAGCATCAAGGTCAGCAATATGCATAGAACCACCTTTACCTTTACAGGTTCCAGTGTATTTACCAAGGATTTCAGCCATCATTCCGTTGAGGTCAATTCCTTTGGCAATAGCTTGTCCGTGACCACGGTGGTTTGAGGTAATTAGATCATCTGGATTGAGAGCCAACATAGCACCCACGTTAGCTGCCTCTTCTCCAACAGAAAAGTGCGTCATTCCTGGCACTTTCCCTTTCTTTACTAATTGCGCAATTTTTAAGTCCATACGACGGATTTCTTCCATCTTACGGAACATCTCTAGCAAAAGATTTTTATCTAAAATTGACATCTTCTTGCCTTTCTAACTTTCTTCTTACCTTACTATTTTACCGTTTTTGGCAAATACTGTCAAAGTTTTTCTAAAGAAAATTTCACAAATTAAAAAAGAAAACCCCATAGGAATAAGGGGTTTTCTTATCAAGAATATTTTTTCACAAACTTTGTATCGTTTGTTTTGCTAAAGATTCAAATCTCTTCATAATCACAGTTAAACGCCAACGGTAGAGAACCCCACTCACAATTAGACTAATAATCAAGCCGATCCAGTAAGAATAAGCTCCAAAATCTGTTAGAGAGTCGAATACCATAGCTACTGGGAGTGTCACCCCCCAGTAACCAACCAAACCAAGGTAAAAAGGAATAACGGTATCCTTATACCCCCGTAAAATTCCCTGAAGCGGTGCCGCAAAGGTATCTGCTAATTGGAAGAAAAGACTATAAGTCAAAAAGCGCGCTGTCAAATCAATAAATTCTGGGTCGTTACCATAAAGACTAGCCACATTTCCCCTAAAGATATAAAGGAAGGATAAGGTGAAGGCCGCAAAAATGAGGGCAGTCCATCTTCCTAGACCAATATAGGTTTTAGCATCATCAAATCGCTTGGCTCCCACTTCATAGGAAACGACAATAGCCATAGCCGATGAGATACTCATAGGAAAGGCGTACATAAGACTTGAAAAGTTCATAGCTGACTGATGACTAGCGATAATCAAGGACGAAAACTTAGCCATAATCAAGCCAACCACAGAAAAGATAGCTACTTCCGCGAAGACAGTTCCTCCAATAGGCAGACCTAAGCGAACTCCTTCCTTGATTTTATCCATATTAAGCGGAATGCGTTTCTCAAAATGCAAGGCTTTGAGCTTCTCCTGTTTAAATAAGACCAGAACAGAAATCCCAAGCAAGACCCAGTAGGCCAAGGAAGTACCTAAACCAGCACCAGCACCTCCCAGTTCTGGAACACCAAAGGCACCGTAAATCAAGAGATAGTTAAATCCGCTATTGAGAGGGAGTAACAAAAGCATGAGGTACATGGACAGTTTGGTCAAGCCCAGCGAATCCAGCAAGGAACGAATGACACTAAAGAGCAACAAGGGGATAATCCCGATAGATAAAAACCAGAGATAGCGAACCGCTACTGCTGCCACCGGTGCTTCTAGTCCAATATGATTCAAGATTGGTGGTGCCAAGAAAAGCACCATCCCCAGCAAGACCACAGATAGACCCAAGGCCAAATAGATGAACTGGTAAAAATCGGATGCAACTTCTTCCTTTTTGCCTCGACCAAGATGGTGACCAATGATGGGCACCAAGGCCGATACAATCCCTGTTAGAAATGTAAAGAAAGGATTCCAGATACTGGTTGCCATAGACACACCAGCCAAGTCCATGGTATTGTATTGACCTGTCATAGTCGTATCAACAAAGGAAGCAGAATAATTGGCAAATTGATAAATCAGGATAGGAAAAAATATCTTTAAAAATAAGATAAACTTGTCTTTAAAATGATGGGTTTGGTACATATAGGCTCTCTATTCTTTTTGTTTACAGACCAGACTCCCACCTAGTTTTGATAGACGATTTGTCCCTTACAGATGGTGTATTTAACCTGCCCTTTTAAGGTTTCACCGATGAATGGTGAATTAGCTGCTTTGGAAGCAAAATGGGAGTCCACAAGGCGGTCAGCCTTAGCATCAAAAATAGTAATATCCGCTGGACCATTCTCAGCCAAGTAACCTGCTTCAAAGTTATAAAGCTTGGCTGGGTTATAGGTCATCTTTTCGAGTAATTCCATCAGGCTTAACTCACCAGCTTCTACCAAATAGGTCAAGCCGAGAGAAAGAGATGTTTCCAAACCTGTCATACCAGATGGCGCTTTGGTAATATCCTCAACATTTTTTTCATCTGCATGATGAGGCGCGTGGTCTGTCGCAATAACTGTAATGACACCTGACTTGAGACCTTCAATCACGGCAAGACGGTCTGATTCCAAGCGAAGCGGTGGATTCATCTTAGCATTGCTACCTTGTGTCAAAAGAAGTGCTTCTGTCTTAGAGAAATGCTGTGGCGCTACTTCTGCTGTGACTTGCGCACCCAAACCTTGAGCAAACTCAACTACTTTAACACTTTCTTCCTTAGACAAATGCTGGATATGGACATGAGCCTTGGTCGCATAGGCAATCATGACATCACGCGCCATCATAGCATACTCAGCCACCCCAGTTGCACCACAGATATGGAAATGTTCTTTAGCGATATTTTCATTAAAGCCAAGAATCCCATTCAATCCTGGATCTTCCTCATGGAGACTAATAAAGGTATTAAGCTTTTTGGCTTCCTCCATGGCTTCCTTGACAACTTTACTGCTTTCAAGCGGAATACCGTCATCTGAGAAACCAACCGCACCTGCTTCTAAAAGTGCCTTAAAGTCAGTCAAATCTTGGCCATTAAAGTTCTTAGTAATGGTCGCAACCGTCTTAACATTAATCTTCTCTTTGGCAGCTGAATGGAGAACTTCTTGCAAGGTCTCTACATCCGAGATGGTTGGACTAGTATTAGCCATCATGACAACCGTTGTAAAACCACCTGCAGCAGCTGCTAGGGCACCTGTATGAATATCTTCCTTGTGAGTTTGACCAGGTTCACGGAAATGAACATGAATATCGACCAAGCCAGGAGCAACTACAAGACCACTAGCATCTAAGATTTCTGCTCCTTCTTCCTTGACCTCGGGCGCAATTTTGATAATTTTCCCATCTTGAACTAAGACATCACACACTTGATCCAAACCAGACTTGGGATCCATTACACGACCATTTTTAATTAGTAGCATCTTCTTTCTCCTTTATTCATAGAAATCAACTTGGGTATCCAACAATTTATCCCCATCATAGACAAACTTGGCTGAAAAGAAGGGTTTATCCTCTAAAAGCCACTCAACAAAGGTATGATCCCCTTCCCAAGTCGGCTTACTCAAAACCTCGTCATAGGGAACCCATTCTAGCGTCCCCTCGTTGCAGTCAATCAAGTCCCCCTCGAACTCCGTCACCTTAAAAACATAAGTGTACCAGTCTAAATCTGGCGTAAATTCAGGAAAAGTGATAACACCTTTTAGAACTGGTTTGGCTTTGAGTCCTGTTTCTTCAAGGATTTCACGCGCCGCGCATTCCTGAGGCGTCTCTCCACGCTCCAGCTTACCACCCACACCAATCCATTTACCAGCATGGACATCATTGGGTTTCTTATTGCGGTGGAGCATGAGCAGTTCTTTCCCGTTATCAATGTAGCAAATTGTCGCTAACTGAGGCATATTTTCTCCTTATCTAAGCCAATCGATTGGCTCTTGTCCTGTCTCTTTTAAGAATGCATTGGCCTTGGAAAAAGGCTTGGAACCCCAAAATCCTCTGTAAACCGATAAAGGACTGGGATGGGCTGATTCGATAATCAAGTGATGAGGATTGGTAACCAAGACCTTCTTCCTACGTGCATAGGCTCCCCAGAGTACAAAAACGACTGGTCTATCTAGATGATTGACCACCTGAATTACAGCATCCGTAAAAGGCTCCCATATCTGACCAGCATGACCATTGGCCCGTCCAGCAGGAACCGTCAAACAAGCATTAAGAAGCAAGACTCCTTGCTCAGCCCAAGACGTCAAATCATGAGATTTCTTAACCCCGATATCATCTGACAATTCTTTCAAGATATTTTGCAAGGATGGTGGAGCTGGGATAGAGTCCGGTACAGAAAAACTCAAGCCCTGCGCTTGACCTGGCCCGTGATAGGGATCCTGTCCCAGAATCACCACCTTAACGTTTTCTAGGGGTGTGGTCAAGAGAGCCTGAAAAACCTTTTCCTTGGGTGGATAAACAGTCCCCTGACCATAAACCTGCTCCATAAACTGATTGATTTTCCCAAAATACCCCTCGGGTAATTGCGCCTTAATCAAAGCATGCCAAGACGAGTGTTCCATAGCCGACTCCTTCATTTTTACTGCCTCTATTATAGCAAAAAGTGGCTTTCTAAACCACTTTTTACAGTTTATCTAAATAATCCAGCAAGTCTTGATAAGAATGAACTTCGTAGGTTGGCTGGGCTTGTGTCTTATTTTCCAGATGATGGGGATTGTACCAAATAGTATCAATCCCAGCATTATTGCCACCTTGAATGTCGGCGGTTAGAGAGTCTCCAATCATCAGCGTCTTTTCTTTGCTAAAACCTGCAATCTGTTGACCAATTTTTTCATAAAAAAGAGCATCCGGCTTTTGTGTTTGCAGCTGTTCAGAGATAAAGACTTGATTGAAATAAGGTGCCAGACCAGATTGAGCCAAGCGCCCTGTCTGAATGGCAGTAATGCCATTTGTCGCAGCATATAGCTCATAATCACGCTCGATGAGGCTGTCCAAAAGTTCATGAGCACCCGAAATCGTTTGCCCCTGCTGAGCGAGGTAAAATTGGTAACGCTGGGCAAGTAAAGTACCGTCCTTCTCAAATCCAAAATGGGTAAATAAACGAGAAAAGCGCGTGTTAACCAGCTCTTGTTTACTAATTTTCTTTTGCTCCAAGTCCTTCCAAAGAGCCTTGTTCATAGGAACGTAATAGTCTTTATAAGCCTGAATATCTATAACCCCTTCTTCTTTTAGGAGTTGCGTCAAAGCCACATCCTCAGCAGCATCAAAATCAAGAAGAGTGTTGTCGAGGTCGAAGAGTAAGAATTTGTAGGGCAATTTGAAGTTTTCCTTTCTAAGATAAACAACTTTAACTTCAGCCAGCTGTTTAATGTAAAAACTTAAAAGTGGTATAGTATCACAAAGAATAATCGTTCCAATTGATTAACTAATCCATACTATTCTAGTGATTTATAGAAAAATCTTCTATAAATTCGAGCAATGGTTAAAATAAATACGGAGACTACCCCTATAATAGTTAAGGCTAATTTTCCTACCCTTGTTTCAGCATTTATTATGTAAGTGTGAAATAAAGGTGCTAGACCTAGCAAAACATCTAAGATGTAGAAAGCTAATTTTATCTCTCCGATATCAGCAATAAAATGTTTCATTTTAAATATTCTCCTTTGAAGCCCCTAATGTTTAAAAACAATGACTGCTTAAAATTAAACAGCTCTAAAATCTAAATATTTGTCAGAGATAAGCTATACTAAGATTATTTTTTAAGCACAACCTTCTTGCTCTTATGGTTTAATTATATTATAACACTATAAAATTCTCAATTTAATTGATATTTACCATTTAATCATATTCGATGAGTTGTATTTTACAGATTAATATTATTTAGCCTTCTTTTTTAGTCACTTTTCAATTCTCAAACTCCCTTTGTTTATACAACCATAATATTATTGAAAAACAACTTGAGATTAAAGATTTTCATCCTCTTTTTATTCTGGTAACACTACACACTCAACTCAACCAATTTATAAAATTCACCTTTCCTATCCATCAAGTTATCAAAAGAACCATCTTCAACAATAACTCCATTTTTCATAAAAAGAATTCTATTGTATTTTTTCAACATGCTCTTATTTAACTTATGCGTAACAACAAGAACCGTCAAATCTTGAATTTCTAAAATTGAATTTTCAATTTCAGTAGTAACTTTATTATCTAAAGACGAGGTAGCTTCATCTAATAATAAGATTGGTGTTTTTCGAATTAAAGCACGCGCAATGCTAACTCTTTGTTTTTGTCCTCCAGATAAATTTGATCCATTCTCTCCACATAAAGCTTGTAGACCTAATTCATTTTCTAAAATATAACTTTCTAAACCAGACTGCTGTACAGCTTTTTTTATATCATCTTCAGTAAAGGATTGACTAAGGGTAATATTTGCTTTTAAAGTATCATCAAAGATATAAACATCTTGCTGAACAATAGTCATTAAGTTATAAAGGCTCTCTGCTGAAATAGCTTGCAAATCTTGATTATCAATTGAGATATACCCACTTGTTACATCATAGAAACGCAGTAATAGATTGAGTAAAGTTGATTTTCCACTGCCTGACATACCTACTATTGCAATTTTTTCCCCCTTTTTGATCTGCAAAGATAAATTATTAAAAATCTTTTCCTCAGCATTAGGGTAGGAAAAATTTACATTTGAAAAAGAAATGACATCATCAAAATATTCTTTCGTTTTACCAGTTTGAAGTTCGATTACATCTTTTACCTCAAATGAATTCAGTGTAGCCTGACCTTCACGGAATTTACTCATTCCCATACCAATTTCATTTAGTGGCATTACTACAAAATTGACTAGTTGAACAATAGCTGTAACACTCCCAATTGTGGTATGCCCACCGAAGACCAGATACATTCCTCCACCAAAGGCTACTAAAAAAACAATCATCCCTGAAAGTTGAGAAATAACATTAGATAAAACATCAAATTTCCCTTTGATGAAATATATCTCATCCAATTTTTCGCTTTCGTTTTTGTAATCTTGACGGATAGACTCTTTCACATTAAAACTTTTTATAACTAGAAACCCTGCTAAAATATCTTTAACCTTAGCTAAATATTTCTGATCGGCTATCATAGAACTATTTTGTAGAGAGGCTGATTTTTGTCCAATAAATCCTGAAATCATCATAGGAATAATGCTAGCAATGATAACTAATAAGGTCAAAAAACAATTACCTATAAACATGGCTACTAGTGAGAAAATCATTAAGGAAATATTTTTTGAAATATTAAAATACTGGTGCAAATAATCCTGCTCAATTTTCTTCATGTTCTCAGTTAATATTGAAATAAATTTCCCTGATTTTTCCTTAGAAAATTCTCTATAATCCCTATCTAAAATAGATTTAAACACCTTATTTTTGTATCTTGACATAATCTGCCTAACAAGTTTATTTCTTAATCGAAGGGATATAAAATTAAGACTGGCATAGATAAATATTACGATAGCACCTATTAGTATCGCTTGGGTTAGAGCTTCCCTATTTTGGGACATTCCACTATCAATTATAATTTTAATAGAATAAGCAAAAGCAATATTAGTTAAAGGAACTAGTATATTAAAAATCATGAAAGTATAAAAAGACTTCTTATGGTACTTTGTCAATTGTTTCATTCCTAATCTACCTCATAATTCTTAAATTTCATTTAGAAAATGTGACATAAAATATTCTTCTAAGTCAATATTCTCTCTCCTAATCTCTTTCATAGAGACTTGTTCTAGCATTTCTCCATTTTTGATAAAACCAATTTTATCTGCTATCTGTGAAATTTCCGATAATATATGACTCGATATTAGTATTGTAATTCCATGTTCCTTTGAAAGCGACAACAAAAGATTTCGAATTTCTTGAATTCCTATTGGATCTAAACCATTGATTGGCTCATCTAAAATTAACAATTTAGGTTTTGTTAGAAACGCACGAGCTAAACCAAGTCTCTGTCTCATTCCTAACGAAAACTCTTTTACTTTTTTAGTCGTATTTTTTAATCCGACCATCCTTAAGGCTCTTATTATATCTGCTTCGGTAATATTTTTCCTCATATATTGCGCGTGAATTTCCAAAATTTCTTTTGCTGTGAGGTTTTCATAAAAAATTGGTGTTTCAATAACACTTCCAACCTGACTTAGGATTTCTTCTCTGTGTTCTTGTAGATTTTTCCCAAAAATTTCAATACTACCTGATGTAATTGTTGATAAGGATAACATACATTTCATTAACGTTGTTTTTCCAGCACCATTCGGTCCTAAAAAACCATAGATTTCTCCTTCAGCAATTTGAAGGTTGATACCACTTAAAATTTCTTCTTTATCAATTGTTTTAAAAACTTCTTTTACTTCAACAATATTTCTCATTTCTATCTCTCTTTCTATATCTAGCTTTAAATGCAAGGATTTTTCTTCAGGAGTATAAATACCAACTTATACAGTCTCTTCGTTTAAATAAATCATCACAAAATTAGCACTTTCCTTCCATTAAAATTAGCTATACTACTTGATATTAATATCTTTTCTTGAAATAGTATAAATTGAAAATGAAACAATCATTAAACTTATGAAACTAGCAAATATTAAGAAGAATAAGTTATCAACAAAATTATTAGTTAAACTACCTGGACTTACATTCGAAAGTAACGCTGCTAAACCAAGTCCTGAAAGCATTGT
Source organism: Streptococcus mitis (assembly GCF_000960025.1). Classification (GTDB taxonomy): domain Bacteria; phylum Bacillota; class Bacilli; order Lactobacillales; family Streptococcaceae; genus Streptococcus; species Streptococcus mitis_DH. The sequence continues at coordinate 663,240 of NZ_JYGQ01000001.1, read as the reverse complement.
TATAGCTATTGAATGCCTAATCATACCTAAAACAAAAGGTAGTATTCCGATTAATACTGTTCCAACCGTAATTCCAGCTAAGTTAATCATTTGATTAGCTATTGGTATATAATTTGATTCGGTTAAAACTGCTACTAATTTAATTAATAATTGAATAACTAAATGTGAAGTAAAATGAGCAATAAATGATATCAGAATTACTGTAAGCACTTTTCCCCATAGTAACTTTATTTTAGAAACAGGGTAGGAAAACAGCTGAAAAATTGTTCTTCGTTTAAATTCATCAATAATAATCGTAGACAATAAATAAGATTCAAAAATCAAAAATGCTGCTTTAGTAAATAAAGATCCAAACAATGATGTTGCAATTGCCCAACTTCCCCATTTATCAGTAATTTTAATATTATTGGCACTCTGTCCAACAAAATCTCCCAGTTTATTATCAGTACCTAACCCCATGATTATGATTCCTGTAATACCTAATATTATCAATATAGTACCCAACCAAGCAAAAAATAATTTTGATTTTGAAACTTTATTTAATTCAATTTTAATAAGCGACAACATAGATTTTTCCTCCAAAAAATTTTATTAATATTAATTACACTATTCAAAAAGCACCTCGCATACTTCTGGTATGTTAAAATTCAAAAAATAAACATACTAAAGGTATGTATGATGGAATTTTTAATACCATATCTAGAGTATGGTATTTTTTAAAATATCAATACTTAAAATTTATTTGACACATTTTAAGTGATCAAATAATTGGAAAATTACTTCCATCATTTCATCAGTAATCAACTGCACCCCCAAACCTTCAAAAGTTAGTTTAATGAACTTCATTTTACTCTTTAATTCTTCTACTGAATAAATAGAAATTTGGAACCCAATCCAAATATTCAAAGTTAAAACAATCAAATCAGCTAGCTCTTCAGGATATTCTGTTTTAATTGATTTATCTTTAACACCTTCGAAAACTTTTTCTCTAATCCCTGGTAAAAAATCAGAAAATAAACTTAAATACTGCTCTCCTAACAAACGTGGACTTCTTAGCATAATTGAGACAGAGTATACTAATCTTTGTTGTTCTAAATTAGAGAACGCATCCATCAAAGAATTTTGTATTTTTTCTAATGCAGTATCTCCTCTCCAATTGTAATTTAAAATTTCTTGATTATTTTCGCTAATGATTGATTGCAATATTTCATCTTTAGACTCGAAATGATGATAAATAACACCTTTCGTCAATCCACCTAACCCATCGATTATATCTTGTATTGAGGTATTATCAAATCCTTTTTCTAAAAATAAATCTTTCGAAACTTCTAATATTTTTTTTCTAGTTTCATGTGAGTTTCTATTCCTTGCCATTATAACTCCTTTTCAACATACTAACGGTATGTAATCTCATTATAATGCAAGAAACTAATAATGTCAAGATTCTTTTTATCCCCTCTAATTTTCAAAATTCATTGGCAAACTACTATCCTATACAATTGACAGCTCAAATCTTTCAGAATAGAACAATCCTATCTATCGAACACTCTAACTTCATAAATATATATGTAATCCTAAACCTAGAATTACTATAAAATAAATGTTTTCGCACTATTCTAATCCATTGATTGCCTTAAATTTTAATTTTTGAAGGATTCTAAAGCTAGAATGGTCCCATCACAATCTGTTTTGAATGATTCACAATTTAGAAACGCTATGATTCTACTCCTTTTACATTAAAAAGGAACTGCCCAAAGCAATCCCTTTCTGATTTTGGAATCATTTACTTAACATTTTATAGTTGAGATAATCAATAGCTCACCTATAAAAAGAGTTATAGTAAAATTTCTTATTTATTGATTTCAAGCTCCGACAACTGTGTTTGAATAACTGACAGTTCTGCACCAGCCTGAAGAAGAGCAGCTGCAGTATAGGCACCTTCTACAATTGGAACCCTGTTGATGATGATACTTTTATCACTGAAATCAGCCACCATTTCTAAGTTCATTTTAGCAGAACCTAGGTCAAAAAAGGCTAATAAAGTATCTGCTGGATTTTCGGAAACAATCCTATCTACTTGATCAAAACTAGTTCCAATTCCTCCATCTTCGGTTCCTCCTACATAAGTAATCGGAACATCTTTAGCTACTTCACTAATCAGTTCAACAACACCTTCTGCAATGTGTTTAGAATGTGAAACGATAACAAGACCAATACTTCCCATTAAACCACCCCAGTTTCTAAAAGAGCAGTAAAGAGTAATCCTGATGAAAATGAACCAGGATCAATATGTCCAAGAGAACGTTCTCCTACATAAGATGCCCTTCCTTTAGTTGCAAGTAAATCTTTGGTAGCATTCACTACCTTATCAATAACCTCTTGAGTCAATTGGCCAGCAGACAAGGCAGCAATAACAGGAGTCCAAACATCAACCATTGTCTTTTCTCCAACTTCTGCTTTCCCACGTTTGACAATCATATCCAAACCACTTTGTAAGATTTCTTCTAATTTCGAATTTGAATCAGCCTTGGCCATGCCCATAAAAGCAGAGCCATACAAGGGACCAGAAGCACCGCCTACCTTACTCAGTAGTTGCATTGAGACAAGCTTAAACACATCACTGCTGGTCTCAAATTTCTTTCCTTCTAAGTTTTCCATAACTGCAGCCATGCCACGCGCCATATTTCCACCGTGGTCTCCATCCCCTATAGGAGTGTCTAACTCACTAAGGTAATCTTTCTGTTCTTGAATCTTTTCATTAAAAAGCTTCATCCATTCAAGAGCTTGTTCAACATTCATGCGACATTTCCTCCTTGAGTTTTACCAAGCTGGGGTAGTAACAGGTGCATTTAGAGCATCCAACCACTCATCATCTGCCAATCGAATCAATGTTAATGACAAACCAGCCATATCGATTGAAGTCATATAGTTTCCAATTTTCTTAAACGCCAACTCAATACCTTTTTCATGGAGCAATTTAGCCACATCATTTGCAAATACATATTGCTCCATAAGAGGAGTGCTTCCTAAACCATTAATGAGAAGGCCATAGCGTTCACCAGCCTTAAGTTGGAAACCTTCAGATAGTTTTTCAACTAATTCTGAAGCCAATAGTGCTGAAGGTTGCATTTTCTCTTTTTTATATCCTGGCTCACCATGAATACCAACTCCGTATTCAAATTCATCATCTTCTAGAACAAAACCTGGTTTCCCAACTTCTGGAACAGTAGCGCCAGATAGAGCTAAGCCAATTGTTTTAATTTCTAAGACAAGTTTGTCGGCCAAGTCCTTCATTTCAGATAATGTTTTACCGGAACGAGCCGCATCACCCAAAATTTTATGGACTAAAATAGTACCTGCAACACCTCGACGGCCTTGGGTATATAGACTATTTTCAACAGCGATATCATCATCAACCACAACGCTTGCTACATCAATACCTTCCATTTCAGCAAGTTCTTGTGCAATTTCAAAGTTCATAATGTCACCAGAATAGTTCTTGATGACCATGAAAACTCCAGCACCTTCATCAGCCGCCTTGATAGCTTCTAAAATTTGGTCCGGAGTAGGTGAAGTGAAGACTGCTCCACAAATGGCAGCAGACAACATCCCATCTCCTACAAATCCAGCATGACTTGGTTCATGTCCTGAACCTCCACCTGAAATGAGTCCAACTTTTCCTGTCTTTTCTGACTTTCTAACGATGACATCAAAGCCATCTAGGCGTTGAACCAAGTCATCATGCATAAATGACAATCCCTGCAGCATTTCATCAACAACTTGTGTTGGTTCATTTATAATTTTTTTCATGAGAAACTCCTTTCAGCATGTACCTTTGTTTTCGCTTTCATTATATATTTTTTACTGCTTGCTGATAAGGGACAGATTCTATTATTTGTCCCCTTTTTTAAACCCGTTTAAAAAAATTTTTTGGTAAAATGAAGTAAGTAAAAGAAAGGTTTCCTATGGCATCATCACTCATTACAAAAAAACGAATTGCCAAGGCATTTAGAGATCTATTAGCTACTAGAGAATTTGATAAAATCTCTATTGTAGATATCATGGAATCAGCTGGCATTCGTAGACAGACCTTTTATAATCACTTTCTTGATAAATATGAGCTGCTAGACTGGATATTTGAAACTGACTTAACCGAGTATATTACCAATAACTTGGACTTCATTTCAGGCCAAAAACTATTACAAGAATTATTTTTTTATTTCGAACAAGAGCGTGACTTTTATATTCAACTTTTTGATATTCAAGGGCAAAATAACTTCTATGGCCACTTTATCAGCTACTGTCGCTTGCTTGTATCAAAAATTTTAAGAGAATACGGTCAGATTGATATCGATTCATCTGCTTATACTTGTTTTTTGCTAGACTATCATTCACACGCTCTAGCAGAAATCGTGAAGGCTTACGTCAATAAAAAAAGTCCAGTTCCACAACCAGACTTTCTAATCATGACAATTATTGGAAAGAGACCACAATGACATTTATTTCAAATCATAAACAGAAAATTATTTCAAGTTACATTTCGGCAACTGTCAGCAGTCACCCTGAATTAGAAAAACACCCTGCCTTACCATTAGTCTATCAAAAAAATCGCAATCCTCATCAGGTTCCAATATTATCGGGTGGAGGTTCAGGTCACGAACCTGCTCATATTGGATATGTGGGAGAAGGAATGCTTACTGCTGCTATCTATGGCCAATTATTTACTCCTCCTACAAGAACTGAAATCTTAGAGTCCATTCGTTTTTTAAACAATGGTCACGGTGTCTTCATCATTGTAAAAAATTTCGAAGCAGACATCAAAGAATTTAGCTGGGCCATTAATACTGCTAGACAAGAAGGAATTAAGGTCGGCTATAGTCTAGCACACGACGATATTTCAATTGAACCTCACAATAGATTTCAAATTAGAGGAAGAGGGCTTGCAGGGACTATTTTGCTTCATAAAGTTCTAGGATTTGCAGCTCAAAATGGTGCCGACATAGAGCAACTAACTGATTTAGGTCATCAGCTTGCTCCCGAAATCGCAACAATTGGCTTTGCAACGAAATCGGCTAGTCTCCCCCAAGCCACCCGTCCACTATTTAACTTGGAAGAAGGAAATATTTCTTATGGTATTGGTATACATGGCGAAGAAGGCTATCGTATCGTCCCATTCCAATTATCGGAAATCCTTGCAAATGAAATTATAAGTAAATTAAGATTGCACTATCATTGGAAAAAGGGTGATCAATTTATATTGCTTGTAAATAATCTAGGCACTACCAGCAACTTAGAAATGGGCGTATTTATCAATGATCTCCTTCAACTCTTAGAAATTGAAGGAGTCACTATTACCTTTATAAAATCAGGAACATTTATGACCAGTCTAGATATGGCCGGTATATCCGTAACTCTTTGCCCCGTAAAAAATAAACAGTGGTTAGAAGCGCTCAATGCTCCAACGACAGCTTTTGCATGGTAATTTGCTTGTATAACTCAAAAGGGCTACATCAATTGATAGCCCTTTGCTTTTATCTTACTTTTAAAAGAACTCATTCTTTCTATTTCAAATAGGCCATCTATTCCTGACAATTCTTCTGATGTGCTTTGAGTTTTTTCAGAGCCCAACCATAGTGGCTGGAGGTGCTACTGATAAAATAGGAACCTAGACTTGTTCCGCCGGTCCATTTATAGACACCTTTGGTAAAGAGTTCGTCATTACTAAAAACTTCTATCAACTCTAAAACCTCCCTATGTGATTGTTCTAGAAGTCTAGTCGCTTCTTCTAAGGACGTTTTCTGGTGCTTCTTCCAAAAAACGACATTCATTTCTCCATAAGTTTTCCAATTATAAATTTCAGGGAGAAAAGGTCTTTCGTGACCTTCTTGATTAGAATGTACCCAAGCCAAAAGTAACTGATGCCATTCATAGAGATGAATCAAGACATCCCGTAGATTATTATCCCTTTTCCAGTGAGCTTCTTTTTTCTTTGGGTCTCTTGAAAAATCAAATGGAGTCTGTAGCTCATCTTCACTTAGTTGGGAGATGAAACGATTGAGCTTTTCATAGTTTTCCTTAGAGGCCAGCATTAGCTCCTCTTTTGTTTTAGGTCTAGGCACAGAGTTCTCCCTTCATATTGCTAGTTATTATGAGAATTTTTTCTCCTTTAAATCTCTATAACTTATCCTTTAATTTCTCAACAAAGAGATAAGCTGCTGGACAGGTCAAAGTATTCTTAATCGTCAAATGGTTGATTTGATGGATCTTTTTGCGATCGGTATGGGGGAACTCTCGACAGGCCTTTGGACGAACTTCATAGATGGAACAGAGGTTATCTCCTCCTAAAAAGGAACAGGGCATGGATTTAAAAACCTTATCGCCATCTTCATCTACCTGCAGAAACTCCGCTTCAAAAGCTGGTAATTTCATCTTAAAATACTTGGCAATTCGTGTAATATCCGCTTCTTTAAAGTCGGGTCCCAAAGTCTTACAACAGTTGGCACAGGCCGTACAATCAATCTCCGCAAAGACTTCTTGGTGAATCTGCTGGGCTATCTTGTCTAGGTTTTTAGGTGGTTTTTTCTTTAGAGTGGCTAAAACTTTACGGTGTTCCTTCTGCTTTTGCAAGGCTAGCTGGTGGTAGTACTCAATATCAATTTCTTTAGACATGATTTCTCTCTTATTCTATTTGTTTCCCCCTATTATATCATGCCTCTGACTCATTGAAAAGTGGACTTTACAAGACTACACTATTCCCGAATGTATCAAAAAACCTTGCAACTAGGTTACAAGGTTAATCACATTAATCGAAGTTAACGTATTCTTTTTGAAGTTCAAGAACTTCTTCCATGGTTGAACACTCTGTAAGTGCACGGTTAGCGTACTCTTCCATCTTAGCAGTATCCAATTTTTTCATCAAGCTACGTGTACGAAGTACAGATGTTGCTGACATAGAGAACTCATCCAAGCCCATTCCGACAAGAAGTGGAACAGCTTTTTGGTCACCAGCCATCTCACCACACATACCAGCCCATTTACCTTCAGCGTGAGCTGCCTTGATAACGTTGTTGATCAAGCGAAGGATTGATGGGTTATATGGTTGGTAAAGATATGAAACTTGCTCGTTCATACGGTCTGCTGCCATTGAGTATTGGATCAAGTCGTTTGTACCAATTGACATGAAGTCTACTTCTTTTGCAAATTGGTCTGCAAGCATCGCTGCTGCAGGGATTTCAATCATGATACCAACTTGGATGTCATCCGCAACTGCAACACCTTCAGCAAGAAGGTTTGCTTTTTCTTCTTCATAAACTGCTTTAGCTGCACGGAATTCTTTCAAAAGGGCAACCATTGGGAACATGATACGCAATTGACCATGAACAGAAGCACGAAGAAGGGCACGGATCTGTGTACGGAACATTGCATCTCCAGTTTCAGAAATAGAGATACGAAGGGCACGGAATCCAAGGAATGGGTTCATTTCATGTGGCATATCGAAGTAAGGAAGTTCCTTATCTCCACCAATATCCATTGTACGAACAACTACAGGTTTACCATTCATTCCCTCAAGAACAGCCTTGTATGCTTCGTACTGCTCATCTTCAGTTGGGAAGTCTTGAGAATCCATGTACAAGAACTCTGTACGGTAAAGTCCAACCGCTTCTGCACCATTGTTGTTAACACCTTCCACGTCTTTTGGAGTACCGATGTTAGCAGCCAACTCGAAGTGTTTACCGTCAGCAGTCACTGTTTGAGCATCTTTCAAAAGTGCCCATTCAGCTTTTTGTTTAGCATAAGCTTCACCAGCTGCTTTAAATTCTGCCGCTTGTTCATCTGTTGGGTTGATAATCACTTCACCAGTAATTCCGTTAACAGCAAGGATATCACCGTCTTTCACCACTTCAGTGATGTTATTTGTTCCCAATACAGCTGCAATTTCAAGTGTACGTGCCATGATAGCTGAGTGGCTTGTACGTCCACCGATGTTTGTTACAAAAGCTTTTACAAAGTTTTTGTCCAATTGAGCTGTATCAGATGGTGTCAAGTCATGCGCAATCACGATTACTTCTTCATTGATAGAAGCTGGGTTTGGCAATTTCTTACCAAGAAGATTTGCCAATACACGTTTTGTCACGTCGCGGATATCCGCTGCACGTTCTTGCATATATGGGTTGTCTTCCATGCCTTCAAAGATAGTGATGAACATGTCAGTCACTTCTTTAAGACCTGCTTCTGCATTGACTTTCTTAGCACGGATTGTTTCTTTAATCTGACCAATCAATTCTGGGTCAGCAAGAACCATCAAATGAGCGTCAAAAACTTGAGCCGCTTCTTCACCAAGCGTACCTACAGCTTTCTCACGGATAAGAGAAAGCTCGTTTTGAGAAGCTTCAAGAGCTACATCCAAACGAGCCTCTTCTGCGTTTGTATCTTCGACTGAAACAGTCTCGAATGACAAATCCGGTTGAACGAGTAGATATGCTTTTGCAACTGCAACACCATCAGATGCTGCGATTCCTTTAAGCATTTCTGTCATTTTCCTTATGCCAATCCTTCTTTTTCCATTGTTTCTGAGATTGCAGCGATAGCGTCATCTGCATCTGCACCTTCAGCTGAGATAGTTACGTCAGCACCTTGGCCAACACCAAGACTCATAACACCCATGATTGATTTAAGGTTAACTGATTTACCTTTGTACTCAAGAGTGATATCTGAAGCAAATTTGCTTGCAGTTTGTACCAACAATGTTGCTGGACGTGCGTGAATACCTGTTTCTGCCACTACGTGGAAATCTTTAGAAGCCATAGTTTGACTCTCCTTTTGTTCTTTCTTTTTTGAGTTATATGTGATAACCCTTACAATTTGGTATTATATCATCTTCTAGGATTTTTTTCAAGCATTTTATGGGATTTATTCGATTTCCTTTCAGATAACTTGCTGAAAATCTTCTATTTTAGATAACAAAACACAGGATATAGTTTTCCAAAAAACTACTTGTAGGATAATCATCACTATTTTACAAAACAAACACTACATGTTGTGTTTTGAGACCTTGAGTAGAAAAATAGACCACTATATTTAGTTTCAAATCATTGACAAAAATTTATTTTCTGATATACTAAGAAAGTAATCTATTTTGAAAGAGGAGTTACACAATGGTAACCGTTTATTCTAAAAACAACTGTGTCCAATGTAAAATGACCAAACGTTTCTTGGACAGTAATAATGTCGCTTATCGTGAAATCAATCTTGATGAGCAACCTGAATACATCGATCAAGTTAAAGAGCTCGGTTTCAGCGCAGCTCCTGTTATCCAAACACCAACTGAAGTCTTTTCAGGTTTCCAACCAGGAAAATTGAAACAATTAGCATAATCTTAGTACATCATCCAGAAGAAACTGCTTCTAGGGCTAACTTAGAAGCCTTTCTTTTGTAATTAGATAAGGGAAATTTTATGGGATTAAAACATCTTGAAGACGTGACTTACTTCCGTCTCAATAACGAAATCAACCGTCCTGTCAATGGACAAATCATGCTTCATAAAGATAAGGAAGCCTTGGATGCTTTCTTTAAAGAAAATGTAGTTCCAAACACTATGGTTTTTGATTCAATCAAGGATAAAATCAACTACCTCATTGAACACAACTACATCGAAACAGCCTTTATCAAGAAATACCGTCCAGAATTTTTGGAAGAATTGTCTCAATTTATCAAAGATCAAAATTTCCAATTCAAGTCTTTCATGGCAGCTTATAAATTTTACAATCAATATGCCTTGAAGACAAACGACGGTGAATATTATCTTGAAAGTATGGAAGACCGCGTCTTCTTTAACGCCCTTTATTTCGCTGATGGCAATGAAGCTGTTGCAATCGATATTGCCAATGAAATCATCCACCAACGCTACCAACCTGCTACTCCTTCCTTCTTGAATGCTGGACGCGCTCGTCGTGGTGAATTGGTATCATGTTTCCTGATCCAAGTAACTGATGATATGAACTCTATCGGACGTTCTATCAACTCAGCTCTTCAACTTTCACGTATCGGTGGTGGTGTGGGAATTACTCTCAGCAACCTTCGTGAAGCTGGTGCACCTATCAAAGGCTATGAAGGAGCAGCTTCTGGCGTCGTTCCAGTTATGAAGCTTTTCGAAGATAGCTTCTCTTACTCAAACCAATTGGGACAACGTCAAGGTGCCGGTGTTGTCTACCTCAACGTTTTCCACCCAGATATTATCGCCTTCCTTTCCACTAAGAAAGAAAACGCCGATGAAAAAGTTCGTGTTAAGACCCTTTCACTTGGTGTTGTGGTGCCCGATAAATTCTACGAATTAGCACGTAAAAATGAAGAAATGTACCTCTTCAGCCCTTATTCTGTAGAGCTTGAATACGGTGTGCCATTTAACTACATCGACATCACTGAAAAATACGATGAGCTAGTCGCAAATCCAAATATCCGCAAGACAAAAATCAAGGCGCGTGATTTGGAAACTGAAATCTCTAAATTGCAACAAGAATCTGGCTACCCTTATGTAGTCAACATCGACACAGCTAACCGTGCAAATCCTGTTGATGGTAAGATTATCATGAGCAACTTGTGTTCTGAGATTCTTCAAGTCCAAGAACCAAGCTTGATCAACGATGCCCAAGAATTCCTTCAAATGGGAACGGATGTTTCATGTAACCTTGGTTCAACCAACGTGGTTAACATGATGACTTCACCTGACTTTGGTCGTTCTATCCGTGCTATGGTGCGTGCCTTAACTTTCGTTACAGATAGTTCACACATCGTAGCTGTTCCTACCATCGACCACGGAAATAGCCAAGCCCACACCTTTGGTCTCGGTGCCATGGGACTTCACAGCTACCTTGCCCAACAATTGATTGAATATGGATCGCCTGAGTCTGTTGAATTTACAAGCATCTACTTCATGCTCATGAACTACTGGACCTTGGTAGAATCAAACAATATCGCGCGTGAACGTGGCATCACCTTCCACAACTTTGAAAAATCAGACTATGCTAACGGAAGCTACTTTGACAAGTATGTAACTGGCGAGTTTGTTCCAAAATCAGACCGTGTTAAGGAACTCTTCAAAGATGTCTTTATCCCAAGTGCTGCTGACTGGGCTGAACTTCGCGACAAGGTTCAAGCAGATGGACTTTACCACCAAAACCGCCTAGCTGTAGCTCCAAATGGTTCGATCAGTTACATCAATGACGTTTCTGCTTCTATCCACCCGATTACGCAACGTATCGAAGAACGTCAAGAAAAGAAAATCGGTAAAATCTACTATCCTGCTGCTGGCTTGTCAACAGAAACCATTCCTTACTACACTTCTGCCTACGACATGGATATGCGTAAGGTGATTGATGTCTATGCTGCTGCAACTGAGCACGTGGACCAAGGACTTTCACTCACTCTCTTCATGCGTAGTGACATTCCAAAAGGTCTTTACGAATGGAAGAAGGAAAATAAGCAAACGACACGTGACTTGTCTATCCTTCGTAACTATGCCTTTAACAAGGGTATCAAGTCTATCTACTACGTCCGTACCTTTACAGATGATGGTGGAGAAGTCGGTGCCAACCAATGTGAAAGCTGTGTGATTTAATCTTTGCTTGAGAAAACTACTTTTTCTCAGATAAGTGATTCATTCACCCTGCTAAACTAGAATAAGCATCTATACTATGAAATAACAAAAAGTCGGGCTTCCGACTTTTTGTGCGATACTCCTCTAGAATTATGATAAAATAGAAGTAATTGTGAGTTCGCAATACTAAACACAGAAAGAGATTTCAAAATGGAAACTTACTACAAAGCCATTAACTGGAATGCCATCGAAGATGTCATCGACAAATCAACTTGGGAAAAACTGACGGAGCAATTCTGGCTCGATACACGTATTCCCTTGTCAAATGACTTGGATGACTGGAGAAAGCTATCAAATGTAGAAAAAGACTTGGTTGGGAAAGTCTTTGGTGGTTTAACACTTCTCGATACTATGCAATCTGAAACTGGGGTTCAAGCCCTTCGCGCGGACATCCGTACACCCCATGAGGAAGCTGTTTTCAATAACATCCAATTTATGGAATCTGTTCACGCTAAATCTTACTCATCAATCTTTTCTACCTTGAATACTAAGGCTGAGATTGAAGAAATTTTCGAATGGACTAACACCAATCCTTACCTACAAAAGAAGGCTGAGATTGTCAACGAAATCTACCTAAACGGTAGCCCACTTGAAAAGAAAGTTGCCAGCGTTTTCCTTGAAACCTTCCTCTTCTATTCAGGTTTCTTCACTCCCCTCTACTATCTTGGTAACAACAAATTAGCCAACGTTGCGGAAATCATTAAATTGATTATTCGTGATGAATCTGTTCACGGAACCTACATTGGATATAAATTTCAACTAGGTTTCAATGAATTACCTGAAGAAGAGCAAGAAAAACTCAAAGAATGGATGTACGACCTGCTCTACACTCTCTACGAGAACGAAGAAGGTTATACAGAGAGCCTCTATGACGGTGTTGGTTGGACGGAAGAAGTCAAGACCTTCCTTCGCTACAATGCTAACAAGGCACTCATGAACCTGGGTCAAGATCCACTCTTCCCAGATTCAGCTGATGATGTCAACCCAATCGTTATGAACGGTATTTCAACAGGAACATCCAACCACGACTTCTTCTCTCAAGTCGGAAATGGTTACCTCCTTGGTGAAGTTGAAGCCATGCAAGACGATGACTACAACTACGGTTTGGACTAAGGTCATCTATTTTATAAGTGATAAAAAGATCATGGTTTGTTTAAAACAACCATGATCTTTTTGTTTTTGTTTTCTTTTGTTTTTTAAATTGATTGATTGAATACTTTATGATAAAATAGTAATAGAAATAGAGGTGATAACGATGTTAAAGCAGGAAAAACTAGATAATATTCTAGAAACGGTAAATACAAAGGGAACTATTACTGTAAAAGAAATTATGACTCGCTTAGATGTATCAGATATGACTGCTAGACGCTACTTACAAGAGTTGGCAGACAAGGATCTACTTGTTCGAGTACACGGGGGAGCTGAGAAAATTCGCACAGGTTCCATTTTAAACAATGAACGTTCCAATATTGAAAAACAAAGCTTACAGATTGCAGAAAAACAAGAAATTAGCCGTTTTGCAGGCCATTTAATTGATGAGGGTGAAACCATTTTTATTGGTCCAGGGACAACCTTAGAATCTTTTGCCCGTGAACTTCCAATTGATAATATTCGTGTTGTAACAAACAGTTTACCAGTCTTTCTCATCTTAAACGAACGAAAACTAACAGATTTGATTTTAATCGGTGGAAACTACCGCTCTATCACCGGAGCATTTGTGGGAACACTAACCTTTCAAAACTTGGCCAATTTACAATTTTCTAAAGCTTTCGTTAGCTGTAATGGTATTCAGGACAATGCGATTGCGACCTTTAGTGAAGAGGAAGGCGAATCTCAACGCATCGCCCTCAATAATTCCAATAAAAAATACTTACTAGCTGACAATAGTAAGTTCAATAAATTTGATTTCTATACCTTCTACAATATCTCTGATATTGATATCATCGTTTCAGATTCTAAACTGAGCAAAGAAACGTTTGAACAACTTTCAAAACAAACAAAAATTATTCTTTCTAAACCATAAAACTGAGGATTGATAAAAAATAAAATGCGTCATATCAAGAAAATAAGAATCTTGATATGACGCATTTTTGGATGAAGATTTTTACAAGGAGTTTCCTAGATTATTTATGATTGTTGAAACGGCATAAAATCTGAATCAAAGGAGATATTATCCCGTTCTTCAGGACTGATAAAATTTAAAAAGATATTTTTAAATTCTTCCAGCTCATAGTCTGAATGGCAAATCCATTCTTTACCGGTAGAGACATACCATTTCCCAAGTTTTTTCAGCTCCTCATTAGTCAAACAAGGTATTTGAGAACATTTATCAAAATTTATAATATAAACTTTTTCATAAATAGATTGGATAAAATCTTTGAACATCTTTTTGCCTCACTAGAATTCTATATCTAATTACTCATTCTACTAGTCTATAATCTGACTTTCAGCTACTTTCTTGTACCAGTGAGCTGATTTCTTAGGATAACGTTCTTGAGTTTCAAAGTCTACATAGAAGAGACCGTAACGTTTCTCATACCCATTTGACCATGAGAAGACATCCATTAATGACCAAATGAAGTAACCTTTTACATTAGCCCCATCTGCAATCGCATCAGACAAGACCTCTAAGTGTTGTTTCACATAATCAATACGGCCATCATCGTAAACAGTGTTATCGACGAACTCATCTTTATACCCGAGACCATTTTCAGTGATGTAAATCTTCTTGTAGTTAGGATAATCTTTCTTCACACGCATGATTTGATCATACAAACCTTGAGGGTAGATAATCCAATCCCAATCCGTACGTGGTACATAATCAGGAGCTACACGACGACCAACACCTTTGATTTGGTATTTAGAGCTTCCTTTCTCACCCTTACCATTATGGATAATTTCAGTTTCTCCATAAAATGCTTCCATCCAGTCACTCATATAGTAGTTGATGCCTAGAAAATCATTCAAGTCTTTTGCAGCTTCTAATGCTGTAAAATCTTCTTCACGAAGATCCAAGCTACCACCATTGGCAGCCAAGATAGCCTCTACCCCTGCCAGGGTCTTTTCAGAGTAGTGACCCAGATAAGTTGCATCCAAGATAAATTTATTATGGATAATGTCCTCCAACTCTGCCGCAATAACATCTGCAGGATTTTCAGGATCTAGAGGATACTTAGTAGGCAGAGCATGAACAACCCCAATTTCACCTTTATAGCCGTTCTCTTTGTACAATTTTACCGCACGTGCATGAGACACCATCATATTGTGGTGCGATTGGAAGACTTTGGCAAGGTCGTACTGAATACCTGGAGGGAATTTCCCAACCAAGTATTGACCATCACCGATTGGCCCAATTTCATTAAAGGTTGTCCAATAGTTTACTTCTGGGAATTCTTCAAAACAGAAAGCCGCGTAGTCTACAAAGTGTTCAATGTTTTCACGGTTTAAGAAGTCTCCATTTGAGTGGAGAGCTTCTGGCGTATCAAAGTGATGAAGAGTTACAAATGGCTCAACATGACGTTTGTGACACTCTGCAAATAGATTATGATAATACTCAACACCCTTTTGATTTACTTGACCGTAGCCTGTTGGGAAAATACGTGACCAAGCAATAGAAATTCGAATGCCATTGACACCATACTCTTCTGCTAGCTTGAGGTCAACTGGGTATCGATTGTAAAAATCACTGGCTGGTTCGGCAGTGTACCAGTAGTTATCTTCAAGATACTTATCCCACGCAACTGGTCCTTTACCATCAGTATGTGTAGCACCTTCTGCTTGATAGGCAGCTGTTGCGCCACCGAAAATAAAGTCTTTTGGTAATGTTTTTGTCATTTTTTTCACCTATTTCTTGATTTAAATAAAGTAAAAGTGAGAGGAGAGGAGTCAGTGAGCCATCCTTCTCCATCTCACTTCTTGTACCAAGTCACCGAATTGTAACATGAGGAGGTAAAAACGATAGCTTTTTACCGACGAATTAATAAGGCGATTAGGAAATTTGCCATAGCGATTGCCGTAACGAGAGGAGACTATTTCAGAGTCCCTATCGTTAATCGAATTGTGACATGAGAAGGTAAAAACGATAGCTTTTTACCGACGAATTAATAAGGCGATTAGGAAATTCGCCATAGCGATTGCCGTAACGAGAGGAGACTATTTCATAGTCCCTATTATTAATCGAATTGTGACATGAGGAGGTAAAAACGATAGCTTTTTACCGACGAATTAACAAGGCGATTAGGAAATTCGCCATAGCGATTGCCGTAACGATAGGAGACTGTTTCACAGTCCCTATCGTTAATCGAATTGAGCTTGTACGAATGCAAGAGCACCTTTTCCATCACGAGTTAATTTGATGTATTGAGCGCCTTCTGTCTTGGCAAGTTTAATACCGAGTTTATCTGTTTCTGCTTTCATGTCTTCAAAGTTTGAAGCAACTTGAGGAGCAAGGATAACTAGATCAAACTCTGGCAACATTTCACGGTGAGCACCATAACCACCTGCTGCTGCTTTCACAGGAACATTGTATTCTGCAGCTGCCTTATTCAAAGCATTCGCAAGAAGTCCACTTGTCCCTCCACCTGCACAGAGAACGAGGACATTTGTTTCTTCAGTGATTGTATTTTGTGCTGCTTCTACACCAGCTTTTTCAAGAATAGCATCTGCTTTTGCAGTGTTGAAGTTTGCGGCAACTTTTTCTTTCAATTCATCATTAGATTTACCTGAACGCTCTTCTTCAAGAATTTGTTCATCATATACTTTAAGGAATGGATAGTAAATGACTACGTCAACCACGATTAGAAGGGCAGCAAGAATGAATGATAGAACTTGGAAGTTCGTACCAAGAACTAGACCTAGTGGAGCTGGAGTTGTCCATGGTAGATTAGCAGTAAATGAGTTCATTCCAAGTGTTTCAATAAAGAATTTGAAGATCCAAACGTTTGCGATTGGAGCAAAGATAAATGGAATGAAGAAGATTGGGTTTAATACAAGTGGTGCACCAAACAAGATTGGTTCATTTACACCAAAGAATGTTGGGACTACTGAAGCACGACCGATTGCACGGTTACGTTTTGATTTTGTTAACCACATGAACATGAATGGAACAACCAGTGTCGCACCAGTACCACCCATGGTAACGATAAACATTTGTGTACCAGAAGTAAGAATCTTGTCAGCGTGCATACCTTGTTGGAGAAGGTTCAAGTTGACTTCGGCATTGGCATAGGTAATTGCTGCGATAGCAGGTTCAACAATAGATGGACCATGGATACCAACAAACCAGAAGAATGCAAATGCACCAAAGATAATCGTAATACCTAGATAACCATCAGCAGCAGAGAATAATGGTGCAAAGAATTTACCGATTGATTCTGCTACGCTTGCACCAACAAAATGACGAGCTAGTAAATCAAGAGCATAAAGTGAAACAACTGAGAGAGTGAATGGAATCACATCTTTAAAGACTTGTGAGATATTTGGTGGAACTTCGTCAGGCATACGAATAGTGACGTTGTTCTTAACACAAACCTTATAGATGGCTACAGTAACAAAGGCAGCAAGGAAGGCTGAAAGCAAGCCTTTTGTTCCCAAGAATCCAGTAGCAAGACCATTTTCTATAGGATCAGCTGCTAACATCAACAAACCAACAATCGCTGCTAACAGTGTTGACATATAGTTGATTTGATTGGTTTTCTCCATGCTACGGTTTACTGAGTCAGTCAATGACTTAGCTGTTGTACCAGCTACCAAGAGAGCCAGAATACCCATAGAATAGCTATAAGGTTTCATCAGAAAGGCTACAACTTCATCAGACCATTTAAAGCCCCATGAGTTTGGTACAAAGGCGATTAAGATAAAGATACTTGAGAAGAGAATAACAGGCATACCTGCAATGAAACCATCACGAATAGCACGAAGATAGATATTACGAGATAATTTCTCAAAGAAAGGCTTTCCTTTCTCGATAAATGCAATTAGTTTGTTCATTATTTAACTCCTCTCTTATAAAGTTCGATTAAGTGGTGCATCAAATCTTTTAACAAGACAGTTGTCATCAAGTGATCTTGGCCATGCATCATGGTCACACTATACGCTAAGTCCTCACCAGAAGCTTCCTTAGTCAATAGACTTGTTTGCGCGTGGTGAGCCTCTGCAATGCAAGAACCAGCTTCCTCTACAAGAATATCTGCTTTTACAAAATCACCAGCTTCAGCAGCTTTCAAGGCTTCCAATAGTTTTGAACGAGCGTCGCCAGCATAGGCTACGATTTCAAAACCTAACAATGTTACTTCTTCTCTATTCATGATAGAATTCTCCTTATGTATTTTTAATTAAATTTTTATGACAATAAACGTTGGATATGTAGAACTAGATAAACTCGTTCACTTTTATACAAATCAAGACCCGTATGTTGCGTAATCACATCATAGATCTTGGAACCAATCTCGAAGGCTTTTGGATAGGATTGTTTAATATGATCTTCCATATCCAGAAGCGATTGGTTATCATCCCTAGATCTGTCTAAATAATCCAAGAAATAATTCAAATGAATCATAAAGCGATCATAGAAATGGTTATTCTCTTTAGTTCGTTGAATTGCATAGTCCGTTAGAACTTCTTCAACATTCCTGAGAATTTCTTTCCTCTTATCAATCGACTCCACAAGTTCCACTGTATTTTCACCTTCGGCATTAATGAAATGATAAGCAATCCGAATAATTTCGTCCTCAGGAAAATGATCCGCTAACTTCTGACGGTAAATTTCAAATGCTTCATTTGCGATTTGAAAAGCGACAGGATACTTAGTGGAAATATCTGGCAGATTACTATCCTTGTACCTTCCTTGTGCTAGAGCTTGGTAAGAACAGTAAATATGATCTGTCAAGGTTACGTAGAGATACTCTTGAATCGGATAATGATATTTCTTTGATAGCTTATCAATGATTTCATAGGTCACTGTGATAAAATCAAGCGGAACATCTTTGAGGAGAGCCATAAAGTTTTCTCTGGACTCTTCGGTCTTCATCCGAAAGATTTTCTCAACCTGCTGTTCAGCAATCAAATCCCCTTTCTTCTTTCCAAATGTAATCCCTTTACCAATCACAATCACTTCTTCTCCTTTATCATTTCTGACAAGCGAGACATTGTGATTCATTGGATTTAGAATTCGATACATGTCAACCTCCTTTTATATCTTAAAGGTATATTAGTACAAAAAATGACCACAAATGAACTAGAAAATCAGCCGATTTCTAATTCACCTGTGATCATGCCTAATATTACTTAGTAACACTCACCTTGTATTAACTTGTGATTTAAGTATAGCACAAGTAAGTTGTTTTGTAAACCTTTACATAAAACTTTTTTTAAAATTTTTTTAGATTCATGTTCCTAACCTAGGAGGACTTGCTTACACGCGTTCTTTCCATGAAGTCGCTGTTGTTTGAAGAACTTTGTTGAGTTCGTCAATGTTTTCAAAACCAGTTGTGCGAAGCCATTCGCGAGCTGCTGCTTCACCATCTTTGATGTATGCTTCAACCGATCCAGCCCATGTAGCCCGGCCACAAAGAACTCCGTTAAAGTTTGCACCTGATTCATGAGCAAATACAAGAGTATCTTGGAAGAGTTTAGCTGATACACCAGCACTCAAGTAGATGTATGGCAAGTTAGTTGCTTCATCTTGAGCTTTGAAGAAGGCTGCTGCTTCTTCACGTGTATAAACTACTTCACCTTCAGCGAAGCCTTCAACATATTTAATGTTAACAGGAACTTCTACTTTCAAGACATCAATGTTAAAGCGTGGGTCTGAGAAGACTTTCATAGCGCCGATAACTTTGTGTGGTTTTAC
This sequence comes from Streptococcus mitis, assembly GCF_000960025.1. GTDB lineage: Bacteria > Bacillota > Bacilli > Lactobacillales > Streptococcaceae > Streptococcus > Streptococcus mitis_DH. Next base: position 643,738 of record NZ_JYGQ01000001.1, on the reverse strand, counting down.
TTTAGCGTATTCTACAGAACCTGCATCTGCAATTTTTTCATCGTAAGCAAGGATTTCAAGGAAGAATGGGATATCTTCAGCCACACACTCTGAACCGATGCGTTCGATATAAGCTTGTTTTTCTTGGTTGAGTTCGTCTGAGCTATCTACGTCATAGTAAAGCAAGAATTTAACTGCATCTGCACCTTCTTCTTTAATACGTTTTGCAGACCAAACATCCAAGCAGTCTGGCAAGCGTTTTGTGCTTGTTGTGTCATAACCTGTTTTTTCATAAGCAAGGAGAAGACCAGCTTTTTCATCAAGAGCTTTAGTCGCTGGAAGTCCATATTCAGGGTCAAGAAGCATTGATGAAGCGTATTTAGTCAATTCATCTGCTACCAAGACTTTCAGTTCTTCCATTTGAGCCACAGTTGGTTCTTCTGTTTGGTGTTGAGCCATGAGGCGTTTCAAAGCACCACGTTGGTCAAATGCAAGAGCTGAGATGATACCATTTTCATCAGAAAGTTTTTCTAAGCGTGCACGTTTTTGTTCTGTTAAAGCCATTTTATACCTCTTTTACTATTAATTGATCATATAGAGCTTGATAGTTGGCCATGTTGACATGACCAGTCATTTTTTCTTGAGCATTGAGCATACCAAGGACATTTGCCTTGATGAGTAGTTCTGCATCCGATTCTTTATGAAGTAAACCTGAAGAAATTCCAGCAACTGTAGAATCTCCAGATCCAACAGGGTTGACTACCTGAATTCTAGGAATATCTACCTTGTAGAAAGTGTCACCATGTTTGGCAAAAGCACCGTTGGCACCAAGTGAAACGATAATCCATTCAATACCTGCAAACAAAGGTTCTTGAAGTACTTCTTTTAGTTCATCCAAATCCTCAGAAACTTCTCTTCCTAGAAGCTGGGACAATTCCTCATTATTTGGTTTGATGACTGTTGGTTTATGTGGTGATTCAAGAACCGCCTGAAGTGCTGCACCAGAGCAGTCCAAGACAACAGGTTTGCCAGCTTGATTAGCAAGTTCTACCAAGCTCGCATAGTAATCAACTGGAAGGCCAGCTGGCAGACTACCTGAGATGGCTACTACTTCAACTGAACCCAAGAGTTTTTTGAAATGATCCAAAAAGCCTTGTCCTTCCTGTTCCAATACTTCAGGACCTTTTTCAAGAACTTCTGTTTGGTTGTCTCCATGGAGAATAGCGATACAGTTACGAGTTTCTCCCTGAATTGAGAAGAAATCTTTCTTTACTTGATCATCGATATGTTCAACCAAAAACTCACCAAGTTTACCACCAACTAAACCAGTAGCAAGAACAGAATCCCCAAATTCTGAAAGTACTCGGGTAACATTGAGTCCCTTACCACCAGCCGTTTTGGTTACATCCACCACACGATTGACAGTATCAATCTTCAACTCATCCAAGGGATAGGAAATATCAATGGATGGGTTCATTGTGACTGTTAAAATCATAGGTTACCTCTTAGTCGTGGTATTCTCCGCGATCCCATTTTTCAAGGAATTCAGTGAAGAAGTTTGCGTCTGTTTGTTGAGCATTGTGACTTTCAAGGTGTTCAATTTTCGCAATCAATTTTTTGTTTTCTTCAGATGGTTTGTATTCAGCATGGATGAAAGCTTCAATGATATCGCACATCAGCAATTCTCCAGTAATCTTACCACCAAAACCGATAACGTTGGCGTTCAATTGTTCTTTAGCATAAAGGGCTGTTGTCATATCACGAACCAAGGCAGAACGGACACCTGGAACTTTATTTACAGCGTTGTTGATACCAACACCAGTACCACAGATACATACCCCAAGATCAGCTTGACCACTAGTTACTGCTTCCCCTACTTTTTTACCAAAGATTGGGTAGTGAGTACGTGTATGGTCATATGTACCAAAGTCAATGACTTCATATCCTTTTGATTTCAAAAATTCTGAAACCGCCATTTTTTCATCTGTTACGATGTGATCACATCCAATTGCAATTCTCATTAGTTATTCCCTCCGATTAATTATATAAATCTAATATCATTTATCCTTACTCAAGAAAAATCAAGATTAGCTTAGGAAGCGAGCTGCGAGCATAACTGAGGTTAGCTAAAGTGAGCTGACGACAGATTATCTTGATTTTTGAAGAGTATTAGCACATTTTGTTCAACATATCGACCCTGATTTGGTGACGTCCACCATCGTATTTACCGTTAACAAATCCTTTAGCGATGTTTTTAGCCAATTCATCACCGACAAGTTGTGCACCCATAGTGATCATACGTGAGTTGTTGTGGCCACGAGTCATATAAGCTGAACGTTCGTCAGATACTTCTGCAGCAACCATTCCTTTGATTTTTGTTGCGACCATAAATGGACCAGCTCCATAAGCATCAATCACGATACCAAGGTTTTGTTCTTCTTTGTTTACTTCTGCAGCAACAGCAAGAGTCACATCAACAAAGTCTTGACCTTCAGCTGTAACATCCACAACGTGGAAGTTTTCTTTTTCCAAGAAGTCTTTCACAACTTCTTTCAATCTCAAACCTGCAGCATCTGCACCGATAACAATAGACATATTGTATACTCCTTTTATTTTTCTAGGCTAGTAAAGACTTTTATGGTTAGCAGTTTACCTACAAAAAGCTTTCTAGCAGTTTATTGACACATTGGATTGAATGAGATGAATGACACCTTATTCAAGTTTAGGAAATCAGTTTCCTAGAAATAATCTTTCCCCACGAAAGAGAATATAACAAGTGATTGTTTGTTTGCGACAAACATCATTTGTTGCTTACAAACATAATATACTCCTATTTCTTAAAAAAGTCAACAATTAATGTTTGTTTTTGTGGTTTTTTATTTAAAAGATTTCGATATCAAAACCAATTTGATCCACTTGACCAGGTTCTAGGAGACGAACATTTTTCTTATCTTCGAGATGATCTCCTTCTTCAAGGGATGTTGACAAGCCAGACCATGGTTCAAAAGCAATGAAAGGTCCTTTATTCAAAGTTGACCAGATAATGAGATTTGGAAACTCTGCAAAGTGCACTTTCAATCCCTTATTATGTTTACGAGAACGAAGGGCAATTGTTCTAGATTGCAATTCATCTAAGGTAACTGCATCTGTACTGAAAAGATCATAGCTGAGGTCTAATTCTTTTTGACCCTCTAGCCATGGACTTCTATCTTGAAAATCCAGCATACCCGTTTCTGGGAAAGGACGTGGAACAGAGCAAGTCTCTTCTTTCTCAAACTCTAGATAATAATCTTCATAGACTTCATCATCAAGCAGAGGACAATTAAATCCTGGATGTCCACCAATAAAGTAAGGCATGACCTTGCTAGTTTCTTTATTGAAAATCTTGTATTGAGTCCGTACTGTCTTGCCAGTAAGGATATAAGTGATTTCTAGGCGGAAATGATAAGGATAGTTTTGATAGCTATTCTCATCGTCTTCAATTGCAAAAGTTACACTCTTGTCTGTCTGTTCAACTAATTCAAATTCTTTCTTACGAACCAAACCATGTCGAGGAATCTTTCCTTTGCTTTCTTGTCCTTTCTCATCTATATAGAGGGCTGTATCCTCTCTCAAAGAACCACAAATGGGGAAAAGAACAGGAGCTTGTCCACTCCAATAAGTAGCATCCCCTTGCCACAAATACTCAAGTCCCTCAGCATCTTTTATAGAAGAAAGAGCCCCACCAAAACTGTTAAATTCAACTCTTAATTGTTCTGATTTTAATTCAATTACCATTATTTTCTCCGATTTCTTGATAGTTTATAAAAAACTAGGCTGTCACTCCTATCAGGAAAATGACAACCTAGCTTTAACAATTTACATTTTATAGGAGCGCATTATTTTGCTTTCGCTGCGTACTCTTCGTTACGTTTAATCATTTGTTTTCTGTACCAAGCAAAGATACCGATATAGAATACAAGGAAGACTACTGCACCAAGGATTGCTTTGATATCACCAGTTGTAGTGTTACCAATTGACCAACCAAGAAGTTTTTCGATTGGTCCTTCAAGAGTTGAGTGAGTGATCAATTGAGTTTGGCTCACACCTTCTGGGAAGGCACCTACACCTTTAGCAAGTTCTGTTGCAAATGGTGCGATAAGTGTACCTGAAAGAAGGAAGAGTGGCAACAAGAGTGTTCCGAAGATAATCATACGGAGCAATTTACCACGTGTTACAACCAAGAGAGCTGGAGTAACACCCATAGCGATAATACCTGCAAGTGGCAAGATACCATTTCCGACGTTTGAAAGAAGCACTGCTTCAACCAACATGATTGGTGCAAGTACGTTGGCACAAGCCCAGATTTCAGCACGACCAGCGATGAATGGCCAGTCAAGACCGATGTTGAATTTACGTCCTTGAAGACGTTTAGTAGCAACGTTTGTAATACCTTGTGAAAGTGGTTCTACGGCGGCGATGAACCAAGAACCGATTAGTGAGAAGAGTTCCAAAGATACACCGGCTGTCAAACCAAGAGACAACCAACCTTTGATAACAAGTTCCCATTTATCAGCGCCTTCAACACCTGCAACTGGATGTGGAGTGCCCATCAAACCGATAACGATACCAAGGATGAAACCGATGAAGAATTTAGAACCCCAGAAACCGATTTTCTTGTTCAATTTAGCAGCGTCAAAGTCGTATTTATCAAGACCTGGGAAAAGTTTTTCAAAAATCTTATCCAAAACCATGATAACTGGGTTCATCATGTAGTTCATGTGAGTTGAAGTCATTGGTGATGAACTTGGTGCATTAAGAAGGTCATCAAATGTAGGTTTCATCAAGTCAGAGTTGATGATTTTAAGAACCCCAACAAGAACAACTGCTGCAGTCGCGATAAAGAGTGAAACCCCTTGGCTCACACCGTTGTTGTCTGCATACCATTTAATCAAAAGACCTGTGATAGACAAGTGCCAGATATCGAAGATATCAACGTCGAGTGTATCTGTTTTCTTCATAGCAAGCATCACTACGTTGACAATCAACATGATGAGCAAGAAGTAAAGTGTCCAAGCAGAGCCCCAAGTGATTGTAGCGAGTGGTGCCCAACCAACGTCGGTGATGTTCAATTGAATACCAGTATTCTCAACGAATTTTGCAAGTGATGCTGAGAAAGCACCATTTAGCATACCGATGATGGCACCGATACCAGTAAGAGCGATGGCAAGTTTGATACCACCTTCAAGCGCTTTGGAGAATTTCACTCCAAAAAGTAGAGCCAATACTGTCAAAATGATCAGCATGATGATCGGTCCACCCATATCCAAGATAGGTTTGAAGATATCGTTGGCCAGTTTGATAATGACATCCATAATAGTTCCTCCCTTTTTATGTTATATGAATGTTAACAAATTGATAATTAGCTTAATCCGTGTTCTTTGATAGCTGCTTCAATATTGTCAAATACTGGAGCACTCATAGCTGGGATACGGAATAAGATTGGTCCAGCTTCGATAACTGGAATACCTGGGTCAAAACCAAGGTCTGTAGCAGCAATTGGTGTGAAAATGTCATAACCTTTGATAAGGTCTTCATTAACGTCTTTGACCATTACCGCATCACAGTGAACATCGAAACCGCGGTTTGAAAGTTCTTCTTCAAGAGCACTTTTAATTTGGTGGCTTGAGTTAACACCTGCACCGCAGGCAGCAAGAATTTTAATCATATGGATTTCCTCCGATTTAATATTTTTAATAGACAAGATTAAGCAATTGCTTCAGCAATATAAGCATAGAGGGCTTCTGGTTCAGAAATTTTTGATAGGTCTTCAAGATGACCATTTCCAGTAAAGAAGTCCATCAACTGAGCAAGAATGTTCGTTTGACTTGAACTTGAGTTATTAATGATAAAGAAGAGTAAGGATACTTCTACTTCCTTATCTGGCGCAATCATATTGTGGAAAGTCACTGGTTTTTCTAATCGAACGACCACAACTTTTTCGGCTAGATTATGAACAATATCCGTGTGAGGAATAGCCACATTCGGCAAATCTTTACCCAAAAATTCCATATCTAAGCCAGTTGGAAATGACTTTTCACGCGTGATCAAGGCTTCACGATAAGTTGGAGTTACGATTTCTCGTTCTTCCAATAAAGTTGCAACCTGATCAAAGAGATGTTCTTGATTATCCGCTTCTAAGCAAAACACAAGGTTTTTGTCAAAGAAATGATCTAATCCCATAAGGTTTTCCCTTCTTTCCATTAACTTTATGCTATAAGTATAACACTATATGAAATCGTTGTCAATATTTTTTGTTGTTTTTTGTCCTTTTTTTGATTATTTTGTTTATTTTTTATCTTTATAAGCAAAACAAACATTTAAAACAAACATTTAAAACGGTTTTTAATGACTTAAACAAAAAACAGGATACCAATCCTGCTTTAATAATTATTTTTGAATTGTCCAACTCTCTTCAATCATGGGAAGTAGATTTTTTAATGTTTCTGGAGTCCCTTCTAAAGCAACATATCTGAACTTACCATCACTAGATTTAAAAATCCATGTAATGATGTATTTTCCAGACTTAGAAATTGCGTTAACTACATAGGCTTCATAACCTCCAATAGTTGACTTAGAACCCCATACTTTAGTGAATTCTGGATTACTTTCTTTTGAAGTAAAAATACTATCAGAAATACGAACTGTTTCAAGTTTTTGAAATTCATTATCAGAAATACCAAATTGTTCTGCTTTAAAAGTATTCAAGGTGACAATATTGACATCCGTACCGTCTGAATATTGAATATCATTGCCTCCCTGTACTTCATTGAACTTAATCCAAGACTTTGGTACTTTAACGAACCCATACTCATCAGAACCAATAACCTGTGTTTCTTCAGTCTTCTTATCAGAACTTGTAGTCGTCGGGGTAGACCCTTCCTGGCTACTTGAAGAACTAGTAATCACATTCGTGCTAGATTCTGTTTGACTCTTATTTGAACATGCCACTAACGTGACACTTGTAAGCAAAATAGATGCTAAAAGTAAAATTTTTTTCATAATAACCTCCATATGTTACTCTACCATAAATGGAGTTAATTTACAATTTTTAATAAAAACAAATAAAATATAAGAATTTTTCCAATTTTAGTTCAAACATTGGATTTGATAATATAGAATATACTCTTGATTATGAAAACTGACTAAGTCGTATCGAATATCTATCTATCCAATTATTGAATTCTATAATAACATTGAATCACTTTCCGAATATCCTTTTTCAACAAATATTTTAATATTCATTGTATTTGCTTGACTCAATCGTATATTCTTACTAAAAGTTAATAAATATAAATATATTGTCGTAAAAAACATAACAATTAAATTACCATATACATAAATATAAATAAGTAAAGAACTGGCAATAACCACATTTATAATTAGGAGAAGCCAATTTTTTAATTTAAAATTACTAAACTTTTCAACTACATGGTAATGACGAGAATTTTCTAATATAAAAATTTTATTAATCATCAGTTTTTGCTTATAAGAATAGCCCAAGCGAAATAATACTGATAATATAACAGGTAACGCAGAAAAGATAAAATACGTAAATCTATGAGATAAAACAAGATTAAATTTATTAAAGCCAATAAATTCTATTAAAAGAATGAAAAAATCACTATCATTATCGGTAGCATGAAAAATCTACCTAATTTTATATTTTTTGTTATATCTTCTCGCTTATCCTCAGATTGCTTTTTTATCTTATAAAATAAATCAAAATCAATCTTATAAATTTTATAAAAATAACCAAAACAAGTCGTAGATTCACAATCCAGTAACCCGTAACCATTATTTATTTCAATTAATAAAAATCGAGTAAAACCATATAACTTTTCAGTTTTAATTTGTTTTTCTTCTAATACTTTCATCATAAGTTAAAGGAATCGCCCCTTCTTTACTAACAATTATAGATCCAAGCGGTAAAATAGAATCATTATTCTAATTCATTTTCTGCCCCAGTTCTTTATCAATTTTATTTAAAATTTTCCTAGTCATAATAACTTTTAGTATTCCATATAACCTCCGTATTTTACTCTACCATAAATGGAGTTAAGTTACAATTTTTAACTAAAAATATAAAACTCTTGAATGTATTTCAAGAGTTTTATATAGAATCATTATTCTTCATCCATGCTCAAAACGCTTAGAAAGGCTTCTTGTGGAACTTCTACTGATCCAATAGCTTTCATACGTTTCTTACCAGCTTTTTGTTTTTCAAGCAGTTTACGCTTACGAGAAACATCACCACCATAACATTTAGCAAGTACGTTCTTACGAAGGGCCTTGATATCAGTACGAGCCACAATCTTGTGTCCAATAGCTGCTTGAATTGGAACCTCAAATTGTTGGCGAGGGATAATTTTCTTAAGTTTATCAACGATGAGTTTTCCACGTTCGTAGGCAAAGTCCTTGTGAACGATAAAGCTGAGGGCATCCACCTTGTCTCCATTGAGAAGGATGTCCATTTTGACCAGCTTAGATGGGCGATACTCTGACAATTCGTAGTCAAAGCTTGCATAACCACGTGTCGAAGACTTAAGTTTATCAAAGAAGTCAAAGACAATTTCAGCAAGAGGAATTTGATAGATAACATTGACACGGTTATCATCAATATAGTCCATAGTCACAAAGTCACCACGCTTGCGCTGAGCTAGCTCCATCACTGCTCCAACAAACTCTTGCGGTACCATGATTTGCGCCTTAACATATGGCTCCTCAATGGTCGCAATCTTAGTTGGGTCTGGAAACTCAGATGGGTTGGACACATCCATTGACTCACCGTCGGTCAAATTAACCTTATAAATAACAGACGGAGCTGTCATGATGAGGTCGATATTAAACTCACGTTCCAAACGCTCTTGGATAACATCCATATGGAGAAGTCCAAGGAAACCACAACGGAAACCAAATCCAAGTGCCTGAGATGTTTCTGGTTCAAACTGAAGACTAGCATCATTCAGTTGCAATTTTTCAAGCGCTTCACGTAGGTCATTGTACTTGTTTGACTCGATAGGATATAGCCCCGCAAAGACCATAGGATTCATCTGCTTGTAACCATGTAATGGCTCTGCAGCAGGATTGGTTGCCAAGGTAACGGTGTCCCCCACACGAGTATCTTGAACCGTCTTGATAGAAGCTGCAATATAACCAACGTCACCAGTCGCAAGGAAATCACGACCAACTGCTTTGGGTGTAAAGATACCGACTTCGGTCACATCAAAGGTCTTGCCATTGCTCATAAGCTGAATCTTATCGCCAGGTTTAACCACCCCATCCATGACACGCACTTGGAGGATAACCCCACGGTAGGCATCGTAAACCGAGTCGAAAATCAAGGCCTTAAGAGGCGCCGTCACATCACCTGTTGGAGCTGGCACTTTTTCTACGATTTGCTCGAGGATTTCTTCGATACCAATACCAGCTTTAGCTGATGCTAAGACTGCTTCGCTGGCATCTAGACCAATGACATCTTCAATCTCTGTGCGTACTCGTTCAGGGTCTGCAGCAGGCAGGTCAATTTTGTTAATGACTGGCATGATTTCCAAATCATTATCCAAGGCCAAATAAACGTTGGCAAGGGTTTGAGCCTCAATCCCTTGAGCAGCATCAACCACCAAAATCGCTCCCTCACAGGCAGCGAGCGAACGCGAAACTTCATAGGTAAAGTCTACGTGCCCCGGCGTGTCAATCAAGTGGAAAATATAAGTTTCCCCATCTTTTGCAGTGTAATTCAACTCGATGGCATTGAGTTTAATGGTAATCCCACGTTCTCGCTCTAGATCCATGCTGTCCAAAAGCTGGGCCTGCATTTCACGGCTTGAAACCGTCTCAGTTTTTTCCAAAATACGGTCTGCTAGAGTCGACTTTCCGTGGTCAATATGGGCGATAATAGAGAAGTTACGGATCTTCTCCTGTCGTTTTTTCAATTCTTCTAAGTTCATGATTCTCTTCCTTTCAGGGTATCTATTTATTATAAATTGTTTTTGACATTTTGACAAGACCATACCCTGCTAGGAGTACTAATCTTCAGCGACAAAGCCGTCATTTTCGATAAAGTGGTGTTCTGTCATTCCTTGGTCTGTAAAGACAATCCCATGAAGGACACCACCATAGACAGCTCCGCCGTCCATCCCAATCTTGCCATCTTCTGTAGTCCAAAGCTCAGCAGTACCTCGCTCTTGCTTTAACAAACCATAAACCGGTGTATGACCAAAGACAATAGTTTTCCCAGTATGATTTTCGGCTTCGTGGAATGGTTTTCTAAGCCATACTTTCTTGTAATCTGTGGTTTCATGCCAGTCATCCAAGGTCAAATCAATACCAGCATGTACAAAGATATACTTATCTGTCTCTACCACAAATGGCATTTGTCGAATAAATTCGACCAAGTCTGCTGCTTCAGTAGCAACACGCTTGGCATCTTCTACTCCGTCAACTGGGGCATCCAAGGGACGACCTAGGATAGAGTTAATAGTTGTATCTCCACCATTGCGACGATAATGGTCATAACTTTCTTCTGGGTCATCTAGCCAAGTCAAAAACATATACTCGTGATTTCCTGACAAACAGATTGCCCCTTGATTGTCCACTAAGTCCTTGACCATTTCAAGGACACGGCGACTATCTTCACCACGGTCAATCAAGTCCCCTAGAAAGAGCAACTGGGTCTGACCATCCCATGTTTTGAGAAGGTCTTCCAGCATCCCAGCTTTTCCGTGAACATCTCCAATTACATAATAGTCTGTCATCTTATTTCTCCTTGTTTCTCAACAATTCTCTGGCTTGCGTCAGGGCTGCTTCCGTCACATCATCACCTGCCAACATCTTAGCAACTTCTTCCACTCGCTCTTCAACCGTCAAGAGACGAACAGTCGAAACCGTTGAATGCTCATTGCTAATCTTCTCAATAAAAAATTGATAATCTGCAATCGCAATCACTTGTGGCAAGTGGGAGATAGCTAGAACCTGACCATGTTGGCCAATCTTGTGAATCTTCTGTGCAATAGCCTGAGCTACACGACCTGAAACTCCTGTATCCACTTCATCAAAGACAATACTTGTCTTGCCTTCTTTACGTGAAAAAGCAGACTTGATAGCTAGCATGAGACGGGATAATTCCCCACCGGACGCAACCTTGACCAAGGGTTTAAAGTCTTCGCCAGGGTTGGTTGAAATGTAAAACTCAACCATTTCATTGCCCTCACGACTGAATTTGCCCTTGCTAAAACGAACCTGAAACTGGGCTTTTTCCATATACAGGTCTTGCAGTTCTTGTTTAATCTCTGCTTCGAGCTGCTGGGCCAAATCATGACGAGCAGATGCAAGCTGACCTGCCAAATCAACAAGATTGACTTCCAATTTTTTAAGCTCTGCTTCCATGTCCTCAGACGAAAGGTTATTGCCTGTCAAGAGATTGTATTCTTCCGTAATCTTGGCAAAATAAAGCAAGACATCGTCTACAGTCCCACCATACTTGCGGGTAATAGTATGAAGGAGGTCCAAACGATTCTCAACCTGCATGAGACGATTGCCATCAAAATCAAGGTCCTCAATAATAGCTTCCAGACGCTTGCTAATGTCTTCTAAGACATAGTAGGTCTCAGATAGTGAGCTTGAAATTTCACGGTATTCAGGATCGTACTCTTCGACACTTTCCATGTCATTCATAGCTGAACGAACATTGGCTAGACTTGAAAAATCTTCATTGTCCAACATGCTGTAGGCATTGGTCAACGTATCCGCAATATTTTTATGGTTGAGGAGTTTCTCTCGCTCTTGATTGAGAACCAAATCTTCTCCAGCCTGCAAGTTTGCTGCCTCAATCTCTGCCATTTGAAATTCCAACATTTCAATACGAGCCTTGTGTTCCTGTTGGTTTTTCTTGACTTCCAGAACCTGCTTACGCATTTTACGGTAGGCATCAAAACTCGTTTGATAGGTTTCTTTCAAGGCCCAAAAGGCTGTATCACCAAATTCATCCAACATCTGGATATGCAGTTGGGGACGCATTAACTCTTCTTGGTCATGCTGACCATGTATATCCACCAGATGTTGGCCAATAGCACGCAAAACAGATAGATTGACCATCTGGCCATTGACACGGCTGATACTACGACCGTTTTGCAGAATTTCCCGACGGATGATAATTTCATCACCTAATTCTAAACCTTGCTCATCAAAAATTTCCTGTAAAAGGCGACTATTCTCAACTGAGAAAAGCCCCTCAATCTCTGCCTTTGGCGCACCATGACGAATAACATCTGTCGTCGCACGAGCTCCCAACATCATATTCATGGCATCAATGATAATCGACTTCCCTGCACCTGTTTCACCGGTCAGAACCGTCATCCCCTTTTCAAAATTGAGAGATATAGCCTCAATAATGGCAAAGTTTTTTATCGAAATTTCAAGTAACATATAGACCTACCAATTTTTTACTTGTTCAAAGATTTCCTCAGCTAGACTTTCACTTCTGGCAATGACTAAAATCGAGCTATCATCAGCTAAACAGCTAAAAATTTTGTCCGCAAAAGTCTCGATTAACTGAGCTTTCACAAAGGCTGTATTTCCTGGGATGACTTGGAGATTGATCATCTTGTCCATCAATTCTGCCGATTCGATATTGTCTTCAGCCAGTTGCAAACTTTTTACGATTGATTTTGGCAATTCATAGACATAGGTGTTGTCTCTCAAAGGAATTTTGACAATACCTAATTCTTTGATATCTCGAGATACCGTCGCTTGAGTGGCAGTGATTCCTGCCTCTTTCAAATGTTCTACAATTTCTTCTTGTGTACCGATTTGATAATCTGTCACAAATCGTCTAATTTTTTCAAGTCTCTCTTTTTTATTCATTTTTAAATTGACTATGCGCCCTCTCTACTACTTCTTCAATCTCAGCAAGAACCTGATTGCTTGCTGACTCTTCTTTTTTCAAATACGCTAAAAACTCAATATTTCCATGCCCACCTTGGATGGGAGAAAAGTCCAATCCAAGGACTGAAAAGCCTTCCTCTACTGCCATAGCTGTGACAGATTCAAGGACATTCTGATGAACCTTGGCATCTCGAATAATTCCATTTTTCCCAATCTGCTCACGACCTGCCTCAAACTGGGGCTTAACCAAAGCCACAACCTGACCTTGATCAGCCAACACACGATGCAAGGCTGGTAAGATCAGACTAAGGGAAATGAAACTTACATCAATACTGGCAAAACTTGGTTCCTGCTCAAAGTCAGTCCTTTCAGCATAGCGGAAATTAAACTGCTCCATGCTGACAACTCTCGGGTCCTGGCGTAGTTTCCAAGCCAACTGATTGGTACCAACATCGACTGCAAAGACCAACTCAGCACCATTTTGCAACATGACATCGGTAAAACCACCAGTAGAAGCACCGATATCAATTGTGGTCGCTCCATCAACTGACAAATCAAAGACTTGCAAGGCCTTTTCTAATTTCAAGCCACCACGGCTGACATATTTGAGCTTTTCACCCTTGAGTTTCAGCTCGGTGTCATCTGGAATTTTCTCTCCTGGCTTGTCAAAGCGTTCTCCATTAAGGACTGCTACGACTAGACCAGCCATCACACCGCGCTTAGCCTGTTCTCGCGTTTCAAACAAGCCCTGTTTATAAGCTAGTACATCCACTCTTTCCTTAGCCATTGATTCTCAAACTTTCTACTACACATACAATCGACTCTGTTTCAAAGGGAATCTGCTGGGCAATTTCTTCTAATTTGGCATTAGCTTGATCCAAAGTCTGATTACAAAAGGCAATAGCCTCTTCCAAGCCCAACAAGGCTGGATAGGTTGATTTTTCTGCCTGTAGATCCTTTTGTGGTGTCTTGCCGATTTCCTCAAAACTAGCTGTCACATCCAGTACATCGTCTCGAACTTGAAAAGCAAGTCCAATCAATTCCCCAATAGTTTTCAGCTTTGCCTGCATTTCAGGTGCCAATTCGGCTATAATAGCAGCTGCTTGGAAGGGATAAGCTAGTAGTTTTCCAGTCTTATTAGCATGAATAGTCTGGAGTTCTTCCAAAGACAAATGCTGGTGTTCACCCTCCATGTCCAAAACCTGCCCTGCCACCATACCCAGACTACCTGAAGCAAGGGATAAGTTGGCAATCAAGTCTACCTTAATCTGACTTGGCAAATCTGCCTGCGCTATCAAGGCATAGGGATCTAGGAACAAAGCATCTCCAGCCAAAATCGCCATAGCTTCACCGAATTTCTTATGGTTGGTCAAACGCCCTCGACGGTAATCATCATCATCCATAGCTGGAAGATCATCATGAATCAAACTCCCTGTATGAATCATTTCCAAGGCTGCAGCCACCTGTGCATGTGCCGGTTTAATAGCGACCTGCAAGGCTTCCAAAACTTCTAACAAGAGAAAAGGTCGAATACGCTTGCCACCAGCATGAATGGAATAGAGAACAGACTCTCGCAAACTAGAGGCAAACTGCTGGTCTCCATAAAAGTCTTCCAAAGCCGACTGGACAAGAGCTAATTTTTCTTGTTTTTTCATTCAAAATCACTTTCTGTTCCGTCTTCTTGCATAACCTTAACCAAGGTCTTTTCAGCCTTGTCCAGCGTCGCTTGGAGCTCTTTTGACAAGAGCATGCCCTTTTGAAAGGCCGCAATCGCATCTTCTAGAGCTATTTCACCATTTTCCAAACTTTGGACAATAGTCTCCAGTTCTGCTAGATTTTCCTCAAATTTCTTTTGTTTTGACATCTTTAACCTCTAATTCTACTTGACCATCTCGCATCAAAAGCGTCACTTGGTCTTTTTTCTTCAAACTCTCAACCGAATCCACAACTGACTCTTCTTTTTTGACAATAGCATAACCACGCGCCACGATTCGACTGGTATCCAACATGAGCAAAGCTTCTGAAAGACGCTTGACTTCAGCAACCTTGGCATCATAAACCAAAGCCATTTGGCTACGGAGGAGCTTATCCAACTGGCCTAGACGGTCTTGATAACGTTGAATTTTGGTAACAGGTGATAATTGTACCAGTCGATGCGTCCTTGCTTGTACTGTCTGTTTGTTATCAGAAATCCGTGTTCGCAAACTTTGTTTTAAGCGCAGTTGCAGTTGATCCAAGCGTTGCATATAGCCATCATACAAACGTTCTGGCTGTCTAAAGATGACTGACTGACTACATTTTTTTAAAGATTCTTGTTTCTTCGATAGGACATTTCGGACTGCTGTTGCCATCCGTTTTTCCTGATTTTGCAAATGAGCTAATAGATCCAACTTGGTCACAGGTGTTGCTAGTTCAGCTGCAGCTGTTGGCGTCGCAGCGCGGCGATCTGCCACAAAATCTGCCAAGGTCACATCCGTCTCATGCCCCACACTAGAGATAACTGGTAAACGAGATTCAAAAATCGCTCGTACCACGATTTCTTCGTTAAAGGCCCAAAGATCCTCGATAGAACCTCCACCACGACCAATAATCAGCAAATCCAAATCGTCCCGTTGATTGGCACGCGCAATATTTCGAGCAATTTCTTCTGCTGCTCCATCTCCTTGAACCTTAGTCGGATAAAGAAGGATATCTACACCTGGAAAGCGCCTGCTGACGGTCGTGATAATATCTCGAATAACGGCTCCACTGCGACTGGTTACTACACCAATTCTCTTAGAAAATTGGGGCAGAGGTTGCTTGAAGCGTTCTTGAAACAGGCCTTCTTCTGTCAATTTTTTCTTGAGTTGTTCAAACTGAATCGCAAGCGCCCCAACCCCATCAGGCTCAGCCTTTTCAATGATGATGGAGTAGCTACCACTTGGTTCGTAGACCTGTACACGCCCAATCACATTGATTTTCATCCCTTCTTCCAGGTCGAAGCCTAATTTCTGATAAATCCCAGACCAGATGGTCGCTTGAATAACTGCATGATCATCTTTTAGGGAGAAATATTGGTGAGTAGGTCGTTTACGAAAGTTGGAAACTTGACCAGTTAAATAGACCCGTTCCAAGTAAGGGTCTTTATCGAATTTCATTTTCAGATACTTGGTCAAAGTTGTTACCGATAAATACTTTTCCATCTCCACCTACTATTCATTTTCTTGCTCTTTCATGGGTATTATTATACCAAAAATATGCCTAAAAATCTCCATTTATGTACCATTATGAGAGAAAAATAGAAAAAGGAGGCAAGGCCTCCACATCTGATTATTTGCTGTTTCGAGCTTCTTCCAAAATCTTTGCAATCTTGGTCGTCAAAAGATCGATAGCCACGGTATTGCTGACTCCCTCAGGAATGACGATATCAGCATAACGCTTAGTTGGCTCGATAAACTGATGGTACATAGGTTTGACTACGCCTAAATACTGGTCAATAACGCTATCAAGGCTACGACCACGCTCCTCCATATCACGCTTGATACGACGAATAATTCGCACATCATCGTCTGTATCCACAAAAATCTTGATATTCATCAAGTCGCGCAGGCGCTTGTCCTCCAAGACCAAAATGCCCTCAACGATAAAGACATCTTGAGGCTCCTGACGATAAGTCTTGCTACTCCGTGTATGCTCTGTATAGTCATAAGTCGGGATGTCCACCGGACGTCCTGCCAACAATTCCTTAATCTGTTCAATCATTAAGTCTGTATCAAAGGCAAAAGGATGGTCGTAGTTGGTTTTGACACGCTCTTCAAAGGTCAAATGAGACTGATCCTTGTAGTATGAATCATGCTCAATCATGGAAATCTTTTCATCAGGAAAATGCGATAAAATGGCTCTTGAAACACTGGTCTTACCTCCACCAGAACCACCTGTCACTCCGATAATGATTGGTCTATTTTGCATGCTATCCTCCGTTTTTTTATCCGTCGTCTATTCTATCACATTTTTTGCAAAATTTATAGTCTGATTTGGATAGTCTAGGGGAAACAACACTCCCTACACCTCAGTTAGACTAGCTAAAAACCTTCCTTGGCTTGTAGAGATTGTCCCGTTTTTCTAGAATGGCTAGCAATTTATCATCTTCAAAGGCAGCTAATTCTTGTTCTGTTTGTTCGAGTTCTATAAAACGACCAAAGCGTACTTCTGTAGCCTCTTCTGGAGTTAGTAAAACTTTGACGAGGTCTCCTGTCCCAATCTCTAGAGGATGGAGAAAGTCCAGTTGACCAATCTCCACTCTTTCAGCAATTTCTTCCAAGGTAAGAGCGTCTTCTAGCTGTAAACCAGCTGCACTAGTTCGAGTCAGATGTGACATATGAGCCGCATAACCAAGCTTGTCTCCTAAGTCAACCGATAAGGTACGGATATAAGTCCCCTTGCTACATTTTACACGAAAAGTAAAGCGTGCAAGATGACCCTCATAAGAAATCGGACTTGTCCGCTCAAATTGATAAATGGTCACCTGACGTTCTGGACGCTCCACTTCCTGACCAGCACGCGCATACTCATAGAGCTTACGACCATTGACCTTGACAGCTGAATACATAGGCGGAATCTGACTAATAGGTCCAGTCAGATTCGTAATCGCTTCATCAATAAGCTTTTCATCCAAGGGCGACAGAACGGGTGTCTCTGCGACCACTTCCCCACTAGCATCCTCTGTCGTCGTTGAATAGCCAAGAGTGATTTCCCCCTCATAGACCTTGCCCTCGTCCTGCATAAACTCGACCATGCGGGTTGCCTTGCCAACTGCAATAGGCAAAACACCCACCACATCCGGATCCAAGGTCCCACCATGACCAATTTTCTTTGTTCCCAAAATCTTACGCAGTTTAAAAACCGCATCATGCGAGGTCATCCCCGCTTCTTTTTTTAAGTTGATAATACCATTCATATTTGCTTTCTAATTCCCTTTTCACTTTACATCAACATATTCTATCTTAGACAGATTTTAAAACTATATCAGCTCATTTTCTAAATACTTCCTAGCTTCCTGAACACAAAAGAGCTCTGGATTTTCATGGGCGATACTTTCAAACAAACTACGGGCACGGGCTTCATCTCCTTTTAATTGGGCATTGAGAGCTCCGTAATACGAAAACATGATTCGAGCTAGATTACTTTCTGGTTCAGTGGTGTCGAAGTAGTCGTTCACTTCTTTATTGAACACAATATCTTTTATGGCTTGAGTTTGAGCAACGAGTTTAACTTTTCCTCCTTTATAATCTGGCGCCTTGGACAATTGTTCCTCAAAGAAAGCAATATCTTGCGCATCTTGAAGATGAATGGAAACTTTTAATAATTCATAGGTTGATATTAAAAATGTATAGCCTCTTAGTCTACCCCAAATTTTTTTCAAATCATATTTGGACATATTTTCCTTGGCTGATTGAAAATCTCCTTTTAGATAAGCCACTTGACCTTGGATAAATTGGTAATACTCACGATATGTTGCCCTAAAAATCTTAATGGATTTCTCAGATTGAACCCTGTACATGTCTACATAGAGCTTAAGATTAATAGCATCGTTTAACATTAGATAAATAACTTTGTTTAGGACAAAACGTAGGTATAAAACTAGAGTAAGAATAAGTAATACTACTACTAATAATATTACTCCCCACTTTTTGGTATCACTTTGGAAAACTAAAAAAACAGCCATCACATCCAAAACAAGTCCAATAATTGAGCAAATTAGAATAGTCCTATCAAGTTGTAGAAGAGTGTTTTCTGTCGCTGAACCAACTATTTTTTTTACTAATTTCATATATTACTCTCATTTCACTAATTCTAAATATTTCTTCGCTTCCTGAACATAGAAAAGCTCTGGATTTTCATGGACGATACTTTCAAACAAACTACGGGCACGATCTTCATCTCCTTTTAGCTGGGCATTGAGAGCTCCGTAATAAGAGAACATGATTCGAGCTAATTTATTTTCTGGTTCAGTGGTGTCGAAGTAGTCGTTTGATTTTTTATTGCAATAGATATCAACAATAGCCTTTAAACTCAAAATTTCTTCCTGATATTTTAAAATTTGCGATTGAACATTACTTGTTAGTTCTTCAATTTCTACTATTAATTCTTGCAATTCTAAACAATCATTCAAATGAACCAAGTTTAGGATGCTATAATACTTGATATGAAATATATAGTAGAGATTTTTGGATTTTTTTAGATTACTATTTTTTATTTTATTCAGCAATTCTAAACTATCTTGGAAGTATCCTCTATAAAAGGATACTCTTGCATTTGCCAAATATTTTGGAAGAATCTGAACATTTCTATTTAAAGAATTTGCATCAGCTCTAGCAACTATATCCTGATACTTTGTTAAATTGATATCTTCAAATAAAATATCAATTAAAGCCTTATCAAGTAATAGTTTAGATAGAAGAATAAACAATATAAGAAGGACAAGAAATACTGTTAATAGCTTTGTATAAACAGTCGATGAATGGTTAAAAATATAGACATAAACCATTACTGTTGAAAACACTAAAAAATACAGCAAATATTTAAATATAATTTTAAGAAAAATTAATTCTATTTTATCAGCTGACCATGTTCTAATAATTTCTATAGCTCTTTTCATATAAATTCCTGTTTCTAAGGTAATACTACTCCCCCTTCAATGCTTCAAACTTCGCTTTCATAGTTGGATTTTTCCGAGTCAATTTTTTGACCGAAACATCTTCCAATTTATTGTTTGCGAGGCGAAGTTGGTTTTCGGATGTGGTTAGGAACTTCTTGACCTCTTCCATGCGTTTGATGGCCTTGTCGATTTCATCGATGGCTTTGCCAAAGTTAGTCGAAGCCGAATTATAGTTCTTAGCAAAAGCTAGCTTAAAGGCATCCAAGTCCTCTTCAAAATGAGTGATGTCAATATTTTGCTCCCGAACCAAAGCCAACTCCTGCTTATATTTTAGGGAATTAAGCGCCGCATTTCGCAAGAGCCCAATCAACTGGATAAAGAATTGAGGACGAACCACATACATCTTTTCATACTCGTGACTAACGTCAACAATCCCTGTGTTAAAGTAGTCATTATCGGCCTCAAGCATAGACACCAAAACCGCATATTCACAGTTCTTCTCCCGACGGTCCTCGTCCAATTCCTTATAAAAATCTGTATTCTTGTGCTTCTTCTCTGTTCCATCTGCTTCATTTTTCATCTCAAACATGATGGAAATGATTTCAACACCATTTTCATCACTCTCACGGAAGATAAAGTCACCCTTAGACCCACGCGCTGAAATCTTGTTATCCTTCTCAAAGTAAGCATTTGGAAAGGCGAAACTACGGACCTTGTTAAACTCACTTTCCGCATACTGTTCCAGACTTTCCCCAATTGCTTTTGTGGATTGTTGGGCTTTGAAATTCTTGTAAAATTCGACTTGTTCACTGGCTGCTTTAAGCTGGGCTTCATAGTTTTGTTTAACAGAAGCCAAAGACAGCTCATTTTCCTTTTCTTGCAAGAGGAGCTGATTTTG
Organism: Streptococcus mitis; assembly: GCF_000960025.1. Lineage (GTDB taxonomy): Bacteria > Bacillota > Bacilli > Lactobacillales > Streptococcaceae > Streptococcus > Streptococcus mitis_DH. The sequence goes on along the minus strand of NZ_JYGQ01000001.1, from coordinate 623,300 downwards.
GACTTGATCACGTTCTTTTTCTAAGTCGGAGAGGGTCTTCTGTAGTTGATTTTCATGCTCCAAACGCAAGGTGGCCAATTGGTTTTCCAAGGCCTGCACTTCCTTGTCTTTTGCTAATAAAGCCTGATGGCTTGTCTGTTCAACCTCTTTCTTGGCCAGTTCTTTTTCTGTATCAAAGTTTTGGATTTGACTCTGTAATTGCGCAATTTCTTGGTCTTTTTGAGCTAGTTTAGACTGTTGTTCATTCATGGCCTTTTGCTCAGCCAAGGCCAGTTCCTGCTTCATCCGATCATGTAGTTCCTTATCAAACTCTGCCGTTCTCACTTGGGATAAAAGTTCAGCATACTGGCTCTCATTTACTGTAAAGACTTCCCCACAGTTGGGACATTTGATTTCGTTCATATCGTTCCTCTTTCTAGACTTCTTTAACCATTATATCATGCCTGAAGGAAAATCAAAAACAGCGAGTCGAAACCCACTGTTTATCTTCTTTTACTTTAAATTTTCTCCAAGGCCAATCGCAAGTCTTCAATCAAATCCTCTACATTTTCAAGTCCGATTGACAAACGAATTTGGTTTGGTGTGACACCTGCTGCTTCTAGGTCTTTTTCTGACAATTGACCGTGAGTGGTTGTTGCTGGATGGACAACAAGAGATTTAGCATCTGCCACGTTTGCTAGGTCAGAGAAGATTTCTAAATGATCAATTACCTTGCGTGCTTCTGCCTCTCCCCCTTTGACATGGAAGGTAAAGATTGAACCCACACCTTTTGGTAAATATTTCTCAGCCAAGGCATGATAAGGACTATCTGCCAATTTTGGATAGTTGACTTTTTCTACCTTAGGATGATTTACAAGAAAATCAACAATTTTCTCAGCATTTTGCACATGGCGTTCCACACGAAGAGAAAGGGTTTCCAGTCCTTGAAGCAAGAGGAAGGCATTAAATGGTGACAAGGCTGCACCTGTATCACGAAGCAATTGAACACGGACAGCGATAATAAAGGCTGCTGCCCCCACATCGCGAGTATAGCTCAAGTTGTGATAACTTGGATCCTCGTCAACAAATTGAGGGAATTTCCCTGAAGCTGCCCAGTCAAAACGACCGCTATCGACAATCACTCCACCAATAGTCGTACCATGCCCACCGATAAACTTAGTCGCAGAGTGAATAGCAATATCGACACCGTGAGAAAAGACGTTAATCAAATAAGGTGTAGCAAAAGTATTGTCAGAAACAAGAGGAATCTGATACTTATGCGTAATCTCAGCCAATTTTTCCAAATCAGGAATGTTTATCAAGGGATTCCCCAAGGTTTCAATCAAGACAAGCTTGGTATTGTCTTTGATCGCTGCTTCTACTTCCTCCAAATTATCCACATCGACAAAGGTTGTTGTGATACCATAACGAGGAAGGGTTTCTTTCAAAAGATTGAAGGTTCCACCGTAAATAGTTGATGCTGCAACTACATGGTCACCAGCGTGGGCAAGTGCCAAAATCGTATAAGTCACTGCGGACATACCTGATGCAGTTGCAAGAGCTCCGACACCACCTTCAAGGGCAGCAATTCTTTCTTCAAAGGCAGCTGTTGTAGGATTGGTAATACGAGTATAAATGTTCCCTGGTTTTCTCAAGGCAAACAAATCGGCACCTTCCTGCGTATCATCAAAAACAAAGGATGTTGTTTGATAAATCGGCACTGCACGAGACTTGGTAGCTGGATCCACAACTTGACCAGCATGTAGTTGCAAAGTTTCAAATTTAAAATCACGAGTCATAGGGCGACCTCCTAATAGTTTGATTAAAGATATTGTAGCACCTTAAGGTATAGTTTACCAATATTAGTTTTCTATATTTTGATATAACAAATAGCTATTACTCTATTTTAAAAATGAAAAAAGCACGACTCAATCGTGCTCATTTTCTTAATCTACATAAGTATCTTCATTTTTATTGAGGAAGGCATATGGAAGACCCATCAAGAGGCCTCCTCCGATAAAGTTTCCGATGAAGGTTACACCCCAGTGGCGAAGCATATTTCCAATACCGAAGTTGGCAATTGAGTCAGCAGCAACACTGAATTTTACAATCGCGAAAGAAGCAAAGTTCGCAGCAATGTGCTCGTTTGTTAAGAATACAAACATGTAAATCGCTGATAAAACGAGCCATAGTTTAGCACCACCATCTTTGACCAAAACAAATGAAAGAATCGCAATATTTACGAAAATATTTGCCAAAATCGCCTCAAGCAAGATTAATTCATTTGAACGGCCTAACTTCATCTCAACAACCCCTGAGATGAAACTATCGTGTGTCAGATGTGCATAAGCTGCCGAATGGGCAAAGCCCCAACCTGCTATCAAAGCCCCGATAAGGTTGAACAAGGTACAGTAAAGTAAAATCTCAGCTGTTTTTCTCCAAGAGATTTTTTTCAAGAAACTACCCGCAGTCAAGAACATCATGTTTGATGTTACCAACTCGGCATTCAAGAAAACAATGTAGGCCAAGCCCCAAGCAAAGACAAAGGGGAAGAGGAAACGTCCACTACCTGGTGCAATTTTATTAATCAAGTCAGCCCCAACTGCACCAGCAGCTGTACTGAAGGTTAAAAAGGCACCTGCGAACATCGAACGAATCGCATACTTAAATTTGCTTTGACTATAAAGACTTTCTTTTTTCTTGCAAGCAAATTCAATCTTTGAGATAAATTCTGAAGAAACCATAACAAACTCCTAAAATTTTTTTACCTGATAATTATATCACAAACTTTAGAATTAAGGAAACGTTTTCTGTATTTCATAACAGTTTATTTTGAAATTCAATCTATAAAAAATCAGTAAAACCTAAGATTTTACTGATTTATCTTTAATAACGTTGTTTATATGGTTGATTGAAAGCTGTTAGAATTTCTTCAGGGGTTTGTGAATAGTCTTTTGTATCTTTCAGGTCACCTTTTACGATAATACGTTCTGTCGCATCATAGTCAACACAGGTTACAAGTGTGATTTCATCAACTCCGGTACGGTCATCAATCTCATCAACGCGATCTGGAGTCACATGCTTCACTTCACGGATTTCATAGGTATAAACTTTATCCTTATCAGTAAGATAAATTTTCATCCCATTTTTAGCGCGTGATAATGGAGAAAAGAGCATTTGGCTGGCGTTTTCCGCCGTGAAGATGTGATGGCTCGCAAGGGTATAGTTTCCTTTCCCCATCACTTGATCACGCTTCATTGTACCGGCTCCATAGAAGAGATTGACATTATCAAGCCCTTTAAAAATAGGCAAGTTAATTTCTACCTCAGGGACAGCAATTCCACCGATAACTGGCAATTTTTGCGAATCCCATTGTGAGGACAAGACAGCTTCTGACGAGATGGCTTTTACGGAATCAAAGTCAAAATTCCCTTCTGTATCTTGATTTTCTTCCAATTTTTCTTTTGATACCTGGCTGACTTGGTATTTATTGGTATTCCAAACCATGAACATATCACGAATTTTTGAATTGAAAATCAAAGCTATTGACAAGATGATTAAGAATCCTGCCAAGATATTGATTAGTAAATTTTTACGGTTTGTTTTCTTTTTATTCTTTTTATGAGACATTATGCTTCACCTTCTGTTTCGTTTTCTGTCCCAACTTCTTCTTTTTCTTCAGCTGCAACCGTAGTAAAGGTTACAATTTTAGCATCTTGATCTAGGCGCATCACTTTAACTCCCATAGTTGAGCGACCTGTTTGTGAAATATTGTCAACATTGGTTCGAATCATGACACCAGTATCAGTGATAATCATCAAATCTTCATCGCCTTTAACGGTCATAAGACCAGCAAGAGAACCGTTCTTTTCTGTAATCTTAGCGGTTTGCATCCCTTTACCACCACGACCTTTAGTTGGATATTCGGTCGCAACTGTGCGCTTACCATAGCCCTTTTCTGTGATGATAAGAACCTCGTCCTGGTCTGTAATCACACTAGCACCAACAACTGTGTCTCCGTCACGAAGGTTAACACCTTTCACACCAGTGGCGATACGACTCATACCACGAACGGCTGATTGATTAAAGCGAACTGAATAACCAAACTTTGTACCAATGATAATATCCGTGTCCTCTTCTGTCAGCAAGACATTAATCAACTCATCTTCATCCTTGAGGTTCAAAGCCTTGAGTCCATTCTGACGAATATTAGCAAATTCCTTAACGCTAGTTCTCTTCACAATACCATGACGGGTTGTGAAGAAGAGATAAGCATCATCACTACGTTCAGACTCAACATTGATGATGGTCTGGATACTTTCACCTTCATCTAATTTCAAAAGATTGACGATTGGCAAGCCCTTAGCTGTACGACCATACTCAGGAATTTCATAGCCTTTCAGGCGATAGACACGTCCTTTATTTGTAAAGAAGAGTAGGTGATCATGGGTGCTGGTTGACACTAACTCACGAACAAAATCGTCATCCTTAACGCCTGTCCCTTGGACACCACGACCACCACGTTTTTGAGCAGTGAATTCTCCTTGATCCAAACGTTTGATGTAGCCTTTGTTAGAAAGTGTAATTAAGACATCCGATTCTTCAATCAAATCTTCATCTTCAAGAGTCAAGACTTCTCCCACCATCAACTCTGTACGACGATTATCTCCAAACTTACGCTTAACTTCATCCAATTCATCTTTAATGATTTGAGAAACACGCTCTGGTTTTGCAAGAATATCTGCCAAATCCGCAATCAAAGCCAAGAGGTCATCATACTCAGACTGAATCTTATCACGTTCCAAACCTGTCAAACGACGAAGACGCATATCAAGAATGGCTTGACTTTGACGTTCAGAAAGCTTAAACTTGCTCATCAACTCAGCTTGTGCTTCAGCATCCGTTTCACTAGCGCGGATGATACGAATCACTTCATCAATATGGTCTAGCGCAATCAAGAGACCTTCTAAGATATGAGCACGCGCTTCTGCTTTTTCCTTATCAAAACGAGTACGACGAACAACCACTTCTTTTTGGTGCTCGATATAAGCATCCAAAATCTGACGAAGGGACAAAATCTTTGGTACCCCATTTTGGATTGCAAGCATATTAAAACCAAAGTTGGTTTGCATCTGGGTCATCTTGAAGAGGTTGTTGAGGATAACATTGGCTGAGGCATCACGCTTGACTTCAATAACAAATCGAACACCTTCACGGTTTGACTCATCACGGACTGCTGTAATCCCCTCAATACGTTTTTCCTGAACCAAACGAACAATATGCTCATGCACCTTTGTTTTATTGACCATATAAGGAAATTCTGTTACAACAATACGCTCACGGCCAGTTTTAGTTTCTTCAATTTCAGTACGTGAACGGAGGACAATCGATCCTTTACCTGTTTCATAAGCCTTATGAATACCTGATTTCCCCATAACAAGAGCACCAGTTGGAAAATCTGGCCCTGGCAAGACTTCCATCAAGTCCTTAGTAGTCACTTCAGGATTGTCCATAACCAACTTCACTGCATCAATGGTTTCACCAAGGTTATGAGGTGGAATATTGGTTGCCATCCCAACAGCAATACCAGTTGCTCCATTAACCAAAAGATTAGGAAAGCGCGCTGGCAAGACCAAGGGTTCACGTTCATTGGCATCATAGTTATCAACGAAGTCAACTGTATTTTTGTTAATATCACGAAGCATCTCCAGAGCAATCTTGCTCATACGTGCCTCAGTGTAACGCTGGGCGGCAGCACCATCACCATCCATGGAACCAAAGTTCCCATGACCATCTACAAGCATGTAACGATAGCTCCACCATTGAGCCATACGGACCATGGCTTCATAGATAGAGGAATCCCCGTGTGGGTGATATTTACCCATGACATCCCCTGTAATACGAGCAGATTTTTTATGAGGTTTGTCTGGAGTAACACCCAGTTCATTCATTCCGTAGAGAATCCGACGGTGGACGGGTTTCAAGCCATCTCGAACATCAGGAAGAGCCCGCGCTACGATAACACTCATAGCGTAGTCAATAAAGCTCGTCTTCATCTCCTTTGTCAGATTGACATTCACTAAATTTCTATCCTGCATTAATAAATGCCTCATTTCACTATTAGTAATTAACTATATTATACCATAATGTCCGCTATATTTCAGGTATCTAAAACCACTAAAACGTTTACATCAAGAACTGAAATGTATATCCGTGACAAAGCTTTTCAAAAGTGATAAAATTGAAATAACTGGGGAAATCCCTGAATAAAATTAAGGAGATGTTTAGAATAATGACTTCAACTAAACAACACAAAAAAGTTATCCTTGTCGGTGATGGTGCTGTAGGTTCTTCTTACGCTTTTGCACTTGTTAACCAAGGAATTGCACAAGAGCTTGGAATTATCGAAATTCCACAATTGCATGAAAAAGCTGTTGGTGACGCCCTTGACCTTAGTCACGCCCTTGCCTTCACTTCACCTAAAAAAATCTATGCAGCTCAATACTCTGACTGTGCAGATGCTGACCTTGTTGTAATCACTGCAGGTGCGCCTCAAAAACCAGGTGAAACTCGTCTTGACCTTGTAGGTAAAAACCTTGCTATCAACAAATCAATCGTAACTCAAGTTGTTGAATCAGGTTTCAAAGGTATCTTCCTTGTTGCTGCTAACCCAGTTGACGTCTTGACTTACTCAACTTGGAAATTCTCTGGATTCCCTAAAGAACGCGTTATCGGTTCAGGTACTTCACTTGACTCAGCTCGTTTCCGTCAAGCACTTGCTGAAAAATTAGATGTTGATGCTCGTTCAGTGCACGCCTACATCATGGGTGAACACGGTGACTCTGAGTTCGCTGTTTGGTCACATGCTAACATCGCTGGTGTAAACCTTGAAGAATTCCTTAAAGACACTCAAAATGTTCAAGAAGCTGAATTGATTGAATTGTTCGAAGGTGTTCGTGATGCAGCTTACACAATCATTAACAAAAAAGGTGCAACATACTACGGTATCGCAGTAGCCCTTGCTCGTATTACTAAAGCAATCCTTGACGATGAAAATGCAGTACTTCCACTTTCAGTATTCCAAGAAGGTCAATACGGAGTTAAAAACGTCTTTATCGGTCAACCAGCTGTTGTAGGTGCACATGGTATTGTTCGTCCAGTAAATATCCCATTGAACGACGCAGAAACTCAAAAAATGCAAGCATCTGCAAATGAATTACAAGCTATTATTGACGAAGCATGGAAAAACCCAGAATTCCAAGCTGCTTCTAAAAACTAATTTAGATAGTAATAACTCCTTGAGTCATCAGGGAGTTATTTTTTATCTGTATTTGAACTAAACATTTTATGAAATTTGCTCGAATAAAATAAGATTTCAATAAAACTATCATGATACGAGCTTGGATTAAAGACGTTAGAACGCCTCTTCAAATCAACACTCACATTATTAAAGGCATGAAGCAAACAGTATTTGACGCACTTGATACCGTCCCATTAAATCGAAAGTAAAAAGTGTTGCCCCCTTTTTGCCACCTAGACAAAAAAAGAGCCCATCATACAGGCTAGAAAGCTTGATATGATAGGCTTTTTCATTTTGATTAGCGTACTGTACGGATACGCATTGTGTTTGTACGAACAGCTTCTCCAACTGGTACACCAGCTACGATAACGATATCGTCACCAGATTGTACAAGTCCTGCTTCAACTGCTTTACGTTCAGCGATTTCGAACATATCATCAGTTGATGATGGAGCATCTGTCAACATTGGGATAACACCCCAGTTCAACATCAATCCACGTTCTGTCAATTCGTCGAATGTCAATGCCAAGATGTCAGCATTTGGACGGTATTTAGAGATCAAACGTGCAGTGTGACCTGTCTTAGTAAGAGTTACAACCAATTTGATATCCATTGAGTTAGTAGCATCTTTAACAGCTGAAGCCATTACTTCTGTCTTAGAGTTACGTTCAAATGAATCTGAGTTCAAACGTCCGTATTCGTTAAGAAGAGTTTGAGCGTTCTTGTCGATTGTAGCCATTGTAGTTACTGACTCAAGTGGGTATTTACCGTTTGCAGACTCACCTGAAAGCATTGTAGCGTCAGTTCCATCGATAACAGCGTTAAATACGTCTGATACTTCTGAACGAGTTGCACGTGGTTTTTCAGTCATTGTTTCAAGCATGTTTGTTGCAGTGATAACAACTTTACCTGCAGCATTGACTTTAGTGATGATCATTTTTTGGTAAACTGGAACCATTTCGAATGGTACTTCGATACCCATGTCACCACGAGCAATCATGATACCATCAGCAGCTTCGATGATTTCATCCAAGTTATCGATACCTTGTTGGTTTTCGATTTTAGCGAACAATTGAACATGTCCATTTCCAGTTTCTTCACAGATTGCACGAACTTCGTTAACGTCTTTAGCAGTACGTACGAATGAAATCGCGATGAAGTTGATACCTTGTTCAAGACCGAAGCGGATATCATCGTTATCACGATCAGCAAGAGCTGGGAAAGGAATTTTAGTGTTAGGGATGTTAACACCTTTTTGTTTAGCAATTACGCCATCGTTTTCAACTTCAACTTCAAATTCACGAGTTGCATCATCTTTAGCAACCACACGAAGACCAAGTTTACCATCGTCAACCAAAACTTGACGACCAACTTCAACATCATCATAGATATCAAGAGCACCAGCAACGTTCAATGCAATCACATCACGAGTTGATTTGATTCCTTGTTTAGTTGCAACACGGATTTTCTCACCAGTTTTATATGAATACTCTTTAGCTTCACCTTCGAACAATTCTGTACGGATTTCTGGTCCTTTTGTATCAAGAAGGAAACCAACTTTTTTACCTGCAAGTTTTTCTGCAAGTTTAACAGTTGCCATACGCTCACCTTGTTCTTGGTGGTCACCGTGTGAGAAGTTGAAACGGAATGTGTTAGCACCAGCTTCAATCAATTTGGCAATGTTTTTAGCTGAAGCTTCAACATCAAGTTTTTCACCCCAGTATCCGTCATCACCAAATTTTTTACCACCACGGATTTCTACCGCAGGTCCCAAAGTTGCAACGATTTTTACACGTTTATTCATGATTTTTGTGACTCCTTTATATATGACCTTTTTGGTCTTATTAACTAAATTATAAATTATGACAAGCTCTTATTCAAGCTAGATAGCTCAAGGTCAGCCTTGTGTGGGTTGTTAACCACAATCTTACCATCTGCAGTAAGGCTAAACAATGCTCCTTCTTCTGCAGTTCCAAGAATAGGGTTTTCAACCATTTTCTCGTTACGGATACCAACCGCAACACCACCGATACCTTCTTTAAGAAGTTTAACAGCATGTGCACCCATACGTGATGCCAAAACACGGTCACGCGCAGTTGGAGAACCACCACGTTGAATATGTCCAAGTTCTGTCACACGAAGGTCGCTTGTATCCCCAGCTTCTTTTAGTTTTTGACCAAATTCAGCCGCTGACATCACACCTTCTGCCAAGACGATGATGTTGTGTTTTTTACCACACTCATAACCACATTTAATGCTTTCTACGATATCTTCAATCTTGAAGCCTTCTTCAGGAATGATGATTTCATCAGCACCAGTTGCAATACCAGCCCAAAGAGCGATATCACCTGCGTTACGTCCCATAACTTCGATAACAAAAGTACGACGGTGACTTGATGATGTATCACGAATCTTATCGATAGCGTCCATAGCAGTCGTAACCGCTGTGTCAAAACCGATTGTAAAGTCAGTACCAACGATATCGTTATCGATTGTACCTGGAAGACCGATAGCTGGGAAGCCATGTTCAGTCAAACGCATAGCACCGTGGTAAGATCCGTCTCCACCAATAACAACTACACCTTCAATCCCGTGTTTTTTCAATTGCTCAATCCCTTTAAGTTGCCCTTCAAGTTGAGCGAACTCTGGGTAGCGAGCTGAGTGAAGGAAAGTACCACCACGAGAAATGATGTCTCCTACTGAAGCTGCATCTAGGGGATGAATTTCACCGGCAACCATACCAGCATATCCATCATAGATACCAAACACTTCCATTCCTTCTGAAATTGCTTGACGAACAACTGCGCGGATGGCAGCGTTCATACCAGGGGCGTCTCCACCACTAGTCAAAACAGCAATACGTTTCATATTGGTTATGCTCCTTTTTCTTTTAACATTCTTACTGATTATACCACATTTACGTTGAAAATTCTTCTATTTTCCGTAATTTTAGCGATAAATCGTTTTCATAACGATTCCATTTAATTTCGCTTCTAATTCATCCGATTTAGCTACAAAATGATGGGGAGAAACAATTGTTCTCTGTTCCTCTTCATACCTGATAATGACTGGGATTGGGCCTTTATACTGGTCTAAAATACGTGACATTTCTTGATCCGAGTCATGATTTTTCACCTGAATCCAAAAGCGCTCAGCCACTGCTTCTCTTATTTCTTGTGCAATCATTTGCAGACGACCGTCACGTGACTGGACTTTCCCTTTAATATAGTAGAATGCTCCTTCTCTTACTTCCTGACCAACCTGTCGATATAAATCTGAAAAGAGGGTAACATCCAATTTTTTCTTACTGTCATCCACCTGTAAGAAAGCCATATTTTCACCTTTTTTGGTACGAATTACTTTTATCTTCTGAGCCTCAACCAAGATAATAGCATAACTATTTTCTGACAAATTACTAATAGGAGTAATCGGATAAATAGCCTTACTTGCAATAGCTTGTAGAGGATGTTTGCTCACTCCTACTCCTAGGAGCTCTTGTTCCATGTAGAATTTTTCTTGCTCCGTCCAGTCCTCCGAATCTTGCCAACTATAGATGGTCTCTCCAAATAAGCTTCCTAATACTTTCACAAATTCAAATAGATTAGCTAAATTATTGAATACTTTTTTACGATTTTTTTCAAATGAATCGAAAAGACCAACTTTTACCAAAGGTTCCAGCAAGGGAAGTTTCAAATAATTCTCAGGTAGTTTAGCTAAAAAATCTTCAATGTTAGAATAAGGTCTATGTTCAATAATCCAAAGCGCCAAATCCTTGCTGAGCCCCTTAATCGATTTCAAACCTAGATAGATAGACTTGTTGGCAATTTTATCGTGATAGGGAATAGTATTAATGGACAATGGGGCTACTTCAAAACCTGCTTCTAAGGCATCTGTTACATAATCACTGTTGGCAGAATTCAACATAATCTGATAAAAGATGGCTGGATAATGCGTTTTGAAATAGGCCAACTGGAAGGCCAAGGCTGAGTAGGCATAGGCGTGAGATCGGTTAAAACCATAACCTGCAAACTTCTCCATAACATCAAAAACCTGCTCTGCTTTTTCCACAGTATGACCAGCTTCTATGGAGCCTTGAATAAAGGAAGCCCTCATTTCATGCATGGCAGAGGCATCCTTTTTACCCATAGCTCGACGCAAAATGTCGGCCTTCCCAAGACTAAATCCAGCAAATCGCTGAGCAACCTGCATAACCTGCTCCTGATAGAGCATAATGCCATAAGTTGGAGCCAAAATATCCTCCAGAGCTGAATCTAGAACAGTCACTTCTTCCTGCCCATGTTTTCTAGCTACAAAATTATTGATATAATCACTAGCACCTGGTCGATTTAAGGAAGTAGTTGCTACGACATCTTCAAAACAGACTGGCTGCACACGCTTGAGTAGGCGAATAGCACCCGGTTGCTCGAATTGAAAGATACCTTTTGTATTTCCAGAGGCAAAAAGAGATAGAGTTTCTTTGTCTTCCAAATCTATTTCTTCAATTTTCAAGTGAATATCTTCGGTTTCAGCAAGCAACTCTTTCATTTTCTGAACAAAGGTCAAATTTCGTAGTCCCAGAAAGTCCATCTTCAAAAGTCCACTTGCTTCGACTCCATGAGCATCATATTGAGTCAGTGGAATTTCGTCACCATGCTTTAGTGGGATATAGTCTGTCAAATCTTGGTCACTGATCACAACACCAGCCGCATGGACAGAGGTTTGTCTTGGATATCCCTCAATCTTGCAGGCAATTTCAAAGGCTTTTTGGTATTCTAACTTACTATTGATTTGTTGACGAAACTGGAGGTTACCCTCATAGGCCGACTTGAGATTATCACGAAAACTGATTTTTTTGGTAATTGCAGATAATTCATACTCGGGCACACCAAAACGTTTCAAGACATCACGTAAAGCTTGTTTGGCACCAAAGGTTGAAAAAGTAACGATTTGAGCCGCATGTTTACTGCCATATTTATTACCAACATATCTGATAAAATCTGGACGATAAATATCTGGAATATCAATATCAATATCAGGCATGGTATAGCGTTCACGATTGAGGAAACGTTCAAAAATCAGATTTTTCTCTACTGGGTCAATCCCTGTAATGTCTAAAGCATAGGAAACCAAGCTACCAACTGCAGAACCTCGTCCCATTCCCATATAATAGCCATTCGAACGTCCAAAACGCAATAAATCCCAAACAACCAAGAAATAATCATCAAAGCCCATATCATGAATAACAGCCAATTCTTGGTCTAGACGGTCTTGATATTCTTTACCAGTTACCCCCTTCTGAGCAAGCCCCAATTCAGCACGTTCTCTCAATTCTTCCACTGCTGGTCTAGCTGGATTAAAACGAGGTAATTTCAGACTAGTATCCAAGTCATAAGAGATGCCTGAAATAAGCTTTTCTAAATTGTCCAAGGCTTGCGGAAAACGTTCTTGGAATAGTTTCTCTAAAGAACTTGCTGATATAAAAACATCTTGTTTCGAACGCAAAGGGACTTCTCTGAGCGGTAGATTTTCTTTAATCGCTGTTAATACTTGAAGAACTTCTCTATCCTTACTTTCAAATGTATTGACCCGATACAATGGTAAAATAGGATGGTGAAATTCGCTGGCCAGTGTTTCTGGGTAAACCCCTATATAGTAATCACAGCCTAGATTTAACAACTCAAGCTCTTCAAAATAAGGCACAATTACCACAATATCCTCTAGATACTGAGATAGAACTGACCAACTTTTCTCCCCCTGCATCTTGGCTGTTGAAAGCTTCATCAACTGCTGATAGCCCACACTAGATAAAGCTAAAAAGCGCAGATTCACATCCTTATCATATACAAGCACATTCATTTCAAGCCCTAACAAAGGATGAATGCCGTATTTTTTTGTAACCTCTAGAAAGTCGAAAGCCCCATAAAGATTGTCAATATCCATCATAGCCAGATGAGTGTAGCCATAGTCTTTTGCTACTCTCACATACTTGTCGATTGAAATGACACTCTCCATAAAACTATAGACTGTTTTTGTATCTAGTTGTGCGATCAATTTACACTTCTCCTCTATCGTTCTCACTATATTATACCATTTTCAAAAAGAGAAAGAAAAGAACCTGAGATAGTAAATCTCAAGTTCTTTCTGTATTTGATTGCAAGTCAGCATTTAATATAGAGCAAAATGATTATTCTTCATCTTCTCTTTTCTTACGAGCAATCAATCCAAATCCACTTAGGGCTCCTAGAAGTCCGAGTGCTGCAAGGCTAGCGTGATCTTCTGTACCTGTATTTGGAAGTTCACGTTGACCATCCATGTATTGAGGTGTAGAAGGCGCTGCTGGTTGAGCTGGAGTTGCTGGAGTACCATTATTATTTCCGTTGTTATCTCCATTATCTGCAGGCGTTACAGGTTGTGGAGTTTCAGGTTTTGGTTCCGGCTTAGGCTCTGGTTTAGGAGTTGGAGTTGGAGCTGGAGTTGGGCCTGGGTAAGGAGTTGGATTTGGTGTAGGATCCTTAGGAATGTAGTTGATTGGTGTATCTTTCGTTGGATCACCAGGTACTTCTGGTACTTCGTATCCTTTTGTTGGATCATTTGGATCAACTGGTTTCAATGGTTGTCCTTCTGGATCTACAGGGATAAATCCTGGTACATAAGGTACTTTAGGTTTATCAGTTCCAGGTTTAGTTGGATCTTTAGGATCATTTGGATATGTGATTGGATTTGTTGGTGTTCCTGGAATATTTGGAATCCATGAACCTAACTTATCGTAAATCACTGTTTCATTGATATCCTTGATTGTATCAGGTGTTACTCGTACATCTTTAGTTGATGATTCAAGATCACCATCTTTAGCAATGTATCCTTTCACAACTGGTACTGGGTATCCGTTGAAGATGTCATCGTTACGATCTGTTGTCCATTCTCCATATGTGATTTCACCAGTTACTAAGTTCACTTTCGCTTCACGAGTAAACTTGATAGTTTCTGTACGAGTTTCAGAAACTTCGTTTCCATTGCGATCCACATACTTGATAGTACGTGTAGCTGATTTCTCAGTTACAAGATCTTTCACAGTATTTGGCCATACTGGGCTATTTGGATCGTTAGGGAATACTGGTTTACCTGGCTCTGGTGTAGATGGTGTTACTGGAGTTCCATCTGGGTTCTTCGGTAAGTTTGGATCATTTGGATCTACTGGCTTACCTGGTGTAACTGGAATGATTCTTTCAGCTACTGTTACAGTGAAGATTTGATCTACAGATTTGTCTTTATCAAATACTCTGTCTGTATCTTTAGATGGGAAGTCGTTCTTAACGACTCTGTATCCAGCTTTTTCAAGTTTTTCAATCGTCTTAGTTACTTCATCAACTTTAGACTTAGTGAAGTTAGCTCCTGAATCACCTTCATCTACTACTGGAGTTGATACAACTTTACCTTTTTCATCTACGAAGTTAGTGATAGCTTTTTGCTTATCAGTCACGTAAGTGATTGGTGTATCTGTTCTTGGATCTGTTGGTACTGGTGGTACTTCATATCCTTTCGTTGGATCGTTTGGATCTACTGGTGTTAATGGAACTAGTGGGTTGTCCGGACTAATTGGTTTAGTTGGGTCTTTTGGTACCACTGGTGTAGTTCCTGGGATATAAGGCACTTTAGGTTTATCAGTTCCTGGTTTAGTTGGATCGTTTGGATCGTTTGGATACGTAACCGGAGGAACTGGTGTAGAACCTTCTGGTACTTTTGGAATCCATGAGCCAAGTTTAGTGTAAACTACTTCGATGTTTTCATCTTTAGAGTCTGCAGTTAATCCTGTTGTAGCTGCTACTTCTTTTTGTTTCGCATCTTTTAGGATATATCCTTTAACGACTGGTGATTCAACTTTATCGAATGTTGTATCTCCATCCTTAGCTGTCCACTTACCGTAAGTGATTTCACCTGTTACAGAGTTAATCTTAGCTTCACGAGTGAATGTAACTTTATCTGTTACTTTCTTAGCTACTTCCTCACCTTTTTCGTTAACATACTTGATTGTACGGTTAACGTGGCGAGTTGTGTCAATCTTCTTAATTAGATCTTCTGTCCATTTTGGTCCATCAGGGTTCTTAGGATCGATTGGATCACCTGGTTTTGGTTTGTTTGGATCATTTGGATTAGTTGGATCTACTGGTTTGATTGGCTCAACGTGTGGTGTAACCGTTACTACGAAGCTTTGATCTACTTTCGTATCTTTATCGTAGTTCTTATCTGTAGCTGTTGTGAATCCGTCAGTTACTAGGTCATATCCTAGAGCTTTCAATTCAGCAAGTTTAGCTACTGTAGAGTACTCGATTGGTTCTCCAGATTTACCTTTTAGGTTATCTGTGTGAAGTACTGTTCCAGTTCCTTCTACCACATAAGTTACTTTCGCTTTTTGAGTGTCTTTCTCATAAGTGATTTCAGTATCTTCTGTTGGATTTTCAGGTGTTGGTGGAACATATCCTTTGCTTGGATCGTTTGGATCTACTGGTTTCAGTGGGTTTCCATTTGGATCTTTTGGAGTTGTTCCTGGAACGTAAGGAATCGGTGTCGTTGGTGTTCCTGGTTTCGTTGGATCTGTTGGATCGTTTGGATATTGAGGTTTATCAATATTTGGAACTTCGAATCCTTCTGGTACTTTCGGTACATATTTACCTAGTGGTGTGTAAACAACATTCACTACAGAATCAGCTGCATCGTGAGCTACGTTCTCTACTTTTTCAGCTGCTTTAATGTCCGCAACGTATCCGTCGATTACTGGTGATGTTACTTCAGCTAATGTTTGTGGTGCAGTCCAGTCAGAAGTATAAGTGATTTCACCTGTTACTTTGTTTAGGTCACCTTTACGAGAGTAACGAAGTTTTTGTTCTACAGTAGCTGCAGCTTCTTGACCACGTTTAGCTTCTTCTACTTTATCAGTATTCGCATATCTGTAGTTGATTGTACGATTTACTTCATCTAGTAATCCTAGTTGTTCGTAAGTACGTTGTTTTGGATCTCCAGGTACTTTGTCTCCTGGTTTTGGAGTTACGTCCGGTGTATTTGGATCTAGCGGTTTATCTGGATCGATTGGAGCGATTCCTTCTTTAACGATTACGTAGTAAACTTGGCTAATTCCATCATTACCTTTATCATCTTTATCATCAAATGTACGGTTTGCATCAGCGTAGAATGCTACACGATCTGTAGTGTAAGCTGCATCTGTTGGCGCAACTACTTCGTAACCTTTAGCTTCTAATTCAGCTTTAACGTTATCGATGTTTGTTGTCTTAATTGCTTTACCTGTGTCTCCTGCTTCTGCAACTGAAACGTGAACCGCAGTTCCATCAGCTTTAATGAAGTGAACTAGAGCAACTTGAGAACCATCTTTAACATACGTAATTGTAGTGTTTTGAGTTGGATCTTCTGGTACTTTCGGTACTTCATATCCTTTTGTTGGATCGTTTGGATCTTTCGGAGTTAATGGTTTACCGTTTGGTCCTACTGGTGTTGTTCCAGGGATGTATGGTACTACTGGAGTTTCAGTAGGTGTTCCTGGTTTTGTTGGATCTTCATTAGTTGGAGTTTCATATGGTTTTGGTGTTAAATCAGTTCCTGCTGGAGGTGTTACTCCTTCTGGAATTACAGGTACATATGAACCTAGTTTACGGTAGATAATTGTTTCTTCGCTATCTTTATCCGTAGCTTTAACATTTTCACGAGCTGTAGATGTTGCAGCTGAAGCTACATATCCAGGTTTGTTTGGTGTTGTTACAGCATCAATTGTTGTATCGCCATCTTTAGGAGTCCATGTACCGTAGTTAGAGATTGCTCCTGTTACTGGATCTAGGTCAGCTGTACGAGTGAATGTTAATGTTTGTACATTGTCAGGGATACCTGCATCTGATCCGTCAGATAGTTTGTAGTGAACTGTGTGAGTTACCTCTTCGATTAATCCTAATTCTTTGTAAGTACGTCCTTTTGGATCATTTGGTACTTTATCTTCAGGTTTTGGAGTAACATCTGGAGTATTTGGATTAACTGGTTTAGATGGATCGATATTTGCTGGTTTTGTAGTATAGATTACTGTTTCAGTAATATCCTCAGCAGTTGCTGTTACTTCTGTCGCTGGTACAATCGGTTTATTTGGAGTGTAGTTCTTAATTTCTGGCGAAGCTACTTCTTCAAAGTTTTGAGCTGGTGACCAGTCTCCGAATGTAATCTTACCAGTTACTGGGTTGATTGTTGCTGAACGTGTAAATTCTTTAGTTTCTTCTTTTGTATCAGCAGCTTTCTTACCATCTGCGTAAACATACTTGATTGTACGTTTAACTTCTTCTTTACGTCCATCTTCTAACTCTTTGATTAACTCTGGAGTCCATTTTGGTCCTGTTGGATTATTTGGATCGATTGGTTTATTCGGAGTTGGTGCTGGATCGTTTGGATTTACAGTTACAGGTTTAACTGCTACAAGAACTTTATATTCTTGATTTGTTGTTGCATCCGCATCGAATTTACCGTCTGTTGGATAGTTATTTTCTACTACTGTATACCCTTTAGCTTTCAGAGCTTCAATAGTTTTTTCTACTTCTGCACCTTTCGTGAAGGCTTTTCCTGTATCTCCAGTATCAACGATTGATTGAGCCACTCCACCTTTTTCAGTCTTATCCGTTTCACTGTTTACTTCAATGAAGTGAACAACCGCTACTTGAGAACCATCTTTCGTATAAACGATTGTAGTATCCTCAGTTGGATTTGTTGGTGTTGGTGGGTTATATCCTTTTGTCTTATCGTTAGGATCTTTCGGAGTTAACGGTTGTCCATTTGGTCCTACTGGTGTTGTACCTGGTACATAAGGAATCGTTGTTGTTGGTGCTCCTGGTTTTGTAGGATCATCTGGATTATTTGGATATTGTGGGTTTTCAATTGTTGGAGGAGTGAATCCTTCTGGTACTTTTGGTACAAATTTACCTAAATCTTTGTAGATAACTTTCTCAACAATATCTTTATCCGTTGCGTTAACACCTGTTACATCTTTCTTAGACGACTCAACATCTCCTGTTGCTACATATCCAGTTTTAACTGGGACAGTTGCTTTTCCTTCAAGAGTTGTATCGTTATCCTTAGGAGTCCATTCACTATAAGTAATCTCTTTCGTTACAGCGTTAACTGTTGCTGTACGTGTAAAGCTTACTGTAGTTTCGTGTTTAGGTTCTGCTTCAGTTCCACGTTTAGCAGTATCTGCTACATCATCTGCATAAGTGTACGTAATTGTACGTTTTACTTCTTCAGCTAGTTTTAGATCTTTATATTTTGGTCCATTAGGATTATTAGGATCTACTGGTTTTTCAGGATCAAAGTTTGGATCATTTGGATCAATTGTAATTTGTTTTGTTTTGTAAACAACTACTTCTTCGAAGTCCGCTGCATCAGCTGTTACTGTCTTAGCTGGAACATCACTTGTTGTTGGATTACTTACTAACGCAGAAGTATATCCATCAATTGTTGGTGTTGGCACTGCTTCAAAATCAGCTGTTGTCTTAGGTGTCCAAGTTCCATATTCAACTTCTCCTGTCACAAGGTTAACTTTAGCTGTTCTTGTAAACTCAAGAGTTTGAACTTTCTTACCTGATACTTCTGTACCTAGTTTAGCATCTGGAACTGGAGTTGCATCTTCGTATACATACTTGATTGTACGTGTTACAGATTCAGTAGTCTTCAAGTCTTTAACAGATTCAGGCCATTTCGGTCCATCCGGTTTTGTTGGATCTACTGGTTGACCTGGTTCTGGTTTCACATAACCTGGAGTAGTTGGATCTGTTGGAATATCTTTAACAATCGGTTTGAATGTTACTGTATATTCTTGATTTGTTTTCGCATCAGCATCAAATACTTTTTCAGCATCTGTTGATGGATAGTCTTTTTCATTCGCATTTACATTAGCTACTTTTTCATATCCACGAGCTAAAATCTTGTTGATTGCTGCAGTGACATCCGCATCTTTCGTAAATGGTTTACCTGTATCACCAGTATCTACTACTGATGGTTCTAATCCTTTACCAGTTGTATCTACGAATTTCGTTACCGCTACTTGAGAACCATCTTTCGTATAAACGATTGTTGTGTCTCCAGTTGGTGTAGTTGGAACTGGTGGTTCATATCCTTGTTTTGGATCACCTGGTACTTTTGGTGTCAACGGTTGCCCATCTGGTCCTACTGGTGTAGTTCCTGGTACGTATGGAATCGTTGTTGTTGGTGTTCCTGGTTTTGTAGGATCTGTTGGATTATTTGGATATTGTGGATTTTCAATTGTTGGCGGTGTAAATCCTTCCGGTACAACTGGTACATATTTACCTAGTGCTTTGTACACTACTTTTTCCGTAATATCCTTATCTTCTGCTTTCACATTTTCTACAGGTTTCGTAGATTTTTCCACATCTCCTGTTGCTACATATCCTGCTACTGCTGGAAGAGTATTTCCTTCTAATGTAGTATCGTTATCTTTAGCTTCCCACTCGCCATATGTGATTTCTCCCGTTACTGGGTTCACTTTAGCTACACGAGTATAGTTCACTTTTGTAGTAAATGGAGCTACTACATTAGTTCCACCTTTATTAGCATCTTTTTCAGCTTGATTTAATTCACTTGCTTCTGTTGAGTAAGTGTACGAAATTGTACGTGTTACTTCTTCAGTATTCTTCAATTTCGCAAGTAATTCATCAGTCCATTTTGGTCCATTTGGATCATTTGGATTGATTGGCTCATCTTTCTTAGGTTCTTTATAACCTGGAGCTTTTGGATCAACTGTGATTAGTTTTGTTTTGTAAACTACTACTTCTTCAAAGTCTTTATCTGTAGCCGCTACAGTTTTCGCTGGCACATCTGCAACTGCTGGTGTTATACCTGCAACTGCCGCAGTGTATTTCTCAAGTGTTGGAGAAGTTACAGCTTCGAATGATTGATCAGCTGACCAGTCTCCGTATGTGATTTCTCCTGTCGCTACATTAATCTTACCAGAACGAGTGAATTTAAGTGTTTTGACTTTCTTATCAGCTACACTTGTTAAATCAGATTCTGCTACTGGAGTACCGTCTTCGTATACATACTTAATAGTACGTGTTACTTCTTCTTGTACTTTCACAGCATTGATTAATGCTTCAGTCCATTTTGGTCCATCTGGATTATTTGGATCGATTGGTGTTACACCTGGAGTTGGTTTTGGATTTTCATTACTTGCTGGTTTTGTTGGATCAAATGATGGAATATCAACTACCTTAGCTTTGAATTTCACAACATATTCTTGATCAACAGCTGCATCTTTATCGAATTTATCAGTTGATACAAATCCATTATTTACTAATTCGTAACCTTTTTTCTTCAATTCGGCAATTTTAGCTTCAACTGAAGTTGCTGTTGTAGCTGGGTAAGCTGCTTCAGATTTACCTGTTACTGCGATTGGATCTGCAAGACCTGGAGTAATTACTTTATCTGTATTAGTAGGATCTACTTCTACGAATTTAACTACTGCTTTTTGAGCCACTGGAGTGTAAAGTACTGTAATCTTGTAGTCATCTGCTTCTGCATCGATTGCTGCAGTTGCTTCTACAGTAGCGTTATCTGGAGTATATCCAGTCACTTCTGGAGAGTTAACAAGGTTGAATTTATCATCTTTAGCTTTTTCCGCATCAGATAAGGTAATCGCATCATTAGATGTTCCACCTACCGGAGTCCATGGTCCAAATGTTACAATTGCTTTTTGAGCATCTGTTGCATCTGCTGCGATTGCTTTGTTTGTAATGTGGTCGTAGTAAACTACACGAGCTTTGTATTCTTCTGGAGAATCATATCCACTCTTATCCAATACAGCCTTATAAGCAGCGTATTCTGTTGGATATTCTTTCGCAGCTAATGTGTAGTCGATTGTACGGTCACGTTCAAAGTGAAGTGTTTCAGTCACTGTTGGTGCTGCTGTAGTTCCACGTTTATCTGCTGGTACATCATCCGTACTTGCATATTTGTACTCAATTGTACGTGTCACTTCTTGGGTATCTTTAATTTTACGAGTAACTTTCTTGTGACGTAGGTAGACATTGAATGCTTGATCTACTTCTTTATCATCATCAAACTTACGTCCACCTTCTACAGCTGTACCTTGAGAGTTATTTGTATAGTCATCTGTTACTAATTCATAACCTTGGTCTTCATATTTTTTGATTGTTTCAGCTGTTGTATAAGGAATCTTCGTATGAGATTTACCTTGAAGCGTTGTAACACCATAAGTTGTTTTCGCATCTGCACCTGTTGCAGGAGCTGGATTAGCGTTTTGAACTTCAAGAATACGAGCATCACCTGTTGCATCTAAATCGATATATGTTACTTTAGCTTTTTGAGTATCAGCTTTATAAACAACATACATATCGAAGTCATCTTTGTCATCTGAACGAACTTCTGATACTAATGGTTCGTATGCACCAACATCTCTAGTATTGTCAGCTACTGGAGTATATAATCCTACAGGTTGTTTTCCATTATGGATGTGTCCCATCTTACCATCTTCACGAGGAGTGAAGTCAGCAGTTACGACTTCAGCAGTATACCCTTTAACTGTCGGTGAGATAATTTCTTTAAATTTAGAGTTTGCATCACTTGAAGCAGTCCATTTACCGATGATAATTGAACCTTGGTTAAACTTAGTTCCTGCAGGGATAGTATCTCCAACATTGTAAACATGACCAGATGCGTCTGTAACTTGGTTTGTAGTTACCATTTCTGTATCAGTTGTACCTGCTTCAGAGAAGATCTTGTAATCACGAGTATAGTCAATCGTTTGTGTACGAGTAACTGGCGTGTTATCGATTGCTACGATTGGAGTATTATCTTTATATGAATCTTGACTTGCTGGATTATCATTAGCATCTTCATATACATAATGAATTGTACGAGTGATTGAAGCTTTTGACTGTGGCTTAACGATTGGTGTATAAGTTGCTTTACCAAAGTCTGTACCATATTTACTTGTTACTGGGTCCCCAGCTACTTTATCGTTATAGTCAACATCCGGTTGTTGTTTTACTACACCAGTACCAGTTCCTACGAACTTAGGATCTGGTGTGAAAGTAATTTCACCAGTATCTTGGTTTAATGTGTAGGTACCTTCGTTTTCAATGACAATTTCTGTTTCAGTTACTTTAGTGTAACGACGTGGAACACTTGTCACTTCTCCTGTTTGTGGATCGATGTGAACTGCATTTGGGAGAGTCACATTCATTAAGTCTTCATATGTCGCAGCAGTACGAGTTCCTTTTGGAATCACATCATTATTTGCGTTGTAAGTTGTTCCATTAAGTGTAATACTTTCACCTTTTGGAACTAACTGATCTGCTGATGTTTCCTTGGCTAAAGTTGAAATCTTATTTCCGGTTTCACGCGGAATTGTTTGTCCAGTATTATAAGTTACATTGTCGAATGTATTATTAGCTGAATTAGTAAATGGCGTATTGATAGTAGCTCCTGCTGGAATTGTTCCTCCCGCTGGAATTGTTTGCTCTGTTCCATTCGCTAATGTTACTTTTACTTCCACTGGTGCTGGGTGATTGCTTTGAGGTTTCGCACCTGCTGGAATCAATGTACCTGTAACTAAACGAATATTATTTACAGCTACATTACCTGTTCCTGTTACATTTACATCACCAGTATTAGCGATTTTTGTTCCAGCTGGAATTTTGTCAGACGGTTTATAAGTTACTGTTGTTCCATCTGTTAGTGTAAGAGTTGTTTCCTTATCGACAGTTGTATCTTCTGTATATAATTTTCCAGGAGTTTCTTTTCTAGTTGCGAAAGTTGGTTTCTTAGTTTTATCTAGTATTACATAATCAGCAGTATACTTAACATCTTCTACTTTATCATTCGTAACAGTTTCAACAGTTCCATAAACTGGAATCGTTGGATTTGATTTTTGTACAGCACCTTGAACATCCTCAGTAGTAGTATCTTCTCCTACTGGACGAACGTCGATCACCGTTGGAATATAACTAGTATCCATTGATTTGGCACCGTTATTTCCATTGTTTACATTTTCTAATACTTTATCTTTTTCAGCTAGAGTCGTACTTGTTAGAGATTCTCTAATTGTATCTTCTGTAGCTTCCCATCCAGTGTGACTTCCATTATCATCCCACGCGCGGATAGCTACCCCTTTAGCTGTACCTACAAACCCTGCTTCTGGTTGGAAACTAATCTTAGTAAAGCTTAGAGAACCTTGTGTAGTATTCTTACCTTCTGCAGAACCTTCATTTAGTTTATAAACCCCAACTTTGTTCCCAGATGTATCATATTCAGTATATTCAGATAAGTAATATTCAGTCTTACCTGTCAATTTATTCGTTACTTTAACAGCTGTACCAAGAGTATTTCCTCTTGCATCTTTAACAACTACCTCAGTACCATTGTAAATTGTTTGACTTAGTTTGTCTTTCACCTCGACAGTTTTACCTGTTGGTTCTTCAGATTTAACAACCGTATCATTTAACACCATCTTAGGCGCTGTATTATTATCAATTTCCGCCCATTGTTTATAGTTCGATTCAATTGTTTTACCACTAGCCTTGAACATGGCATTGGTAGGGAAATTCACTTCTTGTTTTTTCCCTTGGAAATCTTTTGTTTCATGACGTGTTCCACGAGGTGGGTGAATAACGTTCGCAACAAAGTCTTCTACTTCCCCTGAAGATGCCAATCCTGTTGGTAATCTCAAGTCGTTTTTGTCTACAGAAACACGTAAACGAACACCAAGATTATCTACTGATGTGTTTAATAATTGTGGTGTGTTCTTAAATGTAATGTCATAAGTTCCATCAGCATTAGCTGTTACTAATTCAGATGATTCATAAAGATCGAATTTACCGTTACCGTTAAAGTCAACCCATCCACGAACATAAGCTACGTCATTATTAACACCACGGTTAACTTTGACACCTTTTAAGATATATTCATTTTCACTTGCATGACGCAGTGTATATTTAGTTGCTACAGCTGGGTCAAGAAGTTGTCCTTCACCTTCATCGGGAAGGTTACCTACACCAAGTCCGCGTGTTGCTTGGTTATATAACCCTTTAATTGGTAAATTATCTCCACCTTGTAGAGTATTAGCTGTTGATAGAATTTCACCATTTTTAATAGCTACTTGCGTTCCATCAGCCATACGAATTACTGGATTTTTACCATCCAATAAGTATGTTCCAGTTTGTCCTTTTGAGTTTGTAACTTGAGTTGAACCACTAACAAGACTGATTTCTTTATAGTCTTCTGAGTTAACTAAGTCATCAAGTACCCAAGCTCCATTTGGTTCAGCGATTGTTGTACGGAAGTCTGTATCTGCAGGAACATCTCCTAAATATGGTTGTGTCGCAGTTACTTGAGTTCCGTTTTTATCTTTATTAAAGTTACCTATGATATGTTGTGCAGAACCATAAGAAGCTGGTGCATCCCCACCATCATAGACAACGAAACCGACTGTTGCTGATTGGCTACCGTTGGCATTAATGTAAACTCCTAAGTTCTCAACATTTTGAGATAGTCCTATTGGAAGATCGTATCCATTATTAATACCTGAGTCAAATGGTCCAAATAATTGACTTCCATAACCTGTTTCTGTTTTATTCGCCCACTCAGAAAGGTTATAACCTGTTGATAACGGTGCATTTGTTTTTCTATCGAAAGTATATGTAAAGTTAGAGTTAACATTTCTATTAGGGAATAAACCTTTAGAATTCGTTTTATTTTTATTCAAACGCATGAACTCTTCCCAAGGTGTTCCGTCAGACTCGAATTGAGTGAACTCAGCCACACTTAAATCTTCTGAATCAACTGCAATCGCATTAACCGCGACTGGGCGTCCATTATATGTTGCTGATAATTGGAACTTAACCCCAACGTTACCACCATCATAAGCTGGAGCAAAGGCAGTTAAGCGTTCACGAGTTACCCCATTTGAATCTTCATATTTAGTTTCGAATCCTGCTAATCGTAAATGACTCCAGTTTGGATCCTGTCTTGTTACAATGACGTCTTCACGTTGAACAACACCATCAACAGGACTTCTGTTGATATTTTCAGGTTCACCATTAGCTTTATTTAAAGTATATGTTTCTGTAGTAACTTTTTTACGAGAAAGGGAACTTACTGTAGCACTTAATGTATAACCTTTTACCTTAGTTGGTACATCAAAACGCATACCTTCTTGAAGCACCTCAAATATTTCGTTATTTCCACGTCCACTAGATTGATTATTTTGTACTTCTTTTTTTACATCATCATATGTTTTCCACAATGTATATTTAGCTAATCCAGACGCTAAAAATGCAGGATCATTTGTCTTCTTACCTACTAACTCAGGATGAGTTGTAGATTCAAGAACTGTACGAACCATTGTAAAACGTCCACGTTCTTGACGTCCTTTAGAACTAGTAAAATCTACCGTAGCCGGATTATTAACATATTCAACAGCCCCTACCTTTGTCCCATCAGCATATGTAATAGACGCAGTAGCGAAGTCAAACCAGTTGATTGCTTCACGAAGTTGACTATAGTTTTTCTCACCAGCTGAACCATAAGCTACATCACCAATAGCAAAATTATATGTTTTATTACCATTTTGATCTACCTTACCATTAGCCAATGTTACAGTTGCTACGGCAGTACCTGTGTTCCCTTTTCGTTTAACTTCGATTTTATCTTCAGCTGTCAAGGATGGATTTGCAGTACGGATTTCTTTTTCAATAGCACGAGCTTCTTCCTCAGTAATATCTCCAACATTATTAACAACAACTTTGTTAATAGGATTAGCAATAGCTACTGTAGAACCTGCTGAACCTGCTGAATCTGCTAAAACAGCTTCAACTTTACCTATGTGTCCTGCACGTTTCATCTCAGCATAGACTGCTTCGATGGCAGATGAGATACGTTGGAGTTGGGCATCCAATTCTTCTTTTGTGATTTCACCTGCAGCAAGTGCTTTCTTAGATGCTTCGATTTGGACTTTAGCTGAAGCTACTGCAGTTGCGATTGCTTCTTTTCCAGCTTTATCTTCTGCCTTTTTATCCGCAAAGTTTGAGGCAGTTGTGTTCAATACTTCTGCTTCAGATGTCAACTGTTCAAGGACAGTTTTAGTAGCAGTAATTGGGTTTTCTGCTTTCTTTTCATCCTTTTTATCAGCTTTTTCATCAACTGCTTTATCAGCTTTTTTGTCAGTTGAAGGAGCAGTTAGTGTTGCTTTTTCTTTGTCAGCTGCTTCTGTTTTTTCAGTTGTAGCTGTCTCAGCTACTTTTTCATCTTTCTTAGATGCTTCAGCAGCTAATTTTGCAACTTCCTCATCACTCAAGACCGGCTTTTCTACTACAGCCGCTTCTGTCGTAGCAGAAAGAGCTGGTGTCGTCACATTTGCGACATTCTCACTTACCTTATCATCTTTTGGAGCAGATGCCACAGCTTCTGTTTTATTTTCAGTAGCTGTTTCTTCTGCTTTGGCAGTCGTTTGGGCAGCACCCAAAATCAAGGCTGTCCCCAACAGCACACTCGCAGCACCAAAATGATACTTACGAATAGAGAAACGTTGGCTCAAGCCATACCAATCAAAAGATTTATTTTTTTGTCTTTTTGATTTATACATAATGTTCACTTTCCACATTTTTTTATGTAATTTCAAATTACAACTACATATCATAAATTATACCACGTAAATACCATCAAAACAACTATAATCAACAGTTTAATCAACAGTTTTTTTCTGTGTTATAAAAGTATTTTTTTCTTGTTATTTTAAAAATTAATATGTTAAAATATATGTGCTTGTGCATATTATTCTGCGAAGAGATTAATCTTGGTTTTTAGCCATTTTTTTGATATAATAATCTTAAGTATAATTTTATTGGAGGTTCTATGCGTTTTAATCAATTCAGCTATTTAGCGCTACCTAGAGATACAATTATCTTTGAATTAAAAAAGTACGGGTTTGATTTACCAGTCAACATTACAAATAAAAAGATGCTTGAAGCGTTTCTTATTCGTTTCTTTTTTAATTACAAAGATAGCACCTATCCCCTATCCAGTTTAGCAGCTGATAAAGAAACTGACTTACTGACATTTTTTCAGTCAGATAAAGAGTTGACTGCAGATATTTTCTATACTGTAGTCTTTCAACTTTTAGGTTTTTCTTATTTGGTTGATTTTGAAGACAGTGATGTTTTTCGTAAAGAGACTGGATTTCCCATTGTATATGGTGACTTGATTGAAAATCTCTATCAGTTACTCAATACTCGTACCAAAAAGGGGAACACTCTTATCGACCAACTTGTCAGTGACGGTCTTATTTCTGAGGATAATGACTATCGCTACTTTAACGGCAAGAGTTTGGCTACTTTTTCTAGCCATGATGCCATTCGAGAAGTCGTTTACGTTGAGTCACGTGTCGATACTGACCAAAAAGGTCTTCCAGACTTAGTCAAGGTCAGCATTATTCGTCCTCGTTATGACGGCCAAATTCCTGCTATCATGACTGCCAGTCCCTATCATCAGGGAACAAATGATAAAGCCAGCGATAAAGCTCTTTACAAGATGGAGGGCAATCTCGAGGTTAAACCTGCTCACAAGATTGAGCTAGAGGAACCTCAACTAAATCTCGTCCAACCCCAAGGTCAAGCTGAGCTTGTGTCAGAAGCTGAGGAAAAGCTAACGCACATCAACGCTAGCTATACTCTCAACGACTACTTCCTTCCACGAGGTTTTGCTAATCTCTATGTCTCAGGTGTTGGTACCAAAGACTCCACAGGTTTCATGACTAATGGAGACTACCAGCAAATCGAGGCTTATAAAAATGTCATCGATTGGCTTAATGGTCGTTGCCGTGCCTTTACTGACCACACGCGCCAGCGTCAAGTCAAGGCTGACTGGTCAAACGGAAAAGTAGCCACAACTGGACTTTCTTATCTAGGTACCATGTCCAATGGTCTTGCGACTACAGGTGTAGATGGTTTAGAGGTTATCATTGCCGAGGCTGGTATTTCTTCGTGGTACAACTATTACCGTGAAAACGGACTGGTGACTAGCCCAGGTGGCTATCCAGGTGAGGACTTTGACTCCCTTGCTGAGTTAACCTATTCTCGTAATCTCTTGGCCGGCGACTATATCCGTGGTAATGAGGCTCACCAAGCTGACTTAGAAAAAGTAAAAGAACAGTTAGATCGCAAATCTGGTGACTATAATCAGTTTTGGCATGACCGCAACTATCTGTTCAATGCTGATAAAGTAAAGGCAGAGGTTGTCTTTACCCATGGTTCACAGGATTGGAATGTCAAACCACTTCATGTTTACCAGATGTTCCATGCTCTTCCTGCTCACATAAACAAGCATCTCTTTTTCCACAATGGCGCCCATGTGTACATGAACAATTGGCAGTCCATTGACTTCCGTGAGTCCATGAACGCCTTATTTACTAAGAAATTACTGGGAGAAGATACAGATTTCCAACTTCCAACTGTTATCTGGCAGGATAATACAGCTCCTCAGACTTGGTTACCACTCGATACCTTCGGTGAGCAAGAGCAGTTTGAAACCTTCTCACTTGGTCAAGAAGAGCAGGTTATTCAAAACCAGTACTCAGATAAAGATTTTGAGCGTTATGGTAAGACATACCAGACCTTCAATACAGAACTTTATCAAGGGAAAGTCAATCAGATTACTATTGACCTTCCTGTAACTAAAGACATTCACTTGAACGGTCGAGCTCAACTCAATCTTCGTATCAAATCCAGCACAAACAAGGGTTTATTATCAGCCCAACTGCTAGAATTTGGACAGAAAAAATACCTACAACCTTATCCAGCTGTTTTAAGTGCTAGAACCATTGACAACGGTCGCTACCACATTTTGGAAAATCTTAACGAATTGCCTTTTCGTGAAAATGCACAACGCGTCGTGACAAAAGGCTATCTCAATTTGCAAAATAGAAATGATTTACTGTTAGTAGAGGATATTACTGCAGATGAATGGATGGATATCCAGTTTGAACTGCAACCGACTATTTACAAGTTAAAAGAAGGAGATACTCTCCGTTTAGTCCTCTATACTACTGACTTTGAAATCACCATACGTGATAATACTGACTACCACCTGACTGTTGATCTTGAAAAGTCTAGTCTTATACTACCTTGTCAAAAGGTATAATGTAACAGACATTCAGTATGGAAAAATCTCCACTTGAATAGTCTAACGAAACAGAAACTTGGTATCAAATCCAATCCTAGTCTAATGTTTAAAACTGGATTTTGGACAAAAGATATTAAGACCCTAACCAACATGTGTACTCATTAATAATATTCGCTACCACACCACATGTTGGAAAATCTCTGTGAATTAACATTAATCGTAAATTCACAACAAGTCGTGACAAAAGGCTACCCTAATGGAATGATTTACTGTTAGTAGAGAACACCAATGTAGATAAACGGATAGATACCCAATTCATCTACACTCAACTAGTGACAAGTTAAAAGAAGGAGATTTCCTCCGTATAGTTCTTTATACTACTGACTTTAAAATCATCATACGTGACAATACCGCTTACCACTCGACTGACGATTTCGTTCAGTCCACGCTTTCTGTACCTAGTACAAGGAGTAACATTTTATGAATAAATCTGAACACCGACACCAACTCATACGAGCTCTTGTAACGAAAAACAAGATTCATACTCAAGCTGAGCTACAAGCTCTTCTTGCTGATAATGATATTCAAGTTACACAAGCTACACTTTCAAGAGATATTAAAAGCATGAACCTCTCAAAAGTACGAGAAGAAGACAACTCTTACTACGTGCTCAATACAGGTTCTATCTCAAAATGGGAAAAACGTCTCGAAATTTACATGGAAGATGCTCTTGTCTTGATGCGCCCAGTTCAACATCAAGTCCTGCTAAAAACTCTTCCTGGACTTGCTCAATCCTTTGGTTCTATCATTGATGCTTTGAGCTTCCCCGACGCTATTGCTAGCCTCTGTGGCGATGATGTCTGTCTTGTCATCTGTGAAGATGCAGAAGCTGCTCAAAGATGCTTTGAAGAATTGAAAAAATTCGCTCCACCATTCTTCTTTGAAGAATAACAAAATTCCGTGTCTCATGTGGCACGGAATTTTGTTATATTCTTTACTGAGATGGATTTTCTTTTTTAGTTCGTGCCAATCTCAGGGCACGATTTGGATTGAGACGATTAAATAGTTCTTCCAATTTCTTTTCATTCCAAACATCTGCAGCGGAAACAAAGTTGCCATCCGCATCTCGGAAAGATATCGGTTTATCTCCCATATCAGTCTCCTAGTCTACAAATTCGAACTCAAATTTACCAATTCGGACCAAGTCACCATCTTTAGCACCACGCGCACGAAGGGCTTCATCAACCCCCATACCACGTAATTGACGGGCAAATTTCATGACCGATTCGTCACGATCAAAGTTGGTCATATTGAAGAGTTTCATGAGTTTTTCACCAGAAAGCACCCATGTCGCATCGTCATCACGACTAATTTCAAAGGCTTTTTCTTCCTCATCAAATCCATAGTAAGCTTCTTCTTCCATATCAGACTCATCATAGAGCAAGAATTCTGGTGTCTTATCTAACAATTCTGCTGTAGCATCCAAAAGCGTAGCCAGACCTTGCTTGGTCAATCCAGAAATCGGGAAGATAGCTGGTAACTCTTCAAATTCATCATAGTTTTCAGCCAATTTTTTCTTAAATTCTTTAAGATTTTCCTGACTCTCAGGCATGTCCATCTTATTGGCTACAATAATCTGTGGACGCTCCATGAGACGAAGATTATATGACTCTAGCTCTTTATTGATAGCTAGATAGTCCTCATAAGGATCACGGCCTTCGCTAGCTGACATATCAATGATATGAAGGATGACACGTGTACGCTCAATGTGACGGAGGAACTGAGTTCCCAAACCGACACCCTGACTAGCCCCTTCAATCAAACCTGGTAAATCAGCTACTGCAAAGGATTCACCTGATTGGGTACGAACCATACCTAGATTTGGCACAATGGTCGTAAAGTGGTAGGCACCAATTTTAGGTTTAGCAGATGTGATAACACTTAAAAGAGTTGATTTCCCAACAGATGGGAAACCTACTAAACCAACATCTGCCAAGATTTTTAGTTCCAATTGTAACTCACGTTCCTGACCTGGTTCTCCATTTTCAGAGATTTCCGGTGCAGGATTTTTCGGTGTCGCAAAGCGGATATTTCCACGACCACCACGACCACCGTGGGCTACAATAAATTCTTGACCGTGTTCAATCAAATCTGTCAAGACCTTGCCTGTCTCAGCATCACGCACAGTCGTACCTTGTGGCACTCGAACTCTAAGGTCCTCAGCTCCACGACCATGCATCCCTTTGGTCATTCCTTTTTCACCAGAATCAGCCTTGAAATGACGATTGTAGCGGAAATCCATGAGAGTACGTAGACCTTCGTCTACAACGAAGACCACATTACCTCCACGACCACCGTCACCACCCCAAGGACCGCCATTAGGGACATATTTTTCACGGCGAAAGGCAACCATACCATCGCCACCATTACCAGCCTTGACCTTGATCTTGGCTGTATCTAAAAACATACTCATTTTCTTCTTCTCACTTTAAAAAAGGGCTGGGAAATCCCAGTCACAAAATTTTCTTGAATCTATTTTATAGATTACTGAGGGCACCAATTGCAGTTGCAAAAATCCCCAAAATACTTGCTACTAACATGATAAGTACGATAAGCAAGGTTAATTTCTCAAACATAGTTTTTTTACGTTTTCCATTATCTCCAAATGCCATTTTTATCTCCTTCGTTACATTCTATTTTCTATTATCTTAGCATGAATTGAGCTAGTTTTCAATAGTCACTTGCTACTGGTGCAATAATCCATAAAATGATATAAGCTACAATTCCAGCTCCATAACCAAAAGCAAGAACACCCCATATTACACGAACAATAGTAGGATCTATATCAAAATAATGAGCCACACCGGCACAAACACCAGCAATCTTTTTATCACGACCACTTCTCATTAATTGTTTTTTCATAACTGTTCCTCTTTCTATTCTTCATGGTCTTTCCAATAATCTCTGATGCTGATTAACTGCGTTTTTGAAGCCTTCAGCATGCGTCTAGAGCCTTTTACGGGCACAGCAACCACCTTTTGTGGAAGATACAAAACTGTTTTAAAGATACGCTGACTGACCGTATCATCTTTGGCTAAATCTTTCTGGAAGTTATTTGAAATGATGGCATCCAGATAAAACTCATGCACTCGTTTCCCAAAGTTCTCAGCTGAAATCTCGTACAATTTCTCTGATAAGGTATGCTCATTCATATCAGGCGTTGCAATCAGGGCTTCCAAAATAGCTCCGGCCAAATCATGTTCTCCATAGTACAAGGTTCCAAACATTTTATCACTGATCAGGTTGTCCAGATAAGGATTTCCATGTGCAATGACAGGTGTTCCACTGGCTAAGCTTTCCAAGTATGTCAAACCTTGCGTTTCACTTGTCGATGCCGAGATGAAGAAATCCGCCGCCTTATAGTAAAGAGCGGTCTCACTAGGAGCAATCATGCCTGTAAAGATGACGTAGTCTTGAATCTCTAGTTTCTTGGCTTGCTCTTTGAGGTCATCCAGATAAGGACCATCCCCAGCTACCACCAGTTTGACCTTGTCTTCTTCTTTCAGAACTTCTGCAAAAGCTGCTAAAACTGCTTGAATATTTTTTTCATAGGAAATTCTGGAAAGACTAAGCAACATCTTTTCATCATCTTGAATCCCTAGTTTACTACGCAGTTCTTCCAGATTTTCTTGCTTGATTTCTGGACGATCAAACTTGGCTAATTCAATCCCAGTTGGAATGACCCGTTTTTCAACCTTAACCTTATAGTCAGATAACAAGTCACGGACAATCTCACTCGGGCAAATAACCCCATCCACATCGTGCAGGAAACCTCTGACCAGATACTTGACCATACTAGGACGAATCAACATCCCTTTGGCAATATAATGTACATAGTCTTCGTATTGGGTGTGATAGGTATGGATGACTGGAATCTTCAATTCACGTGCAATCCAAATCCCCAACAGACCAAGAGAAAATTCTGTCTGAGTATGGATAATATCTAGCTGATATTGTTTAGCAATTTCAAGCGCCTTGCTGAAACCTCGATAGGCAAAGCGACGATCTTTAAAAGCAAAGAAAGGAACACTTGGAATGCGGATAATTTGCCAATCTTCATAACGATTGACATCCTTATCTGTCGTTGTAAAGATAAAAACAGCATGTCCCTGCTTTTCAAGTTCGGTTTTCAAGGTTCGAATACTGGTCGCAACACCTGAAACCTGAGGAAAATAGGTATCTGTAAATAAACCAATTCGCATAGATTACCTCACTTTTTACTTTCTCCCTAAAGCGGCTTGTTTCTCATAAAAGTCCAACCAGATTTGTAACAGATGCTCTTCAGAATACTCTCTAGAAATATTCTTAGCTTTTTCTTTCAAATCTTTTAAAGCAGCAGGATTCGCTTGATATTCCAGAATAGCTTCTTTCATCTCTTCTCTATCTGCTGTCGCCCGATAATCTCCATCCAAAATTACCTTATAAAGATCTAAATCACGCAACATAATCGGAGCTTCACAACTGGCAGCCTCTAAAATCGTCATCGGAAAGAGCTCATTATAACTAGGCAACAAGAAAAGATCCGCTAGGGCATACAATTCGCGCATCCGCTCTGGCGATACAATACCTGGAAAAATCAAATTTTTAGGGGGATTCTCCATGATTTTCTTATAACGTTCATAACCATCTGTCATACCACCAAAAGAGAAACCACCCGCCCATATAAAGGTAATCTGAGGCAATTCCTCAGCCAGACGGATAAAGTCATCAATTCCTTTACGTTTCTGAACTTGACCAGCACCTACTACGATAAACTGATTGTCACTAAGACCTAGCTCTGTACGCAGTCTCGCTACCTCTTCCTGTGGAAGAGGTAGCCATTTTTCCTTGTTTACAAAGTTAGGAATATAGGTAACTTTTTCACGTGGAATACCAGCTGCCACCAAATCCTCGATAAACATAGGATTGACCACCACCAAGTGCTCCATCCGGTTGTAAAAAGAAAATACATAGCGTTTCACAATTCCCTTTAAGAAAAATGGAATTTTCAAACTCCCCTCAAGTGTATCAGGCAAGAAGTGCACATAGCCAATTTTCCTTCCTGAGCGTTTCTTCTGGAATGTCGATAAATAATAGGGGAAATCAATTGTATGAAAGTGAGTCACATCTGCCTCTATTGGAAGATTTTCTGTAACAATCAATTGGTCCTTGGCATCACGGTGAAGAAGACGAACTAATTCACGGTAAGCACCTGAAACTCCTTGTCCTGCTACTTTCTCACTTGAACTCAACATATTGATGCGTAATTTCTTTTTTTCCATAACTACTATTATATCATTTTCTTTGAATAAAATCAGCAAAAGAAAGGAGAGACTAGAGGAAAAGAGGGGGAAATTTCCTCGCTTTTCCAATAATCTCTCACATGTTTTTATTTGTTTACTTAATGCCTAGGGCAATACGTGCATAGCGACTCATTTTTTCAACAGTCCAGGCTGGATACCAAACTAATTTGACCTCAGTATCCGTTACTTCTGGAACCTCTGTCATAGCATCATAAATCTGGTCTGTCAAAAGGTCTGCTAGAGGACAACCCATGGTTGTCAAAGTCATATCAATCTCTGTTTGTCCTGTGTCACCGTCAAAACGAATTTCATAGATCAAACCAAGATTGACAATATCGATTCCCAACTCAGGGTCAATAACTTCTTCCAAGGCTGATAAAATTCGTGTTTTGATGTTTTCAATTTGCTCTTCTGTATAAGCCATATTCATCCTCACTCTTAGTCTTCAATAAAATCACGAAGCGGTTTGCTGCGACTTGGTTGACGTAGTTTTCTCAAAGCTTTAGCCTCAATCTGACGGATACGCTCGCGAGTCACGTTAAAGACTTTACCCACATCTTCAAGGGTACGCATTTTACCATCATCTAGCCCAAAACGCAGACGCAAAACATTTTCTTCACGGTCTGTAAGAGTATCCAAGACCTCATCCAACTGCTCACGCAAGACAATACGAGTTGTATAGTCCACTGGATTTTCAATCACTTCATCTTCGATAAAGTCCCCAAGGTGGCTATCATCCTCTTCACCGATAGGAGTTTCAAGAGATACTGGTTCTTGGGCAATCTTCAAGATTTCACGAACCTTGTCAGGGGTCATATCCATACGTTCAGCGATTTGTTCAGGTGTTGGATCTTGTCCCAATTCTTGAAGGAGATTACGTTGTTCACGAACCAATTTATTAATGGTTTCAACCATGTGAACTGGGATACGGATAGTACGAGCTTGATCCGCAATAGCACGAGTGATAGCCTGACGAATCCACCAAGTTGCGTAAGTTGAGAACTTAAATCCTTTAGAATAGTCAAACTTATCAACTGCCTTCATCAAGCCCATGTTCCCTTCTTGAATCAAGTCAAGAAACTGCATACCACGTCCAACATAGCGTTTGGCAATAGAAACAACTAAACGAAGGTTGGCTTCCGCAAGGCGTTGTTTAGCTTCGATATCGCCAGCTTCAACTGCTAGCGCCAATTCTTTTTCCTCTTCATTGGTCAAGAGAGGAACGACCCCGATTTCTTTCAAGTACATACGGACAGGGTCATTAACCTTAGCAGAAGTTGAACCAATCAAGTCCTCATCACTGAGTTCTGGCTCTTCTTCTGCAATAAGAACACGCGCACTCGGATTTCCTTCGTTATCTGTGATAGAAATCCCTGCATCCTGAATTCGTTGCAAGAGATCTTCAATCCCATCAGCGTCCAAGGTAAAAGGAATGACTAGACTGGCATTGATTTCATCATCTGTTGCAGTCCCTTTTTGTTTATGATTACGGATAAATTCTGCTACTTGTACGTCAAATGTTGTTACTTCTTTTTGTTTTGTTGCCATTATTACTCCATTCTTCTCTTTTGGGAAATTAAACGTTCCAATTCTTCTAAGGCTGTGTCGGTATCTCCTACATGGCTAGCTTCCTGCACCTTCTTTTTGATTCTCATATTGTCCTGATTCAAGAGAGCCTTGTTTCGAGTCATTTCTACTTCACTAAGTTCCTGAGGTGATATCTCAGCAGGCAAATCCTGACCTAAAACTTGGTACCAAGCTCTTTCAACTTCCTCTGTCTGTTCTGCTAGAACTTCTGGAGGAAGATTTCCATACTGGCCAAGCAAGTCATATAAAGCCTGAAATTCAGGTGTATCAAATGCAAAGTCTTCCCGCAAGCGGTAATCGTTCAAAACAAGAGGGGATTCCATCATTCGATAAAGTAGATGAGCTTCTGCCCTCATAATAGCCGATAACTGCTTGGTAACAGGCATAGTGATTGGCGTCGGTCTGGAAATTCCTTCCATGCGATTCTGCCTTTGCGCCTG
This sequence comes from Streptococcus mitis, assembly GCF_000960025.1. Lineage (GTDB taxonomy): Bacteria > Bacillota > Bacilli > Lactobacillales > Streptococcaceae > Streptococcus > Streptococcus mitis_DH. The sequence goes on along the minus strand of NZ_JYGQ01000001.1, from coordinate 586,458 downwards.
ACGACTCTCATTAACAATCTGCTCAATCTGAGCATAATCAAAGGACGCCAGACTGTCAGCTAAAATATGAATATAACTGTTTTGAGCAGTGATGGACTTTTCTTGAACAATCAAGGGCGCTATTTTTTCAATAAATTCAATCTGAGCCTGCAGATTTTCACTATTTTCAGGCTTATACTGATGAATGTAAAACTCAATCGGACTAATACGAGTTTTCGTTAATAGATAGGCCAAATCTTCTGGACCATTTTTTTGTAGATACTCATCTGGATCCAAGTTATCAGGCATGCTGACGATTTGCACAGGCATATCACCAATTTCGTCCAGCGCTTTCAATGTCGCAGCCTGCCCAGCCTTATCACCATCATAAACAAGAACCAACTTCTTGGTTAGCCTTTTCAGATGCTCAACATGCTCACGGCTCAAGGCTGTTCCCATGGACGCCACAGCATTTTCGATTCCAGCCCGATAGGCTGCAATGACATCCATGAATCCTTCCATCAGATAAATCTCACTGGCTTTTCCAGAAGATTTTTTAGCCCTATCCATATGATATAATTCGTAACTTTTGTTAAAAATTGCAGTCGATCGGCTATTTTTATACTTAGAAGTTTGTGAATCCGTTTTCTGCCAGATACGACCTGAGAAAGCAATAACCTTTCCCTGGTCATTTGTCAGGGGAAACATGATGCGATTGTGAAAGGTATCTACAAATTGATTGGCATCCGAGAGATAAAACAGTCCTGAATCTAGGAAATCCTCATCACGATACTGACCAGACAAACGTTGATAGAGATAGTTTCGTTCTGGAGGTGCTAAACCAATCCGAAAATGCTTGAGCACTTCATCTGTCAAACCACGCTGATAGAGGTAGTTTCTAGCCTCTTCCCCCATGGTCGTTGTCATGAGAATAGCATGATAAAATTTAGCCGCATCTTCGTGCATATCATAAAGAGCTTGGTGAGGCGAGGCTGGCTTCTGTTCACTATAAAGCGGTTTTTCTACCTCTATACCGACACGCTGACCTAAGATTTGGACAGCCTCCATAAAGGGAACCCCTTGGTACTCCTCGATGAATTTAAAGACATCACCTGAGCGACCACAACCAAAACAGTGGTAAAACTGCTTGTCCTCTACAACGTTGAAAGAAGGTGTTTTTTCACCATGAAAAGGACAGAGCCCTAGATAGTTCCGTCCTGCCTTTTGTAAAGAAATCACATCTCCTATGACTTCCACAATGTTGGCATTGTTTTTGATTTCTTCAATGACTTGTTTGTCAACCATACACAATACCTCCATGTTATCATAGTTTACTTTATATAGTATACTTTATTTCAGAAAAAAAGTAAACCATTTCACTCATTTTCCCTACTTTATTCAAAGAGTTGATAATAATCTGAGATTTTCATTTTTGCTTTTTCTTCTTGTTTCAAATCTTGGATAATTCGTCCTTCTTTCATGACAATTAAACGATTGCCATACTTAAGAGCATCTTCCATATGGTGGGTAATCATAAGCGCTGTCAGCTGATCTTTCTTGACAAATTCATCCGTCAATTCCATCAAGGCCACACTGGTCTTTGGATCAAGGGCTGCAGTATGCTCATCTAACAGGAGTAATTCAGGTCGCTTCAAGGTTGCCATCAAGAGACTCAAAGCCTGTCTTTGTCCACCTGATAAGAACTCAATCGGTGTATTCAAGTGTTTCTCAAGACCGTTTCCCACTTTTTCAATAGTTGCCTGAAACTCATCCTTGTAGCTAGCCAGTCGTCTCGGAAACAGTCCGCGTTTTTCACCACGAAACTTGGCAATCAAAAGATTTTCAGCTACTGTCATACGAGGAGCTGTCCCCATCTTAGGATCTTGGAAAACTCGAGACAGATACTTAGCCCGCTTCTCTGGTGAAAAGTTGGTAACATCTTCACCCAAAATACGGATGGTTCCACTGGTTAATGACAAGGTTCCTGCAATAGTGTTAAAAAGAGTTGATTTCCCAGCTCCATTTCCACCTAAAATCGTGATGAAATCCTGTTCAAAAATTTCTAAGGAAACATCATTTAAAATAATCTTTTCTTCATCAAAGCCATTTTTAACGACTTTGGTTGCATTTTTTAATTCTACAATTGCTGTCATTTGCTTAACTTGGCTCCTTTCAAGATTGTTTGCTTAAATGTTGGAATCATGAGGCAGACTGCTAAAATCACGGCGCTGTACAAACGAAGGTAACTTGTATTAAAGCCAAGAGCGATAACTGCCCACACTAAGAATTGATAAGCAATAGAACCTACAACGATGGTAACCAGACGTTCTGCCAAGCTCAAACTCTTGAAAATAACTTCTCCAATAATCAAACTTGCAAGCCCTACAACGATAACCCCAATTCCTCGAGATACATCGGCATACCCTTCTTGCTGGGCAATGAGAGCTCCTGCAAGAGCAATCACACCATTTGATAAGACCAATCCCATGAGCTCCATGCGTCCAGTATGAATTCCAAAACTTCTAGCCATGTCAGGATTGTCACCTGTAGCAATATAGGCTTGTCCGAGTTTAGTGTCCAAGAAAAAGAGCATGAGAGCAATAACAAGACTTACAAAGATAAGACCTGTCAAGAGTTGGTTAAAATCTGAATCAAAAGGCAAAACATCCTGAATTTGCTTGGTTCCAAGCAGTCCTAAGTTTGCACGCCCCATAATCAAGAGCATGATAGAATGACAGGAAGTCATCACCAAAATCCCTGAGAGCAAGGTTGGGATCTTCCCTTTTGTATAAAGAAGTCCTGCTGCCATTCCAGCTAAACAACCGGCTCCAACAGCAACAAGTGTCGCTAAAAATGGGTTCACGCCTTTGGTTATCAAAGTGACAGCAACAGCTCCCCCAAGAGGGAAGGAACCTTCTGTCGTCATATCTGGAAAGTTCAAAATCCTAAATGTCATAAAGATTCCCAGACCTAAAATAGCCCAGACAAATCCTTGAGAAATAATAGATAATATCATTTGTTTCTTAACCTTTTCTATATGATTTCTATTGTAAAAAATTGGAGGAGATGTCCCCAACTCCTCCATTGTAGATTATTCAATCACTTGCCCTGCTTCTTTTAGAACAGATTCAGGAATCGTAATACCTAATTCTTGTGCCAATTTTTTGTTAATCACTGACTTACCAGTTGAAAAGACATTAACTGGAGTATCAGCTGGTTTAGCACCTTTCAAAACTTGAGCAATCATTTTACCTGTTGCCACACCAAGGTCATGTTGGTCAACTACAACTGATGCCAAACCACCAGCTTCTACCATGGCAGTCGCACTTGGGTAGATTGGTTTTTTAGCTGATTGGTTACTTGAAACAACAGTTGAGAAGGCTGAAGCAATTGTGTTGTCGATTGGAACCCAGATAGCATCGACCTTGCTAGTCATAACGTTAACTGTTGAAGCAATTTCATTTGTTGAAGGAACTGCAAATGTTTCCACTGTCAAACCTGCTTTTTCAGCATAAGCCTTAAATTCTTCTACCTGTGTTTTTGAATTATCTTCGCTACTTGAGTAAAGGGCTCCGATTGTTTTTACATTTGGTGTAAGAGCCTTAATGAGTTCAACTTGTTGTTGAGCTGGATTGTGGTCAGATACCCCTGTAATGTTGCCACCTGGTTTTTTCAAATCTTTAACCAAGTTCGCACCGATTGGGTCTGTAATAGCAGCCATGATAACCGGTAGGTCTTTTGTGGCACTAGCCAAACCTTGAGCAGCTGGTGTTGCAATACCAACCACAAGGTCATTCCCATTTGCAACCAATTGTTTACTCATTGTCGCAACCTTACTTTGGTCACCTTCTGAGTTCATAAAGTCAATTTTCAACTGATCATCTTTATAGCCTTCTTCTGCAAGTCCATCTTGAATCCCTTTATAAATCAAGTCAAGAGATGGATGGCTCACAAACTGAAGGACACCAACTTTGGCAATTTTCTTTTCATTTTTAGCTTCTGGTTTATTCATTGAAGAGTAAATCAAGCTTCCTGCTACTAAGACTGCTAATGCAGCGATAATTCCAATTAAACGTTTATTTTTCATTCTATTTCTCCTTTTATTCCTTTAAAATACTTCACTTATCTAATACTCTTCGAAAATCTCTTCAAACCACGTCAGCGTCGCCTTACCGTACTCAAGTACAGTTTGCGGCTAGCTTCCTAGTTTGCTTTTTGATTTTCATTGAGTATAAACAAGTGACGCCATCGTTTTCTTTCCATACTAACCTCCATCAAAAAAGTCCTCACACAAAAAACTTGTGTGAGGACGTCGATGCGCGGTACCACCTCAATTATAGGGAATTTCCCTATCGCTCTATCTCGCAATAACGAGATGCACTGTAAGGTGTGCTCACCGAATTTTTATGATTTCAAATTCTAAATAACATTCAGCCCAATTTTCATCATCACCACTTATCTGTTTTCAGCTACCACAGACTCTCTAAAAAGTTTGAATGATTACTTTTCTGAATGGTTAAATTATATCATTTTTCAACTACTTGTCAAGACTCTTTTAGCATTTTTTTGAACTATTCAAAAACTTCCCCTATAGAAAAGAGGAAGTTTGATAGGTATCAGCCTGAATTACGCAATCCTGTCGCAATTCCGTTGATGGTTGTATGGATTAATTTTTCTTGGTCGCTTGATAATTCTCCTCGGCGTTGACGTTTAATCAACTCCAACTGGATATAGTTGAGAATATTAAAATAAGGCATACGGTAATCCAAACTTGCTTTTAGATATGGATTTTCAGCCAAGAGTTCATCGTAACCTTCGATAGCCAAGATAACCTCCTTGGTAACTTGCCATTCATTTAGAATAGTCTCATAAATTGCTTTTACTTGATCATCTTCACAAAGTTTGGCATATTCAAAAGCAATATTCATATTTGATTTTGACAAGACCATATCAACATTTGAAAGAAGTGACTGGAAGAAAGGCCAATTTTGGTACATATCTCGTAGGATAGCGATATTTTCTGGATTTTTATCGATAAATTCCTTGAAGCTTGAACCAACTCCATACCATCCAGGGAACATGACGCGACTTTGCGACCATGAGAATACCCAAGGGATAGCTCGCAAACCACCGATTTCAGTAATAGTCTTACGAGCAGCTGGACGAGAACCAATGTTAAAGCTTGAAATAGCCTTGATTGGACTTGACTCGAAGAAATAATCATAGAAATGATCATTACCAAAGACCAAATCACGGTAGATATCGTAACTACGGTCCACCACTTGGTCCATAATAGCTTCATAACGATTTGAGGTGTTGGTATCGCTCTTCTTCTGAGTAATCATACGGTTAATGGCTGCGGATACTAGCATTTCAAGGTTATAGTAAGCTGCGTCTTTATTACCGTATTTATTCCCAATTACTTCACCCTGCTCCGTCAAGCGGATACGATCCTTAATAGACTTGAGCGGTTGAGAGGTGATGGCTTCATAGGTTGGTCCACCACCACGACCGACAGTACCACCACGGCCGTGGAAGAAGGTAACCTTAACGCCAAATTCATCTCCAATAGCAGTCAATTGTTGTTGAGCCTTGTAGAGGGTCCAACATGATGATAGGTAACCACCATCTTTATTACTGTCAGAGTAGCCCAACATGATTTCTTGATAGTTATTGCGTGAAGCAATCCATTTCTTGGCAAGAGGAAGAGAAAGATATTCTCTCATGGTTTCTTCTGAATGGTCCAAGTCCTCGATTGTTTCAAAGAGAGGAACGATTTGGACACGAGCTCTTTCTTTATCAACTAACCCTACTTCTTTTAGCAAGATAGCCAATTCCAACATGTCAGATACGCTAGTTGCATGTGAAATAATTGTCTGGCGAATAACGTCATCACCCAACTTATCTTTCAACTTACGAGCTGCCTTAAAGATTGCTAATTCTTTTTCAAGTAACTCTGATTTTTCAACATGAGTGGCAGAAAGAATACGTGGATCTTCTTCCAATTCTTTCAAGAGAAGCTGGCATTTTTCTTCTTCACTTAGTTCACTATAATGAGAATGAATACCTGCTGATTTCAAGAGTTCAGCTACACAGGTTTCGTGAACACTAGAATCTTGACGCATGTCAATAGATGCCAAATAGAAACCAAAAATCTCAACTGCCTGGATCAACTCAACAAAATCACCAGAAATCAGTGCTTCACCCTTATTTTCCAATAGGGAATCACGAATGGTAATTAAATCCTTATAAAAATCATTGGCCGTTTCATAGCGACCTCCAACTTCCTTATCTTCAATCAGATAAGTTTTTGTTGCTTGGATTTTTGATTGAATATCAAACAAGGCACGACGATAAAGCTCTTTTTCACGGTAGATCGAGTTATCCTTGGATTGACGAGCCATTTCTCTGACTTGCTTGCTCACATTGACAATACTGGTTGAAAGAGAGAATTCACGATAGAGTTGGTAAATCTTTTCATCATAGTAGTTCATGATGACTTCACACTGAGTCATAGCAGATTGTTTCAAGGTATCTGCTGTAACAAAAGGATTCCCATCACGGTCTCCACCAATCCACATTCCCATGGTAATTGGTTTAGGATGTTTCAACTCCAAACCATGTTTTTTAGCCAGACGCTTGTACTCAGCAGTCAAATGAGGGACAGCCTTCAGGAATGAACTATTGTAGTATTCCATAACATTCGTGATTTCATTGGTTACTTTCAATTTCTTTTCACGAATCATGTCTGTCTGCATGATAATCTCAATGTAACGACGGAGATCATTATGCCATTTTTCCTTATTAATCAATCCTAATTTCACATCACGATACTTACGCAAAAGGGTATGGATATGATTGGTCAAATCCAGCATACTCTTACGTTGTACTTGTGTTGGATGGGCAGTCAAAACAGGGACAACATTCAAGTGTTCTAGAATTTCAACCGCATTTTCTTTTTCTGCAACCATTTTGATCGTTGCCGATAATTTCCCAAGATAATCTTGATCGATATTATTTTGGTGGTTGATTTCATAGGCCAAATCCACATCTTCTGAAATATTAATCAAAAGGGGCAAGATAGAGAAATAGCGTGAAATATAGGCCATTTCATCATTTGACAGACTCGTAACCAATTGGTTCAAGCCCTGATAATCTTCTTGAGTTGATAATTCTTTCAACTCCATGATTTTTGCAAAAGTCTCTGGGGCAAGCATATTTTTAGTGATATCTTCTAACAACTCTGTTAAAATCAATACTTCTTCTTGCACGACAGCTTTATTACTATAGTTTTCTAATTTTTGAAGAGACATAGGTAATCCTTTCCACTATCAACTCTACATATAGTTTGATGAGTGAGCTTCTAACTCCTCATATAATTGGGCACGTTTTTCACTTGCATCAATATTTAAGACAAAGGCGATGGCTACAGACAAGACTAGGAGACTGTTCCCTCCTTGTGATAAGAAGGGGAAGGTTACTCCTGTCGAAGGAATAATGCCCGAAATTCCGCCAATATTAACAAATACCTGTACCAGCATCATCCCCCCAACCCCAATCGCCATCATGGAATTAAAGGGATTCTTAGCACGAATACCGACTAGGATAATCCGCAAAATCAGGAAAAAGACAAGGGCTAAAATCAAGCTGGCTCCCACAAATCCAAACTCTTCAATGACAATTGAAAATACAAAGTCTGTATGAGCCTCTGGTAAATAACCACGTTTTTCGATTGAATTTCCTAAGCCTAGACCAAACCAACCACCATTTACCATGGCAAAGTAGGAATTTGCAAGTTGGTGGCCTGCTCCTGCCAAATCAGCAAAGGGATTAAAGTAGGCACTGAAACGCTTAGCAACGTAACCAAATACTGGAACTTTTGAAAACTTATCAACCCCAATCATAGAAATAGCTGATAAGGATAGGGCTGAAACTCCTACCAATACACCGATAAAGGCTATAAACCAACGATGAGCAATCCCACTAACTGTATACATAATCAAGGCAACCAGAGCTAGGATAGTCGCATTCCCCAGATCTGGGAAGATAGCCAAACTTCCTATCATTACCAAGAGGACAAAGCGCCAATCATTAAAAGCACGAGGAATCCATTGATTTTGAGTTAAAACTTGGAAATCGTAAATACCAATTTCATCTTGTTGTTTTGAAAAACGTTGGGCCAAGTACCAGACGATGATAATCTTCAAATACTCAGCTGGCTGAATGGTCAAAGGTCCTACTGAAATCCAACCATAGGCTCCATTAACTGGCGTACCAATTAAGCGAGCCAGAGCTAAGAGAATCAGCTCAACAAACATAACAATAAATAAAAGTCGTTCTTTTCTTAAAAAATTCAGTTTCAGCTTATATATCAAGGCAATCAATATTAAACTAAATATCCAAAACATTCCCTGACTTCGAACCAATTGGAGGGCACTTTTACCTTCTTCGATAAGAATGGCACTGGTTGTAGAATAGACTACAATCAAACCCAAAATAGATAAAAGTAAGTAAGGAACTAGAATAGAATAGTTTAACAGGTGCCTCTTACTAATCTTCATAGTATCACCAATCTAATGAGAACAAAAGAAATTATTCCCAAATTCCGTTTATTTTCTAGTTTTGATTGCTATTATACCATTTTTTCCGAAAGAAAAAAACTCTTACCCTTAAGATAGAAGATTTTCTCATAAGAAAAAGAGCACTTGGCTCTTTTCTGTTTTATTCTTTTGAAGAACTGCTTGAGCTTGAATCTCCACCACCGATGTATTGAGTGAAGATATTTTGGAAGGCTTGATCTTTAACCTTGATATTGGCTGCTTGCAATTCTTTTCCGATAATACTTTGAACAAATGATGCGTCGTTTTGTTTTTGAGTTAAGATAACAGTTTTTAATTTTTCTTTGTAATCGTCAATATTAGATGATTTTTCTGTTTTCTTAATCAGTTTAACAATGTAATATTGGCTACTGTATGCTTGTGTTCCAGTAACACTAATCACATCAGAAACACCGTTTACATCTAACGCAAAAGCTGCTTTCTTAACTTGATCTGGTACTTCTGTTGAAGCAGAATCAAAGGTGATTTCTCCACCATTCGCTTTAGTTTTCTCATCTGTTGAATTATCTTTGGCTAATTGAGCAAAGTCTGCATCACTAGCTTTGGCTTTTTCGAGGACTTCTTTCGCTTTATCCTCATTATCAAGACGAATGATTTGAGCCGTTACATCTGGAGTGTACTCGTCAAAAGCCTTCTTGTAAGCATCATCTGTCAATTCAGCTTCTGCTGCTTTCTTAACTGCCAACTCAACTAATTTACTTGTACGAATTTGAGCTTTACGTGTTTCAAGAGTCATTCCTGCTTGCGATAAGACACGTTGGTAGTTCTCACCATATTGTTTCTCTTCTTCGGCAATAGTATCGTTGACTTCTTTGTCATCTACTTCTGAGCCATATTGCTTCTCAAATACTTTTTGGATGGTCATGTTCAACAAGACTTGTTGTGCTGAAGGGTTGCTTTTCACTTGCTCATAAAATTGATGTTCTGTGATGACATCCCCTTTCATGCTGATAAGGTCTGCCCCTTCTGAACCTTTCGAACAAGCTGCTAATGTTGCTACTGATAATAATGTAATGGCACCTGCCAATAGTTTTTTCTTCATGTCTACTCCTTTGAGATAAGTGTTACCCTATCTATTTTACTATATTTTCTTAAATTTTTCTGAAAATCATTCGCTGTCAGGCAATTGAACATCTGCTACATTTTTACGAAGCATGAGAATTCCGTCCCCCAGAGGTACTAGTGTTGCGGTGAGTCCTGGATTGTCTAAGGTTGCATCAAATAGTCTTTGAAGTCCTCTGTAAATAGTTCGCTGACCACGACGGACTTCCATAATATCCTTGGCAACATCACCACCTTGGAAAATATCATCCAAAACAACCACACCACCAACTTCCAAATGTTTGAGGATTTCTGGAAGAAAGACGATGTATTTAGACTTGGCTGAATCCATAAAGACGAAATCATAGGACTCTGTCAGGGTAGATAAGACATCTACCGCATCTCCTTCTAGGAGTGTGATTTGCTTACGACTGTCAAACTGGGAAAAATTTTCCTTGGCAAATCCAATCATCTCTGGATTGCGGTCAATGGTTGTAATCTTGGCCTTTGGAGCATGTTCCGCCATCAAGAGAGCTGAAAAACCGATAGCCGTCCCAATTTCCAGAATGTTTTTAGGTTGCATGGTTTCCATGAGAAAACGGAAATAAGCAACCGTTTCATGGGGAATGATGGGAATATTTTCCTTACGGGCAAAGTCTTCCAATTCTTTCAAAGAGCCTGTGACTTGCTTTTGACGCTGACGCATCAAGTCTACAATTTCTTCTTTGACAACAGGACGACGCATGTTATGGTTGGCATTTTTACTATACGATTCAACCATCTTATGCCAATCCCAATTTTTCAACAAGTGCTTCAAACTCATTTAAACGACGTTCAAAGACTGCAAAGGCATCGTTGAGATAGTCTTCCTTCTCCATATCAACACCAGCTTTTCTCATGACATTAAGTGGATAGTCAGATTTACCTGCCTTGAGGTAGTCGATATAACGGTCACGGTCTTCTTGACTACCATGAACAATCTTTTCAGCCAGGGCTGAGGCTGCTGCAAAACCTGTTGAATATTGGTATACATAGTAGTTATAGTAGAAGTGTGGAATACGTGCCCACTCGTATTGGATTTCAGGATTATCTTCCTTACTCAAACCATAATACTCTTGGTTCAAGTCTGCGTAGAGTTTATTTAAGAAATCACTTGTCAAGACTTCACCATTTTGATCCGCTTGGTGAATCGCGTGTTCAAACTCAGCAAATTGAGTTTGGCGGAAAACTGTTCCACGGAAACCATCTAGGAAGTTATTGAGAATAGCAAAGCGCGTTGCGTCGTCTTCCACTTCTTCCAATAATTTCTCCGTCAAGATATTTTCATTGGTAGTTGATGCAATCTCAGCCAAGAAGATAGAATAATCCCCGTAAACATAAGGCTGCGTTTCGCGAGTATAGCTTGAATGCATACTATGACCTGTTTCATGAACAAGAGTAAAGAGATTGTCTAGATTGTCCTGCCAGTTAAGAAGCATAAAGGCATTGGTATCGTAAGAACCACCAGAGTAAGCCCCTGAACGCTTGCCTTGATTTTCGTAAACATCAATCCAACGCTCGCTGAAGGCACGTTTAACACGGCTCAAGTAATCCTCACCCAAGACTGCTAAGGCTTCTTCTGCTTTTTTCAAGGCTTCTTCATAAGTAAAACTATATTCAACAGATGAAAGTGGTGTGTAGACATCGTACATCTTGAGGTCTGAAATTCCCAAGATTTTTGAACGAAGTTCAAGGTAACGATGCAAGAGTGGCAAATGCTTGCGAACTGCTGCCACCAAATTGTCATAAACACTTTCTGGAACAAAATTAGCCGCTAGGGCTGCATGACGAGCACTCTTGTAGTTGCGAACTTTTGCTCGGTAGTTTTGGACCTTAACATTGGTTTGCAAGGTTTTGGCATAGGTATGTTGGAATTGTTCATAAGTCGCATAAAGAGCTTGATAGGCACCACGACGCACCTCACGATTTTTAGACTCCATCAAACGGGTGTAAGTCCCATGAGAGAGTTGCACTTCCTTACCATCATCGTCAAGAACATAAGGGAACACAATATCCGCATTGTCCAAGATAGCGAAGGTTTCACTTGCCGAACCAAAGATTTCCCCAGCTCCAGCCAATAGCTCTTCTTCGCGTTGTGATAGAACGTGTTCCTTGCCCTGCAAAAGCTTGTCAAAATAGTGTTGATAAACCTGCAATTTTGGTTGAGCTTCTAAAAAGTCAGCATACTGCTTTTCACTGATTTCCATAAATTCAGGTTCATAGAATGAAAAGGCTTGGTCTAGCTGGCTGTAGAGAGTCATGGCCTTGGCATAGTACTCTTGGTACTTGGCTTCACGTGTGTCTTGGTCATTCTTCATATGAGCATAAACGTAAAGCTTCTCCATTTGGCGTTCCATTTCAAGAGAAAATTCAGTAATTTCGAGTAGGCTATCCGCACTATCCAAGAGATGGCCTTCATACTGGGCTACTGTCTCCAATTTTTCTGTTAAATCTTTTAAGGCTTCTTCCCAAGCCTGGTCAGTTGGGTAAATCGTTGATAGATCCCATGTATCTTTTTCATTTATTTCATGTCTTTGTAATACCATTAGATTCCTCCATCCTTTCTATTCTACCATATTTTTCAAGAAATATTGCTGATAAAAGGCTGGTGGATAAAGCTTTTGCCAATCATTTTGAGGATTTTCTTGGTAATAGATTTGAAAATACTGATAATAGCGAGTCAAATCTTTCTCAATTTGGCAAAAATTACCTACTAGTGGTCTTATTTGTGGATACCATTCTTTTAGCCCATAAGTCAGGAGATTTTCTCCCTTTTGATATGCTTCTGCTTGTTCTTTCATCCAAAAGGGATTTTGATAGTACAGTTGTTGCTGAATATAGCGACAGATGTCCTTATCCTCAGAAACTGTAAAATGAGATATTTTTTGTTTCTTATAAGGGAAACGCAATATTTCCAATAAACTAGCTTGACCATAGAGAAATTCCTTGATTTGATAATGGAGTTTACCGCGGAGATCTTGGTGAATCAGGTATTTGAGTCTTAAAACTTGTTTTTCCTTGTCTACTTCCCAAACATAAAAGCCCATGTTGTGACTGAAATAGAGAAAACCTTCTTGTAGACGAGTCAACCGCTCCTTGAGCCAAAGTTTTTCTCCCAGCAACCACAGTACTTGGTAACCCTGACTACGATAGCCCTCGCTACGCTCTTTAAGAACCTTTTGAGGCAAGGGACTACATTGAACCTCTAAAGCTAGATTGCCATTTACAAACACATCCGCAATCTGTTTAAGCTCTGGAAGAGGGTATTCTAATTGCACCTCTGAATCTCTTTTCAACCAGTGATAAAGGACTTCCTTATTTTCCAAGTGTTCTTGACTTTCATTTTCAGAGGAATAATCACAGTCTTTTAGGGATTTGTGGGCAAAATGGGTCCGGACACTTGGTCCTTGACGCAAACGGAGCTGACCTCCACAAGCTGGGCAGGTGTATTCTTCCTTCTCAAGCTTATCCTCTAACACATTTACCAATTCTCCCCTAGCATCTCTCGCAACAAACATGATTTCCCTCCTTTTCTATATTATTCGTAAAAAAAGAAAAAAGATCAGGAAAATTCCTAATCTTCATCACTCTATAATTTTAGAGTTGCAAGCGACTTTCAAGAGCTTGTGTCAACACTTCAGAATAGTTCACTTTCTCACGATCTGCAAGTCTGACTAGCCACTCTGGAACCGTAACATTTTTTCGAATCGCTTTATTATTCTTTACGAAAGGCAAGGGATTGACCTGAATCAAAGTCACAAATCCATCAGGAGCTTTCAACTCAGCAATGTCACTAGGAGTAGGCAAAGCCAGTCCTTCATCAATATAAGAAGCTAAAACACTCTCAAGCATTTCCCGAGCATTTTTCATTGCAAGTTCAATCGTTGCTCCTTCAGTCCCGCCTCCAAATTCAGGAAATTCAACCCAATACCCAGTGCCTTCTTTATGAAAAATAGCAGGATAAGATTTTAGCATAATACACCTCCACAATTTCCAAATCAACTATAATCCCAAATCTTTTAATATTTTTCTCTATAGATCTTTTCCTAAATCCTCATTACCGTGAACTAGAATAGTGACAAGATAGGAGACCCTTTCTTTCTTAAAATGATGATGACTTCCTCTCTTACGAACTTCAATCCATCCATTTACAAGAGCTAATTTTACCATTTCCTTACCTGTGATTGGCATGTATGGTCACCTTTCTAGCTAAAATTATACTTATAATGCGTATTTTTGTCAATTCTTCTATCTTATCTATTCGTAAAAAAGAAAAAAGATCAGGAAAATTCCTAATCTTCATTCATGTTTATTTGATTTTCTTAGCTAGCATGGTCGCAAAGCGTAGTTGAATACGATTGCCATTCTCATCGCGACGGTGAAGATGGCCAGGATTTTCATTGTACTTAACCAATTCCCAGTCCTTGTAATAGTCTGCCAATTCTCCTTCTTTAAATGTGAATGGGAAGTTCACAGAGCAAGGATAATCCTCCGTGTCCATAGCACAAACGATAAGATTGTAACCACCAACACTGGTTTTCTCCTGCATATTTTGAATAATAGCTGGAATACGGTCCGCTTGTAGAAACATGAGAACAACAGTTGATACGATAAAATCATATTCTTGCCCAATGCTGGCTGAATTGATATCGTAGAGACCAACAGGCATGTCCAAATCTTCTTGCTCCACAATGCTTTGTAAGATTTCAAGGGCCAATTCATTTTGATCTACAGCTGTCACATCAAAACCATTCTGTGCAAGAAAGAGAGAGTTACGGCCCTGACCACAGCCCAAATCTAAGGCTTTCCCTGGTTTTACTGTCTGCATAGCCTCTAGGACCTCTGAATGAACAGGATTAGTATTGTATTTTTTAGAGAAATAATCCTCAGGTTTACAATAAAATTCCAAGTACCATTCTACATCGTCTGTTACAGCCTCCACTCGGTGCCAGGCTTGTGGTTGTGCCATGGGATTGTCAGCCCCTGCTTCAAATAGGTGTTCAGCTAGAACCTCACCATCCTCTGTCAATTCAATAAACTTGAGAGCTCCCTTCAAGACAGTAATTTTCCCCCAAGTCCCAACCTTGGTGTTGTGTTTCTGCTGAACAGCCTCTGGCATAGTTTGTTTATTCCACAAAGGCATGCGTTTATAGGCAACTAGTTTTTCCATCTTCATTCCTCTTTTTATCGCTGATTAACAGCTTTCATCACGCGCGCGATGTCGCGGTTTTGCTCACGTCGTTTGATAGACTCCCGTTTATCGTAGTCATGCTTCCCTTTAGCTAGGCCTAAAAGGAGCTTGGCATAGCCATCTTTGATATAGACTTTAAGGGGAACCAGGGTCATCCCTGTCCCTTTGGTCTCTTGTTCCAATTTTTGAATTTGTTTCTTATGGAGCAAGAGTTTGCGACGGCGTTCAGGTTCCTGGTTCCAGATATTTCCCTCTTCGTAAGGCGCGATATGAACATTGCTCAGCCAAACTTCTCCATTTTTCACTTGAGCAAAGCCATCCTTGAGATTGATTCGAGCTGCTCGTACACTCTTGATTTCAGTTCCAGTCAGGACCATCCCTGCCTCTAGCGTATCTACGATTGTATAGTCGTGACGCGCCTTTTTATTTTGTGCGACGACCTTTCCCTCGCCCTTTGCCATGCTTGGCTCCTTTCTTAGCTACTTCCTTGTAAAAAGGTTTCTTGCCCTTTTTCTTCTTGTCTTTTTGTGAATGCTTGCGCTTATCATTTGAGCGTCCTGATTTCCTCTTGTCTTCCTTCTTATCTGAACGACGACTTGAACCACGCCCTCTGTCACTACGATTAGACTGTTTCAAGCCTTTTTCAATTACATCAAACTCACTTGGGATATATGAGAAATCAATTTCACCCGTCATCTTGTCGGCTCTTTCAACTCGGATACGGATTTGCTGACCTACACGGAAGGTTGTCCCCGATTTTTCCCCACGAAGAGTCAAATTCCGCTCATTGAAATGATAAAATTCAGGCAAATTAGTGATGTGAATCAAGCCTTCAACCGTGTTTGGCAATTCAACAAAGAGACCAAATTTGACAATGCTGGATACAACTGCATCGTACTCTTCACCCACGTATTCTTCCATATACTCAGCCTTTTTCATGGCTTCGACTTCACGCTCAGCCTCAATGGCACGACGCTCACGGTTGGAAGACTGGGTCGCAATCTCTGGAATCACTTGCTCAAAATGCTCTGCTATTTCCTTAGAACTGCCGTAATCCCGAATCATACGGTGAACAAGAAGGTCTGGATAACGACGAATCGGACTAGTAAAGTGAGTGTAATAATCAGCCGCTAGACCATAATGCCCGTGATTGTGCTCCGAATAGCGAGCCTGCTGCATAGAACGAAGAAGCATCATGGATAATACATCCGCATAAGGCTCTCCCTCAACAGCACGCATGATGTCTTGGAGGGCCTCCTGGCTAATCTCACTGGCAGTCCCATAAATGCGCAAGCCAAAGCTCGAAGCATAATCAATAAACTTCTGAACCTTTTCAGCCTTGGGCTCCTCGTGGATTCGATAAATAAAAGGCAAATCCAGCTTACTAAAATGCTCAGCAACTGTTTCATTGGCCATCAACATGAAAGACTCAATCATGCGCTCGGCAATGCCACGCTGACGAAGAACGATATCAACAGGCTTACCCTGTTTATCCACTAAAATCTTAGCTTCATTGGTATCGAAATTGAGTGCTCCACGTTTCACACGCATGTTTTCTAAAATTTCATGGAGCTTAGCCATGAGTTCGATACTTGGAACAATTTTCTGATACTCTTGTCTCTTTTCCTCGTCACCTGCTAGGATATCATTGACATCGCTATAGGTCATACGAAAACTGGTCTTGATAACCGTTTGTGTGATGGTGTAGTTGACTACACGACCATGTTTATCAATCTCCATGATGGCTGACTGAGTTAGACGGTCAACTTGAGGATTGAGAGAGCAGATGCCATTTGACAGTCGTTCTGGAAGCATTGGCACCACGCGGTCTGTTACATAGACTGAAGTCGCGCGGTTAAGGGCTTCCTTGTCCAGGGCAGAGCCCTCAGTTACATAATAAGAAACATCTGCGATGTGAACTCCGAGTTCGATATTTCCATTTTTCAAAGGCTTGATGTGAACTGCGTCGTCCAAGTCCTTGGCGTCAGCACCATCAATGGTAAAGATAATCTCATCTCTTAGATCTAGACGACCTTCCATATCTTTTTGAGACGGAGCATCAGGCACACTTTCTGCTTCCTTAACAACAGCCTCTGGAAATTCTGAGACAATGTCCATAGACTCCAAAACCTCAAGAACATCAATTCCGACATCCGTTGAATGCCCAACCACATCTAGAACACTCGCGACAAAGAAATCATGTTTCTTGCTTGGGTATTTATCGATAAAGACCTTGAGAACTTCTGTTCCTTCTAGCTTTAGAGCTGGCTTCTTAACATAAATCGGTTGACTGATTTTCTGGTTTTTCGAACGGATGTAGCCTGCATACTTAGGCTTTTCCTGATCTAGAACGATTTGACCGAGAACTGTTGTCAGGCTGTGTTCTAAGATATCAATAATTTTTGCTTCTGCTGCTGTTCCCTTATTGCGGTCAGCGACTTTCTTGATAACGACCTCAACGGTATCACCATCAATAGCATAGTTGACATCGTTTTTCCCTACAAAAAGGTCGTCCTCTTCGCCTTCCAGACTAACAAAGCCAAAGCCATTTTTATGAGCATGAAAAATCCCCTTGAGAGTAATCTCATGTTTTTTCTTGACTTCCAAGGTCAGACTTCCATCTTCTTCAAAGCGAATCTGGTGTTTTCTTTCCATTAGGGACAAGGTTTTAATCAACTCACGAAAATCCTTGGAACCGTCTTTTCCCAAAACCTGAGCCAAGTCATTGACAGTCACCTTTCCCTTATCTTGTAAATATTCTTTTATTCTATCTTTCATATTTTCTTTCTAGATTTTTTAATTTTCTTTTACTGCAAAACCTTCTTAAACATCCTTTAAAAATAAAAAGAGGCAAAGACCTAGTCCTGCCCATTATTTTCTTATCTACTTGATAATACCGTCAATGCTAAGGCAATGGCTAGCCAGAAAAAGACTAAAATCCCTGTCAAACGCTGCATTACAGCTTCGAAACCGCGTGCTTTACTGCGTTCAAACAAATCACCTGAGCTGGCATCAAATACATTGCTGGATTGGTTTTTGGTTGGTTGCATGAAAATTGCAATCACAATCACAACAGATAATACTAATAAAATGGTTAATAATAGGTTATACATATCAAACTCCTTAAAATCCCTATTATTTTACCATAAAATCTACTTAGATTCAAGATGTAGGGTTACTTTTCTTTCCTTGGGACAATACTTTAAAACCTCAATCTTGTCTGGATGGGTTTTTGAATTTTTACTGGTTAGGTAATTGATACTGCCACAAGAGGAGCATTTGAGATTAATTTTTACTCGCACTAGATTTCCTTTACTTTTAATAATGTTCGAAATTGAAGAAGGTTAAAGAGACAACTAAAGGCAACACAAAGGCTTGTCGCATAAAATACTGCATGGTAGCCAAATTGACCTGCTACTGCAGAACCTGCCATGGGACCAACGACACCTCCCAGATAAAAGAATACCTGATTGAAGGCAAAAACCCTCGAAATGCCGGCTTTGGGAGTCATTTTGCTGAGTAGGGCATTAACTCCGGGAATCAAGGCACCGGTTCCCAATCCAAAGAGGAAACGATAAAGTCCTAGTTGAAAGGGGCTAGAGGCATTGGCACAGAGGAGATAGATGATAACTGAATAAAACTGGGCTACAACCAAGAGGCGATGGTTGCCCGCCTTGTCACCTAGCTTTCCCATGACTCCTGCACTCATCATACTGGAAAAGCCCATACTGGATACAATCAAACCAGAGACAAAAAGAAGATTCTCTGTTTGGCCTAAGTCGCGTACATACAGAGCTAAGATAGGGCCGATTGATTGGGCTGAAAATTGGATGACAAAACTGGTCAGAAAGAGGTTGACCAAGAGATAGGGGTATTTAACTGATGTAAATAATTCCTTTGTTGGGATGGCCTTTTCCTTGGCTACTGGTTGAAAATCTTCCTTGATAAAGCAAATAGTCAAAACAGCAGCTAAGAATAGAAAACTACCAACCAGTAAGAAAACAGTACGAATGCCAAATAATTCTGCGATAAAGCCACCAATAAAGGGACCAGTTAGAGTACCTGCAACTACTCCAGTAGACAAAGTACCTAAGGCAGAACCTGATTTCTCCTTGGGAACCTGACTGGCTATCAGGGCCGTTGCATTGGGAACAAAACCCGCAAATACACCGTTTAATAAACGAAGAAAGATTAGCCAATAGATATTTGGGACAAAGGCCAAGCCTCCCATAGTAATGGTCATGGCCATGCCTGCTCGAATCATCATGGGTTTTCGACCGTATTTGTCAGCAAGAATACCCCAGATAGGAGAAAAGAGCGACGCAGAAATAGCAGAGACAGAAATAGCTAAGCCTGCATAAAAAGCGACTTGCTCGCTCTCAACACCTAGATTTTCCACAAAGATGGGCATAAAGGGCACAACCAAAGAAATACTGGCTCCTGTCAGAAAATTACCGAACCAGGCAATGCGCAGATTATCCTTCCAGTTAATCTCTGTCATCTTAGCTACCTCCCTCAAGAAGGATACGCACTTGAGTAAGAAGATGATCCTGATTTCCATTGTTGTCTAGAACATGGATGGCCAAATCTTTCTTTTTTTCTAAAGGCCACTGGGCTGCCAGACGAGACTCAGCTTCATTCTTGGATAGCTGATCCCTTTTCATTAAACGTTCTACTTGGATATCTCGATCCACATAGACCAACCAAGTCTCATTAAACCAAGAGGCATAGTCCTGCTCAAAAAGTAGGGGAATATCCATGAAGAAAATCTCTTCTGTCTGAGCCAACTGGTCTCTTAACGTAGCTAGTTCCTCACGGATAATCTTTCCTTGGACTCGCTTAGACCATTCCTGTTCTTCAGGAATTGAAAAGATAAGACTAGCTAGGATAGGGCGATTAAGTTCTCCGTTTTCAAGGATAATTTCTTGCCCGAAGTGCTGGACTAGAGCCTCAAACAGACGACCACCAGGTTTCTGTAGTTGGTGAACGACTGCGTCGGCATCCACTACTTGAAAGCCTTGCTTTCTTAGAAAATTTGTCACGGTTGACTTACCGGAGGCAATTCCCCCAGTGATTCCAATGATTTTTCCCATCAGCCCCTCCTTTGGCACTGAGGACAAAAATGGGTGCCTCGTCCACCTAGTTGGATTTTCTCAATGATGGTACCACAGCGTACACATTCTTGACCAGCCTTGTCATAGACTTGATGAAAATCCTGCATGGTTCCATCTTCCCCAAAGGCATTGGTATAAGTTCGGATGGTGGAACCACCTTTTTCAACAGCCTGTCCCAATACAGCAATGGTCTGGTCATGAATAGCTGTCGCTTCTTCTGCTGTCAAAGTCTGGGAAGGTCTGGCTGGATAAACCTGAGCTCGCCAGAGAACCTCATCCACATAGATATTACCAAGTCCAGCTACCAAGGTCTGGTCTAGGAGATGGGATTTGATAGGCTTTTTAGACTTAGCTAGAGCTACTTGAAAGACCTGCACATCAAAGTCTTGTTCGCTTGGTTCAGGTCCTAGTTTTTTAGAAAGAAAGTAGGCTTCCAAAAGGTCAGGCGCCAAGAGTTCCATAGTACCAAACTTGCGAACATCCTCATAAACAAGCGTGCCACCATCTTCAAACTGAAAGAAAACATGGGCATGCTTGCGTTCAGGAACCTGGTCCGGATAGTAAAAATACTTGCCCTCCATGCGCAGATGGGAAATCAAGACCTTGTCTGTCAGGTAGAAAAGTAAATATTTACCACGACGTCCCATTGACTCAACAACTTGACCAGGCACTTTCTTTTGAAACTCGTCCAAATCTGTCTTAATCATCTTGGGATAGCGAATTTCTATACTCGAAATCTTCTTACCCAAAATCAATTTTTCTAAGCCACGACGAACAGTTTCAACCTCAGGTAATTCAGGCATAAGTCCTCCTTCTGTAAAAACAAGAAGCAGGCATGAGCCCACCTCTACTTAGTATTCTTTTTCATTATAGCCAAAGTCAGCCAAATCTAGCTTTTTATCGCGCCAATTTTTCTTGACCTTGACCCAGGTTTCTAGGAAGACCTTGTCTCCTAGCATGAGTTCAATATCACGACGGGCCATGCTACCGATTTTCTTAAGCATAGCACCACCTTTACCGATGATAATTCCTTTTTGACTATCACGCTCGACCATAATGGTTGCACGAATGTGAACCTTGTCTGTCTCTTCATCTCGTTTCATAGAATCCACAACTACTGCGACAGAATGCGGAATCTCTTCACGAGTTAGGTGCAAGACTTTCTCGCGAACCATTTCTGAAACCAAGAAACGCTCTGGATGGTCTGTAATTTGATCAGACGGGAAATATTGGAAACCTTCATCTAGATTTTCACTCAAAATATCCACTAGACGAGAGACGTTATTCCCTTGAAGAGCTGAGATTGGTACAATTTCCTTGAAGTCCATCTGATTACGGAAATCATCAATCTGAGACAAAAGCTGATCTGGGTGAACCTTATCGATCTTGTTCACCACCAAAATCACTGGTACATTAGCAGCCTTGAGACGCTCGATAATCATATCGTCTCCCTTACCACGCGCCTCATCAGCAGGTACCATAAAAAGGACGGTATCCACTTCACGAAGGGTACTATAGGCAGATTCAACCATGAAATCTCCAAGGGCCGTCTTTGGCTTGTGAATCCCTGGTGTATCGATAAAGACAATTTGCTCCTTATCGGTCGTGTAAATTCCCATGATTTTGTTGCGCGTTGTCTGCGCTTTGTCACTCATGATGGCAATCTTTTGCCCCATAACGTGGTTTAAAAAGGTTGACTTCCCAACGTTGGGACGTCCTAAAATGGCTACAAAGCCTGATTTAAAAGTCATAATTTCCTCTTACTGTTTAAAATAATAAATCCCAGATTCGTGGGAGAAAAATCAATGCGCCTGTTAAGGCTGCGAAAAGAGAGACCACTAATACCGCGCCAGCCGCCATATCCTTGGCATTTTTAGCCAGCATGGAAAAGTGATAGTGACTGGCCAAATCCACCACATTTTCAATAGCAGAATTGATAATTTCAAAAGCTACTACCAAGAAAATGCTCAATAGGAGAAAGAGCCATTCGATTCGTGACACCTGAAAAACAAAACCTGCTAGGATGACCACGAGAGCCGTCACTGCATGTTTTCGCATATTGCGTTCTTCCTTGATAGCAGTAAAAATCCCTGTGAGGGCAAATTCTAAACTAGATATCAGGTCACGATTTTTCCATTTTCGTTTATTGTCTTGTGAGTCCATAGGCTGTCAAAATTTCTTCTTGTAAACCGAACATCTCCGCTTCTTCTTCCGGAGTGTAGTGATCATATCCATTGATATGTAAAAAGCCGTGTACTGCCAAGAAGCCCATCTCACGCTCAAAGCTGTGGCCGTATTCCTCGGCCTGCTCATGAGCCTTATCGATAGAGATGAACAGTTCCCCAATATAGGCATCAAACTCAGACATCATCTCTGCCAATTCCGGATTTTCAAGCAAATCTTCCTCGTCAAAGGCAATTTCCAACTCTGGCTTATATTCAAGGCTGATGACATCTGTCGGACGGTCTGTGTCACGGTACTCCAGATTAAGTTCATGACTACGCTCATTGGTCACAAAAGTGACTGCCATCTCCTTGTCTTCTTTGCCTAATTTTTGGGCTGCAAATTCCAAAATTTCTTGGGTTTGTTGCAACATTTCTTTTGAAACTTGACCAGTTTCATCTACCATTTCAATATACATGTGCTTCTCGTTTCTCTTTACTTGGCTTTATTATACCACATTTCCATGATTTTATTCTACCTTTTTGATATAATACTATGGAATACAATCACAAGGAGAGAACGATGTCATTTGACGGATTTTTTTTACACCACATGGTTGAGGAATTGCGAAGAGAATTAGTGAACGGTCGCATCCAGAAAATCAATCAGCCTTTTGAACAAGAGTTGGTCTTGCAAATCCGTAGCAATCGCCAAAGTCATCGCCTGCTCCTTTCTGCCCATCCAGTTTTTGGACGCATTCAGCTGACCCAAACAACTTTTGAAAACCCAGCCCAGCCTTCTACCTTTATCATGGTTTTAAGAAAATATTTGCAGGGTGCCCTGATTGAATCGATTGAGCAAGTGGAAAATGACCGTATTGTGGAAATGACAGTTTCCAATAAAAACGAGATTGGGGACCATATTCAGGCTACCTTGATTATCGAAATCATGGGGAAACACAGTAATATTCTACTGGTTGATAAAAGTAGCCACAAAATCCTCGAAGTCATCAAACATGTTGGCTTTTCACAAAATAGCTACCGTACCTTGCTTCCTGGGTCAACCTACATCGCTCCGCCAAGTACGGAATCTCTCAATCCTTTTACGATCAAGGATGAAAAGCTCTTTGAAATCCTACAAACTCAGGAAACGAGAGCTAAGAACCTTCAAAACCTCTTTCAAGGTCTGGGACGTGATACGGCAAATGAATTGGAAAGCATACTGGTTAGTGATAAACTACCTACTTTCCGTAACTTTTTCAATCAAGAAACCAAACCATGCTTGACTGAGACTTCCTTCAGTCCAGTTCCTTTTGCAAATCATGTAGGAGAGACTTTTGCAAGTCTTTCTGATTTGTTGGATACCTACTATAAGGACAAGGCTGAACGCGACCGTGTCAAACAGCAAGCCAGTGAACTCATTCGTCGTGTTGAAAATGAACTTCAAAAAAATCGACATAAGCTGAAAAAACAGGAAAAAGAGTTACTAGCAACAGACAACGCTGAAGAATTTCGACAAAAAGGAGAATTGCTGACAACCTTCCTCCACCAAGTGCCTAACGACCAAGACCAGGTTATCCTAGACAACTACTATACCAACCAACCTATCACGATTGCGCTTGATAAGGCTCTGACTCCCAACCAGAATGCCCAACGCTATTTTAAACGGTATCAGAAACTCAAAGAAGCTGTCAAATACTTGACTGATCTGATTGAAGAAACAAAGGCAACCATTCTCTATCTGGAAAGTGTGGAAACTGTTCTCAACCAAGCTGGGCTGGAAGAAATCGCTGAAATTCGTGAAGAATTGATTCAAACAGGTTTTATCCGCAGAAGACAACGGGAAAAAATCCAGAAACGCAAAAAACCAGAACAATATCTAGCAAGCGATGGCAAAACCATCATCTATGTCGGCCGAAACAACCTACAAAACGAGGAGCTAACCTTTAAAATGGCCCGCAAGGAGGAACTTTGGTTCCATGCCAAGGACATTCCTGGAAGCCACGTTGTCATCTCAGGCAACCTAGACCCATCTGATGAAGTCAAAACAGACGCAGCAGAACTTGCAGCCTACTTCTCTCAAGGTCGCCTGTCAAATCTGGTGCAGGTAGATATGATTGAAGTCAAGAAACTCAATAAACCAACTGGCGGAAAACCAGGCTTTGTCACTTACACAGGACAAAAGACCCTCCGTGTCACACCAGACCCCGAAAAAATCTCATCCATGAAAAAATCCTGATTTTACTTGAAATCAGGATTTTTAACTTACTATTCACTCAAATCATATCCAATTATAGGACTAATCTTTACCACCTAGTTTCTCATTGATTTTCATCATCACACTAGCAATTTTTTCACCCCAATAAGGGTCTGAGGCATATTCAACATTCATACCAGACGACTTGTTTCCAAGGAAAGTTCTGCCCCTATCGATATAATTTTCCTTAATCCACTTGCTTGCTCCTAAAATCCCCTTATCCACATCATCAAATGTCTTGGCAGAAAGGTACGGGGTCGTATCATAGGCTGTAATTCCAAAGAAATTATTCTTATCTTTGGCAATCTTGCTACGTCCCCAGTCGCTTTCTAAGGCGCTATGGGCAAGGAGATAGAGGGCATTAATATGGTAATGTTCTTCAGCTTCCTTAAAGGTAGCTCCCTTATTTTCCAAGAGACTATTGTCAATATTTAACAGACTAAATACCTTATCCAAGTCTTCAGCACTATAGTTTGTAACCTCTGTCAAATCTTTAAAAAGAAAGGGATTTTCAAGGTTAAAACCTTCAAAATGCAGTCCATCTGCCGAATAATATTTCTTGCCTACTTCCATATCAGAAAGATGAGTAGATACTGGGATGCTAGCATTCTGAGCCACATAGTGATAAAAACGATGTCCATCACTCTCATAATAAGGGATAAAATCCTTGCTAGCATCTAGTGCTTGTAAATCTTCTGTTTTCATATAGCCTGACAAACCAGAAATAGTAATAGCCAGGCGCTTGTCATCACTTTTTCTATCCTTATCTAGCCAAACAACACTACCTTGCGATATATAGGAGAGCTTTTCACCATCTGCATTATAGACATTTGCTGTGACAGGTACTACTTGATAATAAGCAGCATTTTCATTTGTAGCTTTTTCTCCAAGCCATTTACCGTCGCTTCCAAGCTGATGACCATCAATAGTCTCATTTTTTGCCATGTAGCCACCGGATTTGAAGTAGTACCAGGCTTGACTTTTAGAATCGTATACCCATTCTTTCTCAGCCATTTTGCCATCAGACTTGAGATAAAACCATGACTCCTTATCCAAAATCCATTCATTAACTGCCATATAGCCACCGGATTTTAGATAATAATAGTGACCATTTTCGAAAATCCATTCTTTATCAGCATGATTTCCATTTTCTTTGATATAAAACCAAGATTGGTATTGTTTGTCAAAAAGCCAACCTTGCTGTACTTTTGCGCCACTAGCACTTACATAAGCCTGTTCAATCCACTGACTTGTCAGTAAATAACCACCAGATTTGAAATAATAGTCCTTGCCCTTAATTTGGAGCCATTCTTTCTCTGCGTGTTGTCCATCTGCTTTGATATAAAACCAAGCATCATATTGAGAATCATATACCCAGTCTTCTATTACCTTGGCACCTGTTGCACCAACATAGGAAGTACCTAGCCAAGCATTTCTTTTCATCTTTCCATCTTGGTCAAGATAATAGAGCGCTCCCTTTTCTTCTACCCATTCTGACTTGGCCATATAGCCACCAGATTTGAGGTAAAAATAATCGTCACCTTGCTTTAGCCATTCATTTTCAGCATAGTTGGCATCTTCTTTTATATAAAACCAAGATTGATAGTGAGCATCAAAAACCCACTCATTGGCTGCTTGATTCCCATCTGCTTTCAGGTATTGTTTTCCTTGCCAAGTACCATCACTAGCCATTGCACTCTCTGGTCTGGCTAAGAAAAATAGCAGAGCTAAAAAAACAAATCTCAATTTCTTCATAAACTTTCTTCCTCTGTTCTTTCTATTTTATTGTATCAAAATTCTCTATAATCAACATTACAAACTGATAAAAAATCAAGAACAGATTGATTGCAGTTTACCTCAGAGACTCTTTTACTTCCTTGCGGAGATTTTCTAGACTGCTGACACCATATTTATCCATAACCTTTGGTAAATTTTCAATGATATCAGGACAGGCATATGGATTGGTAAAGTTGGCTGTTCCAACTCCAATAGCAGATGCTCCAGCCAGATACATTTCTAAGGCAGCTTCTGCCGAATCCACTCCTCCCATTCCAATGATAGGCAGGTCTGTTGTTTGAGCTACTTGGCGGATGAGTTTGAGGGCTACTGGAAAGACTGCTGGACCAGACATCCCACCTGTTCCATTGGCCAAGATTGGTTTTCTGGTTTTGAGGTCAAAACGCATTCCAACCAGAGTATTGATCATGGTTAAGCCACTTGCCCCCGCATCTTCTGCAGCTTTTGCGACAGTAACGATATCGGTCACACTAGGGGTTAATTTGACATAAACTGGCACATCAGAAGCTTCCACAGCTGCTTTCACCACATCATAAGCCAGATCAGGATCTTGACCAATCAAGAGTCCATGATTACAGTGATCTACGTTGGGACAAGAAATATTGAGCTCAATAGCCTTCACATTAGTTGCCTTGGAAATACCATGAGAAACAGCCGCATACTCTTGTTTTGAAAAACCAGCTACATTGGCAATAATGGGAAGATTTGGATACTCTCTTTCTAGCCAAGGTAACTTTTCAGCCAAAACAACTTCCAAACCAGGATTTTGCAAACCGATTGCATTAAGCATACCAGCGGGTGTTTCTGCCACCCTTGGAGTTGGATTGCCAAAACGGGGTTCAAGAGTTGTCGCCTTGATCATAATAGAACCCAAAAGGTCTAAATCATAGTACTTGGCATACTCTTGACCAAAACCAAAACAGCCTGATGCTGGAATAATCGGATTTTTCAAATCCAAGCCTGGTAGAGAAACTTGTAAACGATTTCTAGTCATAATTTTCTCCTTATAATACAACTGTTCCTGTGCGGAAAACAGGACCATCTTCACAGACACGTTGGCTGACCGTCTCGCTTTCTGGCACTTTTAGGACACAGGCATAGCAAGCCCCCATCCCACAAGCCATTCGAGATTCCAAAGATAGATAGGCTCTTGGGTGGTCATAAAAGGTTTGATTGATATACTTCATCATTCCTGGAGCCCCACATGAGTAAACAGCATCAAATTGATTGTCTAAATCCTTGATAACAACGGAAACATTTCCCTTGATACCATAAGAACCATCATCTGTCGTTACAAAGACTTGACCATATTGAGACAATTCCTTTTCAAGAATAACAGCATCCTTATTAGCAAAACCAAGGACTGTCACTACTTTTACTCCACGCGCATGCAATTCCTTGGCCACCTCAAGTAAAGGAGGTACACCAATTCCACCACCAACGAGGAGAACCTGGCTCTGCTCATCTAGGTCAGACAAGTCAAAACCATTTCCCTGAGGCCCCATCACATCAAGAGTGTCACCCTGACTTAAGGTTGAGAAAATAGCTGTGCCAGCCCCTTCAATCCGATAAATGAGACGGCACTGCTTGTTTACCTTATCAATAGACGAAATTGAAATAGGGCGACGCAAAAGATGGGCATCATCAGGCACACGCAAATGAAGAAATTGGCCTGCTCTCATGGCTTCAACCATTTCCCCCTCTAGGACTAATTCAAAGATTGCTGGCGCGATTTCCTCCTGTGCAACCACCTTCATGGTTTCCAATCGAATCGCACCCAAACGTTTCTTACATGTGGGATTCATGACTTTTCCTCCTTAAATTTTAAGGGGACCAGACAAAGAAAAGACCTTGCTAGTGCAAGGCCTCAGTTAAAATCGTACAACACAAGAGAGCACACTCAAAAAGTCTCCTCTAGAAAATTGTACTATTCTTTTATCTGACACCTTGTGAGTCTCTCTGGACTCCCCTTAAAGGTTAAATTTTTACTAGTATACTCTTTCAGCTAAAAAAAGTCAAGTAGAAAACGAACATTCTACTTGACCTCACGAGATTATTTTTCACGAATGACTTCGACCTTGTAGCCATCAGGGTCTTTGACAAAGTAATAGTTAGGTGCAGTTCCTGGTAGACCATTTGGCTCAGTCACTTCATATCCTTTTGCACTATGCTCTTGATGAAGAGCTTCAAGATCAGGTGTACTTAGGGCGATATGGGCAAATCCATCTCCAACCACATAAGGACCATGATCGTAGTTATAAGTCAACTCCAACTCATAGTCATCACCCTCAAGACCTAGATAGACAATCGTGAAGGCATGGTCTGGAAAATCTCTGCGACGCAATTCTTTAAATCCAAAAGCATCTTGATAGAATGCAATTGATTTTTCAAGATTTTCTACTCGCAAGCAAGTATGTAGCATTTTTGAAGCCATATTTTTCTCCTTTATTTTTAAAAAGACTGGGACAATCCTGTTCCAGTCTTATCAGTTATTATTTACCAAGTTTTGCTTTAGCTGCATCTGCAAGAGCTGTGAAAGCTACTGCATCGTTAACAGCCAAGTCAGCAAGCATTTTACGGTTAACTTCGATCTCAGCCAATTTCAAACCATGCATCAATTGTGAGTATGAAAGTCCGTTCATACGTGCTGCCGCGTTGATACGAGTGATCCACAATTTGCGGAAGTCACGTTTTTTCTGACGACGGTCACGGTATGCATAGTAGTAAGAGTTCATTACTTGTTCTTTTGCAGTACGGAACAAGATGTGTTTAGCTCCATAGTAACCTTTTGCTAATTTAAGAATACGTTTACGACGTTTGCGTGATACAACGCCACCTTTAACACGTGCCATGTTTTATTTCCTCCAAATATTTCCTAGAATTGTTTACTTACAGTCAAGCTATTATTTCAAGCGAGTAAGCATTGCTTTGATACGTTTGTAATCTCCTGAATGCACCATAGATGCTTTACGAAGATGACGACGTTGTTTTTTAGTTTTTCCGTGGAAACGGTGAGAAGTGTAAGCACGGAAACGTTTAAGTCCACCAGAACCTGTACGTTTGAAACGTTTAGCTGATGCGCGGTGTGTTTTTTGTTTTGGCATGATTTTTTCTCCTTTATTTAACTTTCTGACAATTATTTTTTGTCAGTCGCTGGCGCCAATTGCATGAACATTTGACGTCCATCCATTTTAGCACGTTGTTCGATGATGGCAATATCTTGAGTTGCTTCAGCAAACTCGGCTAAAACTTTTGCACCAATCTCTTTATGGGTAATCATACGACCCTTAAAGCGAATAGATACCTTAACTTTATTTCCTTTTTCAAGGAATTTGCGTGCATTGCGAAGTTTTGTATCAAAGTCACCCTTGTCAATAGTTGGACTTAGACGAACTTCTTTCACAGTAACAACACTTTGTTTTTTACGTTGTTCTTTTTGCTTCTTCTGATACTCAAACTTGAACTTACCGTAGTCCATAATTTTTGCAACAGGCGGTTTGGCTTGGGGTTGAATCAATACTAGGTCAACATTAGCGTTATCAGCCAAAGCTTGCGCTTCACTGAGTGGCTTGATGCCTAGCTGTTCTCCTTCAAGACCAATCAAGCGAACTTCACGTACACGAATCTCATCATTGATGAATAAGTCTTGCTTTGCTATGGTTTTCACCTCTTTTGTTTTATTAGAGAAAAACAATAGCGGACTCGTAATAATACAAGCCCGCACGTTATGATAGCGTTTCTTAGAAACTTTTCATCCGTAGGGCCAGGCAACTTAATGTCACAAGGCGAGAAGCTCTCACTTCTGCTTTTCTCAACTTTTATATGATACCAAGTTTTCTAGCTCTTGTCAAGATAAAAAGTTATTTTTTTGAAAAGTTTCTGCTCATTAACCAACCGTTTCGACTTTCCAACTATTCCACCCTTTAAAGCGTATAGCTCCTTGCTGGTCAGTTCGGTAAACTTTACTATTGATAGCTTCCAGTCGTGTCAAGGTTTCCTGATGGGGGAGTTTCGTTCGATTGTTCTTTCCAACTGAAATAAGAGTAAACTCTGGTTTGAGTGTTTCTAGAAAGGCTAAACTTGATGATTTTTTAGAGCCATGTTGGCTTGCTTTCAAGATATCGACCTCTAAGTCAGGATATTGCTTCAGCAATTCCTTCTCTCCTTTTTCCTCCAAATTTCCTGTGAAAAGAAAGTTTTTATCCAAGAGTTTTCCATACAAAACCAGGGAATCTTCATGATCTCCATCTCCCATTTTCCTTGGAGATAGGACTTCTAACTGACTTCCAAAAATTGGCAAGTTCTCCCCTGCTGTTATACTTCTAACTTTTGTTTGAGTCGCCTGTAGTTCTGCCACAAATTCTTTCTGCTTCAAACTGCCTTTTGATACTAAGATCTCCCCTACATGGAAAGCCTTGATCACCTCCAGGAAATCACCAACATGCTCCTTGTCCGTATTTGTCAAAACTAGCTGATCAATCTTGGATACTCCGCGACTTTTGAGATAGGGGATCAAAGTTCGCTGGGCATTGCTGGTCATCGCCTTTTCTTGCCATTTTTCGATTTTCTTATCAGATTCTGCCTTGCCACCCACATCTATGAGAATGGTTTTCCCAGTTACATCCCGTAGGAAAATACTTTCTCCTTGCCCCACATCCAGCATGGTAACTTCATTTTCCAGTGGATGCTTGGTCAAGAAAAAGAGACCTGTAATCAATAAGCTCAATACTGCTAGCCTTTTAATATTTTTTCTCAAATCATAGACTAAAGCCAAGGAAATTAATAGTAGCATCAACATCCATGAATTGGGGTGTCCAAAGACCAGTGCCCTACTTGCCACCTGCGATACCAAGCGAATCACCCTCTCCAACCATTCAAAGATAAAATTCAGCTGAATAACTGGATAGAGAAAGGAAAGGGCAAATAAGATAGACAAGAGCGGTAAGAAGACCAAGTCAAATAGAAAGGAAAAGATAAAGGTCAAAAGGATGGACCAAGGCTGAAATTCCGCAAAATAGAAGGATAAGATGGGTAATATTCCCAAAGAAATAACCAGACTTTCTCTAGCAATAGCCTTAAGCCCCTCCCCTTCTTTGCCGGTCATGGTCAAGATAAAAGCGTAGGCACAAGACAAAACACCTCCTGCTGTCAAGAAAAAGTTAGGCATGATGATAAAGAGGATAAGGACCGTCAAGGCAAAATTATCCAAGCCCTTAACACCATGTTGAGCCAGTAGCTTCTGCAAGAGACTACGAATGACTGATGCTGAAAATCCTGTCAGCCCTGCATAGATAAGGGAAAAGGGATAAGTCAGCCATTCCAACTTTTCTTGGGTCAAGCCCAATCGCAAGAGAAGTTTCTTAAATCCATCCATGAAAAAGCCTACCTGCATACCCGACAAGGCAAAAAGGTGGATAATTCCTAAACTAGAATAAAGCTCATTCATTTCCTCAAAATCTGTATCCAGATGTCCTAGCAAAAGCCCTGTCATGTAATTGCGCATAGGGTCTGGAAAATGTGTCTTAATCCAAACCACAGCCTTTCGACGTAAACTGGATAGATTTTCTCCTATATCCCAACTGCCAACCTTTTGAAGTGACTGGATTTTTTTGATATTGAGAGTTTGATAAATTCCCTGAGTCTTCAGATAAGCCTGGTAGTCAAAACCACCAAAATTTCTCTGCCCCTCTGGCTCCGAAAGCTTCCCTTCTAGTTCCAAATCATGAAGGGCTGTTAAAGTTTGAAATTGTTCTTTCTCCTCCTCAGACTGGAGTTTATAATAGACTTGGAAAATACGGTCGTCAGCCTTGCCCCGAAAGGATAAGCTATCACCATTGACCTTAATAGTGTCGGGCAGAATCCGTACCCTTTCAACAGAATCCGCTAGGTTTTGACTCGCTTGACTCTGTTGCCAAGTTTGAAACAGAAACCAAAATCCAAAGATTCCGCAAATTATTAGAACTTTACCAGCAGATTTCCACGGAAATTGGATAAAGAGACAGACTAGCAGAAAAACAAAACCTAGCAGTGCGAGATAAGATGATGAGAAAATGGCGTAGTAAAGCCAAAGCAACAGAAAACTAAGGTAAATTAGGGGAATAGAGAAATTCTTAATCCACTGTAACATAATCTTTTAACTTTTCTATGGTCTTGGCACCAATTCCAGAGACCTTCTTGAGTTCATCGACCGACTTAAATTTCCCATTTGCCTCACGATAATCGATAATGTCCTGAGCTCGTTTTCCTCCCAGTCCCTTTACCTGCTTGAGTTCTTCCAGACTGGCCTTGTTGAGATTGACCTTCTTGTCCTTGCTTGTTGAAGAAGGCGCTCCAGAACCTGCCTGTTGACTAGCTGATTCTTCTCCCTTAGCTGGAACGTAAACCAGAGCCTCGTCACTAACTTTCTGAGCTAGATTGAGCGACGTGCTGTCTGCTTGCTCTGTCAAGCCACCTGCCTTCTGAACAGCGTCATTGACTCGACTACCTACAGGCAAGTCATAAATTCCATGTGCTTTAACAGCGCCTTTTACATCTACTGTGATTAGATCTTGTTCAAGGGGTTCTTCCTTTTCTTCCTTCTTCACATCCTTTTCGGATACCGAATCCTTGGAAACAGCTGCAACTTCTGCCTGCAAATTCGTTTCTTTGACAGGTGTGTGTGGAGCTGGCTTTAGCAGGAAAAATCCGCCTACAACCAAGCCCAGACCAGTACAGATGACAATGATTTTATACTCTTTAATTTTCTCGATAATTGCTTCCATATTTTCTCCTCTCTTAGATTATTCGTAAGAGGAAGAAAAAACAGTTGAAAATTTCTTCTCAACTGCTTATTTATTTGCAAAATAGTCTTCCTTGGTCAAGACATAATGAACTCTTGTAACGATTCGGCCTTCTTCATGCTGGTCCATACAAGCATATGGTTCTGCATGGGAAAAACACATGCCTGATTTCTCCATGACCTTTCCAGATGCAGGATTGTCCTTATCGTGAAGGGCGGTCAACTTGTTCATTCCAATCTTCTCAAAAGCTAGCTCAATTACGGCACGATTGGCTTCTGTCGTCAATCCTTGATTCCAATACTTTTTATTGATAATGTAGCCAATAGCTGCCTTCTTAAGAACAGAATCAATCTTGTACAAATCAATGGTTCCAATAAACTGACCATTGCTTTTTAATTCTATTCCCCAGCGTCCCAAGGGATTGGTCAAGTAGAACTGAGCAATGCTATTCTTGGTTTCTTCCAAGCTTTGATTGGTTGGAAATGTGTAACGTGTATTATCCTTGTCTGAGGCATAGGCAAACATTGCTTCTGCATCATCCAAGGTTACAGGTCTAAGCAATAAACGCCCTGTCTCGACTGTGGGATGCTGAGTTAGTTTTAAAAAGATCGATTCCATACTTTTCCTCCATTTACAAATATTTTCTACAAGTCTAGCATAAAAAAGAAGTGATAACAAGAAGCGCGAACAAAGAATACCAGATAACTGATTCTAGAGCAGAGAGTTTTCTGGTCTTTGGAAGCATTTCTAAATGTTTCTTAAAATCAATAATTACATAATTCAGAGTCCTACTGACAATGAAGATTCATCATTTTTTCTTTCCTTTTTGGAATCTAGTATTTACTTTTTTTATGACATAAAGAATAAAACTTACCAAAATATCCAGTCCTATCAAAATTATAAATATTCTCCCAAACCAAATAAGCCAAAGGGGGGTGTATGAACTAGGACTAAAATAGCCTATATTATACATAATACCTAGAAATATTGAACAAAACAAAATCTCAAGGAAAATTCTAATTTTTGCTTTCTTTAAACTGAAACCCTTAAATAAATCTCGAAAAGTCTCTTTTTTCGTAGGTACATCTTCCCAATATTCCTTGCTTTGAGTTTTAAGATATAAAAGATAGGCGACTTCTGTAATCAATTGAGAAAATGCATAGCTGAAAAGAAGAGCTCCAAGAATTCCAAAAATAAGTATCAATTTACCTGAAAGTAAGGCAGCCAACATAGAAAGTCCAAAAATGATGTAAAGAGAGTTTCTACCATATGCATTAGATTTAGCAAAATAATTCCCCATTGTCCTATTTACAGAGAAACCTTTTTTTAACTGGCGTTTTAACCAGAAATATTGATAAATAAAGCCACAAACTGTAGAAATTAACAAAAATGGAATAAAAATTGGAGAATACTTAGGGAATCCAAGCGAAAATTCCTTCGTCGAGATTGATGTTACAAGAATTATCAGCATCATCATTTGTAATGAAAAGTATATTCCAATATAAACTATCATCAGAGAAAAGGTTGCTAAAATTTGTCTTTTATATGCAAACATTCCTGCTAATGGAATAAAAAAAGCAACAATTAAATAAAGTAAGAAGAAAATGAGAAGATCAAAAAACCAATAAGTTAATGGATTTATTAATAAAACCTCTTTTAAATACCAGGAAAAAACCCAAATAATTAAAGATAATATAAATACTCCTGTAAACGAAATAAACATCATACTTGCAGATGCGCGAGTGTTCGCTAAACTTTTAAAATAAGCTTTATTTAATTCTTCAACTTCTCTAACTGTTTTTTCTTTCACATTAACCTCCTAAATTGACCTAACTCTAAGTCCGTTTAATTAAAAATCACAGCTTAATCAGCTTATTCTAATTTTTCAATAAATTAAAAAATCTATAGAACTCGATCTTTCAATTAAATATCTTTATTTTCTAATTCTTTGTATAACTTTCTCAATATCATGCCACGTTTAATCAATTTGGTATTTAAAATAGTGCATACAATAAAATATGATGATAAAGTTAATACAAGACTAATATAATTACCTGAACTTATGAAAATAATTCCAGTCACTATTCCTATAATCAAAAAACAGAGCATCGTTATATATAATATTAAAACATTCCTTTTTTCTTGCTTTAAAAAGTCTTGATAATTTCTTAAATCAATTTGAAATTCTTCTAACTCAATGACACGATTTAAAACATAATAAAGGAATAGACTGCTACCAATACTAATGATAATATAAGCAAGGACCAAAGACAGCAACCGAAAATCTGTTGGTACTTTACCATTTTTACTTATACTTCTTAAAACACTATATAAAACAAGAGCAATTGAACTGTAACCAGTAAGAGCAGTTGCTCCATTGGTTTTATCCTTTGTTGAATATAACAGTTGATGATTTTCATTGTTATAGTAGACAGATTTTCCCTGATATATACCTAGGGCAATGAAATTTTTAGTGTTACTTTTCATAATTATCTTTATCATTTATAAGTTTTATACAGTTCATTTATGATTTTTCCTCTTTGGAAGATTTTATTATAAAAGAACATAAAATATATAGTCATAAATAAAACTGAAACAACTCCCCATGAAATGTTGCTATATGTGATAAAGAGGTATGCAAAGAATATTATAATTAGTGGTAATATGATAAGAGATAAATAAGTAAACAAGATATTTTTTCGTTCTCTTAACACAAAGTCCCTCATTGCTTTTTCCTCTAATTGAAGTTTTTCCACTTCTCTCTCACGATGGAAGGTCGCATAACAAACAACAAAGGCTATTATAAAGGAAATCAGGATGCCAATCATTAGAAATTGATATCTTCCCAGAATGGTTGAATAGTATTTGGAATTGACTTTTCCAATTATGCCATAAATAATCATGATCATGCTACTGCCAGCAGTTTCCAAAAAAGAAGTCTTTTTTCTTACTATGTATAAACTAGAATCTTTTTTATCAAAATAAACTGGATTTTTATCAATTGTTCCTATCGGAACCATATTTTTTAAATATTTTTTCATATATCATTTTCCTTAGTGGAATATTTTTTGTCTAACATATGAACTACTTTAAATCTCTGTATTGGTTTCGTGTTTAATAACAATAGAGGAAACATAAAAAATAAAATGGCTAAAAACAAAAATAAAAAATTAGAAGTCAATAAATAAACTATAGAAAAAAGCACTGGAAAAAGAAATCCCAGTAGTATGATGAGATGACTCTTCACTATATTTTTCTTCTCGTTTTTAAGAAAAGTTATCATATCAACGTTTGAAAGTACAAAAGGACTAATAATTAATTCTTCATTCAAAGCAGGTCTGTAGAGGAGTTTTGAGACAATGATCATTAGAAAAAAACCAAAAATCAAGGGCCAAAAACCACTGAATACCTGAATTTTACTTATTTCTCTTACAATCACATAAAGTATAAGTGTTGCTCCTGCTGAGAAAGCAACAGGAGACACTTTAAACTTTGTTTTAGAATGACCTAAGAACATCCTGCCTGTTTTCTTATCAAAAAAAACTATTTCCCCTTCAAAAGTACCAATTCCTACAAATTCAACGTCCTTTAACTTTATAATTTGCTTTTCGTCCAAGAGAATCTCCTTTTTTCTTATCTGATGCACACTCAAACATAGCTTCTGCATCATCCAAAGTTACAGGTCTAAGCAATAAACGCTCAGTCTCGGCTATGGGATACTGAGCTAGTTTTAAAAAGATTGATTCCATACGTTTCTACCATTCAAAAGTATTTTCTATCAGTCTAGCATAAAAAAGAAGTTACAACAAGTTTTTCTTGCTTTTTAAAGCGGTTTCATATAGAATAAAATCATCACCTTATTTTATAGATAATTGTGATAAATCATTTACAACCCGTCAATAGAAAGGGAGTTTTTCTCTATGTTAATCGGAATTCCAAAAGAAATTAAGAATAATGAAAACCGTGTTGCCCTAACACCTGCTGGTGTCCACAGCTTAGTCGGCCGTGGTCATCGCGTCCTTATCGAAACAAAGGCTGGTCTAGGTTCTGGCTTTACTGATGCTGACTATCAAAAGCAAGGAGCTGAAATTGTCGCTACTGCTGGTGAAGCCTGGGCAGCTGAGTTGGTCGTGAAAGTAAAAGAACCACTAGCTTCTGAATATGGTTACTTACGTGACGACCTGCTTCTCTTCACCTACTTGCACATGGCCGCTGCTCCAGAATTAGCAGATGCTATGTTGGAAGCAAAAACAACAGGGATTGCCTATGAAACTGTTCGTGATTCCCAAGGTCAGTTACCACTCCTCGTTCCTATGAGTGAGGTTGCAGGCCGTATGGCAGTCCAAATCGGTGCTCATTTCCTAACTAAGCAAGCAGGAGGTTCTGGCGTCCTACTGGGTGGTGTGCCGGGTGTACCTAAAGGGAAAGTAACCATCATCGGTGGTGGTGTCGTAGGTACACATGCTGCCCGCATCGCTTTAGGATTGGGAGCGCAAGTGACCATCCTTGATATCAGTGCTAAACGTCTCTCCGTTTTAGAGGAGGTCTTTGGTCACCAAATTCAAACTCTCATGTCCAATTCATTTAACATCGAAGCCAGTGTGAGAGATGCGGATGTTGTTATTGGGGCGGTTCTCATTCCAGGTGCCAAAGCACCAAAACTGGTCACAGATGAGATGGTCAAGCAAATGCGTTCAGGATCAGTCATCGTTGACGTTGCTGTTGACCAAGGTGGTGTTATCGAGACAGCTGACCGTGTGACAACGCACGATGAGCCTGTCTATGAAAAACACGGTGTGCTCCACTATGCCGTTGCTAACATCCCCGGTGCGGTAGCCCGTACTTCAACCATTGCCCTAACCAATGTCACTCTTCCTTATATCGAAGCTTTGGCTGGTAAAGGTTTTGTGCAAGCAATCTCTGAGGATCAGGGCTTGCGTCAAGGTGTTACCACTTATCAAGGTTACTTAACCAGTCTTCCAGTAGCTCAAGATCTCGATAAAAAACATACTCCAATTGACGAACTAGTCTAAAAAATCTTATTATCAGATAAAAGAAAGAGCAATTCCACCTGAACTGCTCTTTTTTGCTATTCTGTTTCTTCTTGGTTTTCTTCACGCTCTTCATTTTTAACTGGTACTGGTTCATAGGCTCGGATAATCTGAGCGACAACTGGATGGCGAACCACATCCTTGGCTGAAAAATGAACAAAGTCAATCTGGTGAATGTTCTTGAGCTTTTCTTGGGCATCAATCAAACCGGACTTGACATTACGCGGAAGGTCAATCTGACTGATATCTCCATTGACAATCATCTTAGAATTAAAGCCTAAACGAGTCAAAAACATCTTCATCTGCATGATAGTCGTATTTTGCGCCTCATCGAGAATGACAAAAGCATCCTCCAAGGTCCGTCCACGCATATAGGCAAGGGGTGCAATCTCGATAATTTCACGCTCCATGAGACGAGTCGTCTGGTCTTTGCCTAGAATCTGATACAAGGCATCATAAACAGGTCGAAGGTAAGGATCTACCTTCTCTTTAAGATCACCCGGAAGAAAACCTAGACTCTCGCCAGCTTCCACTGCCGGGCGTGTTAGGATAATCCGCTTAACCTGACCACGTTTAAGAGCTGTCACAGCCAAGGTCACTGCAAGGAAGGTCTTCCCTGTACCTGCTGGCCCAATTCCAAAGGTCACATCATGCTGTTTAACACTGTCCACATAAAGTTTTTGACCCAAGGTTTTGACACGGATAGGCTTCCCAGTATTATCCTTGATGATTTCTTCTTCGTAAAGGGCGACAAACTTGTCGATTTCATCGTTTTTGACCATGCTAATTGCAGTCACCACATCTGGCGTCCCAACCGTCATCCCACGATTCACCAAAACCATCAAGGCTTGGATAACCTGACGGGCTTCCTCACATGCAGCTTCTTCTCCCAAAACCTGCACAATCTCCGTACGGGCATGAATCACAACATCAAGCTCTTCTTCCATCAAACGAAGATGGCGTTCATTGGAACCAAAAAGATGAAACAGGTCATCTGGATGACTCAGTTGAATGTCTATTGAATGTTCCTTCAAATAAAGAACCTCTCTAATCCTTTTATTTCTTTTTATTATAGCAAAGGGGTGGAGAAATTACTAGCCCAAACCCAATGAATCATGCTAGTGTTCTAAGTATTCTTGCCAGATGGCGTCAAAGTCTCCTAGGTTAAAAGAGAAACTGGCATGTTCTTCTAAAAAGCGACTCACCTCATCAAAATCATCGGTGTGTTTTGGGAAGGAAGACTCTTCAAAAGCTAGGTCTGCCAAGATAGCTTTGGGACTGTTACTTTTAGGATTGCGCTCGGTCATGAGCCAAGTGTAAAATGATTTTCTCAATTCTTTCTCCTATCAAGACTTTTTTTGATGAAACTTTTCTGATTTTTAAAAATTACTGGACTTAGCCTCTGACACATAGTGGTTTATAAAATCCGTTTTCGCATCTGTATAGGCGTCTCGATTGTGTTCAAATTGTTTCCACAAACTGAGTTTTAATTCCTGATACGCTTGGGCGATATCTGGATGCTGGCAGAGATAATCTCTAAAATAAATCTCGTTATGATCTCCCGTCATTCGCAAATGTAAATGAAAAACTTTCTCAGCAAATCCCTGCTCTGTATATCCTTTATTTAGCGAAATCCTGTTAGGACTCTCCGACATCACTAGCCACCCATTCTTCACCAATAAATCCCTAACTCTTGCTAAATCCTCTATTCTACCTACTTCTAACAGAATATCAACGATATTTTTGGCCCAAATATTAGGGATAGCAGTGCTACCGATATGTTCTATTCTTTTAATAACATTTGCACCCAATATTTTTTTCAGACTTGTTTTTTCCGATTCATACCAGTCTTTCCACTCTGACTTGTGCTCTACTAGAAAAATAGGAAAAAGTTGCCAGAGTTCCTCTAAACTCATTTCTTCAAGTTTCTTTTTCATGTCTATAAGACCTAAATCAACTCAGTCCCAAACTGGTCTTGCTTGATTTTACCAGCCTTCATCAAGCCACCAAGTGCTTTCTTGAACTGACCTTTAGAAATGCCAAAGGTTGCCTTGATGTCATCTGGAGTTGACTTATCATTTAAGGTCATGAAACCGCCATTGCTTTCCAAGTAAGTCAAAATCATCTGAGCATCATTTTCCAACATTTCAAAAGAACGTGGTTTGAGGGAGAGGTTCAACGTGCGGTCCACTTCACGGAAACCAATAACGCGCGCATCTAATACTTGCCCCAAACGTGGTTCTGCATAACGCTCACTTGGGTGAATAAAACCAAGCATATTATTTTCTGGTAGGTAAACAAAAGTTCCTGACAGCTTGAGGCGGTATACAATGGCTGGCCAGTTTTGATTCTGCATGTTGTTGTAAGCAGGACGAGCCAGACGTTGGAAGTCTTCTTGATAGGCCAAAAGTCCCCAGATACGGTCTTTCTTGTCCACTTCAAGACGGATATAGAGTTGGTCGCCTTTCTTAGGCCAGAGTTCCTTGAGCTCAGGAAGAATATCGAGTGACACAACGATTTCCTTGTCAGGAAGTCCTGTATCCACAAAAACACCCAAGTCCTTACGAACTTCTGTGACACGACCCCAACCAAATTGTTCCTGAGTGGCAGTGACTTCTAAAGTGGTCAAGCGGAGCTTTTGCTTCATATCTGTATAAGCAAAACCTTTAACCGTATCCCCTACTGTATGCTGACCTTCTTCCTTGGCAAGCGCATAGGTTTGGCCATCCTTTTGCACAAAGTAAAAACGGTCATTTTCATCGATGATGAGTCCAACGATAAAACTTGCAAGATTTGTATTCATATTTCCTTCTTTCGAATAAAACTCAGCCAGCAATGCCAACTGAGTTTTTCTGTTTATTTTTAGACTTCCAAAAGTTCTTTTTCTTTATTGGCAGTCATTTCATCGATGTGTTTGACAGCATCGTCTGTTACTTTTTGAATGTCTTTTTCAAGAGTCTTCAATTCGTCTTCAGTAATTTCTTTTGCTTTCTCTTGTTTCTTAGCTTCATCCATAGCGTCGCGACGGATATTGCGGACAGCCACTTTAGCATTCTCACCGACCTTCTTCACTTCTTTAGCAAGGTCGCGACGAGTTTCTTCTGTAAGAGCAGGGATAACCAAGCGAATCACAGAACCGTCATTAGCTGGTGTAATACCAAGATCAGAAGCGTTCAAGGCACGTTCGATGTCTTTCAATGAAGACTTGTCAAATGGTGTTACCAACAAAACACGCGCTTCTGGAATGGTAATTGAAGCGATTTGGTTAAGAGGTGTTTCTACTCCATAGTATTCTACATGTACACGGTCAAGCAAGCTTGCATTGGCACGACCGGCACGGATGCCACCAAATTCACGAGCAAGTGATTGGTGAGACTGGGTCATTCTCTCTTTAGCTTTTTCAATAATTGCGTTAGCCATAATCTTTCTTATTCCTTTTCTTCGATATTATTTGAAACTGTTGTTCCGATATTTTCCCCAAATACGACACGTTTGATGTTGCCTGGTTGGTTCATGTTGAAGACAACCAAGTCAATGTCGTTATCCATTGAGAGGGTTGAAGCTGTTGAGTCCATGATACGGAGACCTTTATTGATAACGTCACGGTGGGTCAATTCTTCAAATTTAACAGCTGTCTTGTCCTTCTTAGGATCGGCATTGTAAACACCATCTACGCCATTTTTAGCCATAAGGATAGCATCCGCTTCGATTTCAGCTGCACGAAGGGCCGCTGTTGTATCTGTTGAGAAGTAAGGTGAACCAATTCCGGCACCAAAGATAACGATACGTCCTTTTTCAAGGTGACGAAGGGCACGTCCACGGACATAAGGCTCTGCCACTTGTTGCATAGCAATAGCTGTTTGCACACGTGTATCAACTCCAACTTGTTGCAATGAATCTGCCATCACAAGAGCATTCATAACAGTCCCAAGCATTCCTGTGTAATCTGCCTGAACGCGGTCCATACCTGCTTCTGCTGCAGGTTCTCCACGCCAGAGATTTCCTCCACCAATAACAAGGGCAATTTCGATACCTAAGCTATGAACTTCTTGAATCTCTTTTGCGATTGTTTGAACTGTTTGGATATCAATCCCTACGCCACGTTCACCGGCAAGGGCTTCACCTGATAACTTGATTAAAATACGTTTATACTTGGGATTCGCCATTTTCACTCTCCTTTTTTTATCCTACCTATTTTATCACAATTTCTAAGATTTTTATAGTATCATGAGCAATTCTTTGAAAAAAATTAGACTGTTAAAAATTCCTCTAAATCGGCAAGGGCACGCTCTGCAATTTTTTCATAACGAGCCTTCTTATCACGGATACGCTCGCCTTCCAACTCTTTGATAATTCCAAAATTGACATTCATTGGTTGGAAATGTTTGCTGTCTGCATGGGTGATGTAATGAGCTAGACTTCCAATCGCTGTGGTCTCTGGGAAGATTGCTTCA
Source organism: Streptococcus mitis (assembly GCF_000960025.1). Lineage (GTDB taxonomy): Bacteria > Bacillota > Bacilli > Lactobacillales > Streptococcaceae > Streptococcus > Streptococcus mitis_DH. The sequence continues at coordinate 543,976 of NZ_JYGQ01000001.1, read as the reverse complement.
CTTTCACCCTTGAAGAGACGAGCCGCGTTAATACCCGCAACCAAGCCTGATGCTGCTGATTCAACATAGCCTTCCACACCCGTCATCTGACCAGCAAAGAAGAGATTTGGTTGTTTCTTAGAACGGTAAGTCTGTTCAAGAAGATGTGGTGAATCCATGTAAGAATTGCGGTGCATAACACCATAACGAACAAACTCAGCATTTTCAAGTCCTGGAATCATTTGGAAAACACGCTTTTGTTCTCCCCATTTGAGGTGGGTCTGGAAACCAACAATATTGTAGAGGCTACCAGCCGCATTATCCTGACGAAGTTGCACAACCGCATAAGGGGTTTTGAATTCTCCATCACGAGGTCCTGTGTAGTCGTCCGGATACTCAAGCCCCACTGGTTTCATAGGACCATAAAGCATAGTTTTAATACCTCGTTTGGCCATGACTTCGATAGGCATACAGCCTTCAAAGTACTTTTCTTTTTCGAAAGAATTAAGCGGAGCTTCTTCCGCATTGACCAAGGCTTCATGGAAATCCATAAACTCTTGCTTGGTCATGGGCGCGTTGAGATAAGCGGCTTCTCCCTTATCATAACGAGATTTGAGATAAACCTTGCTCATATCGATAGTGTTGACATCGATAATCGGCGCTGCCGCATCGTAGAAATAGAAGCCATCGCCATCATTAAGGGCATGAATCTTTTCAGCCAGGGCATCACTAGTCAAGGGACCAGTCGCCACAACTGTAATAACATCTGTCGGCAATTCTGTAATTTCATCACGAACCACTTCAATCAAGGGGTGGTTGGCCACTTTTTCGGTCACCATTTGGGAGAAACCATCACGGTCCACCGCAAGTGCTCCTCCAGCGGGAACACGTGTAGCCTCAGCAGATTCCAAAATAACAGAACCCAAGCGACGCATTTCTTCCTTGAGAAGCCCGACAGCATTTGTCAAAGCATCCCCACGAAGAGAATTGGAACAAACCAACTCTGCAAAATTGGCTGTTTTGTGCTGGGGTGTTGACTTGACACCACGCATTTCATAAAGTTTAACTGGAATACCACGCTCTGCAATTTGGTAGGCAGCTTCAGAACCTGCCAAACCAGCACCGATAACATTGATATAAGATTGAGACACGACACTAATACCTCTTTGGGAGTGTGAAGACAAGGTTCACATTGAAAAAGCCAATCAAACTTAAGAGTTTTCGAATTTCTTGGCTCAGGCTGAAAAAGTCCCCCGGACTTTTTCACTCCCACAAATCTTTCTATTTTTTTCTTCTACTAGTATAACAAAAAAAGGGAAGAAGGCAAACTTCCCTGTTTAGTCATTTTCTTGATTTTCTTCCCAGTCGTGGTAGGCTGCGTAAAGCTGGCTTTTATTCCACTGGTAAAACTTAGCTACTTCCTTGATAGCTTGATTTTTCTTCATGCCTTGCTGGATACGAGTTTGGATTTCTAAGAACAAGTCTTCCTCGTCTTTTTCTTCTACATCCTGACTGGCACCTTCAACGATAAGAAGGCATTCTCCCTTAAGTGGCGTTTCAGAGATGCTTTCCAGCAATTCAGAGATCTTTCCTCTTTGGTATTCTTCATAGATTTTAGTCAATTCCCTGACCAAGACGACCGAGCGGTCACCGTAGACTTCTAGCATATTTTCCAACGTATCTGTCACACGATGGGGCGATTCATAGAAAATCTGAGTTTCAGGATAGTCTTTTTTCGAGTCGAAAAATTGCTTTTGCTGGCCTGATTTTCTCGGTAAAAAACCATAAAAGATATGTGGCTGTGGCGCTAAACCACTGGCAATCAAGGCAGAAATCCCTGCAGAGGCACCTGGAACAGTCACAATAGCAATATCTTCCTCAATAGCAGCCTTAACCAAATCATGACCAGGGTCTGAGATGCTAGGCAAACCTGCATCAGAGACCTGAGCAATACTTTGTCCTGCTTTCAGGAAACCAATCAAATCAGGAATTTTTTCCTTGGCATTGTGCTCATAAAAACTAATCTGTTTGCTAGAAATGTCAAAATGCTTGAGCAATAGACCTGTATTGCGCGTGTCCTCAGCAGCAATCCAGTCCACTTCTTTCAAGGTCTGGATAGCTCGAAAGGTCATATCATCTAAATTGCCAATCGGCGTTGCCACTAGATACAGCTTGCCGTAGGGAGACTGCCCCTTAAAACTTTTTTGAATTTGCATGCCTACTCCCTGTATAACAACTCGTCACAGAACATACATTCCTCGTCCTGCTCTCGACGTTGTCCATAAAAATCATTACAAACGTGAAACCCATCACGGTAAATGCGACGGACACTTTCACGAACATGCTTAGCCTTGACAGGAGCATCTGCTTCCACCTCACCCAAGCGTTCGCGCAACTTACTATTTTCCAAGCGAAGAGCTGTATTTTCCTCTACCAGGCTCTTGAGATTTTTCTTGATGGCTTCCACATCAGCCAAGGTTACCAATAACTGTTGGGAAAAATCATCCAGCGCGTCAAATAATTCTTTTTTGTCCATAAAACAGCCCTTTCCTTTCTTTATCGTTCATTTTTGAGTTTATATTTCTTTCAAGACCAGATATTCCATGACATTTTGAAAGCTGACATTAGCCTGCCACATTTTTCTAGCTTCTAGCAAATCTTGTAAAATCACTCTTACTCTTGCTTGTAGGATATCTTGTCCACAGAGAACTTCAAGAATCCGTAAAACCTGATCTTGTTTTTCCTTGTCATCTGCCAAGTTGGCTAATTTAGCAACCTGCAGATAACTTTCTTTTTTCTTAGCCACTAACCAAGTCAGCAGGCGTTCACTTTCATCAACCAAGGTCCAAAAACTTGCCTGATTGGCTAACTTTTCTGCTTCAGCTCGCGATTGACTAAACTGGGCTAAAAGAGTTGCTTTTTTCTTGACCAGACCTGCTTGTTCTAATTGATGGATGAGTTTTTCTTCTTGTTTTTTAAAGTGAAAAATTTGCGTCCGACTGCGGATTGTTGGTAAGATCTTTTCCTCATCGCTGGTCAAGAAGAAAATATAAACCTCACTCTGGGGTTCTTCGATGACCTTGAGCAGAGAATTGGCTGCATTAGGATGCATTTTCTCAGCTTGCTCGATAATAAAGACCTGCTGCTGGCTTTCAATCCCTGCTTGAGAAAACTGTCCCACCAATTCCCGAATGCGTTCTGTCTTAATGACCTGATTGACTGGCTTAATCAAAGTGACATCTGGAAACTCTCCCTGTTCAATCAGCTTACAATTTCGGCATTTCTCACATGGTAAAACACCTACTTTATCTGTACAAAAGAGGCTCTTAGCCAAAAAGTGCGCCATTTCCAAGCTTCCAAAGAAACCTGAAAAGAGATAGGCGTGATTGAGCTGATTTTGTTCTAGGATACGGACAAAGCGGTCAAACTGATCTGGCTGCCAGGCCTTTAGTTGATCTTGTTTCATTTAGCTAATCCCATTCTATCAAACAAGACAGCCTTGGTGGTTTCCACAACCTCCTCCAATGGAAGGCTCGCATCAATCCTGACAATGCGATTCCCTTCTTTTTCCAGGAGAGAAAGATAGCCTTTACGGACTTTTTTATGCAAGTCCAACCCTTCCAAGTCCAAACGATTGATCTCGCGATTGCTATTAGCAGCAATACGAGCCAGTCCTTCTTCCACCTCGATGTCAAAATAGAGTGTCAAATCGGGTTTAAGGCCGTCTGTCGCAAACTGATTGAGCCAATCAATGGCGTCAATATCCAAGCCACGACCAAATCCCTGATAGGCAACAGAACTATCGATGAAGCGATCCATAATGACCAACTTGCCGGCTTCAAGGGCAGGGAGAACTTTTTCCACCAAGTGCTGTCTGCGACTAGCAATATAAAGAAGCAACTCTGTCTTCGCATCCATCTGAGTATGACTTGGATCCAAAATTACTTCCCGAATCTTCTCCCCAATCAAGACTCCGCCAGGTTCACGGGTCGTCAGCACCTCTACCCCTTTTTCATCTAAAATTGGGAGCAGAGCCTCTAAAACACTGGTCTTTCCTGCTCCCTCTGGTCCCTCAAGAGAGACTAAAAATCCTTTTGACATGTCTAACTCATTTCTTTTTTTCTACTTCTATTCTATCAAAAAAATGGGGGTTTGTGACAATCTTTTTGTCTTCTCATTTCATACTCAATGAAAATCAAAGAGCAAACTAGGAAGCTAGCCGCAGGCTGTACTTGAGTACGGCAAGGTGAAGCTGACGCAGTTTGAATTTGATTTTCGAAGAGTATCAACCACCATAAAAGAGGCAGACAAATCCACCTCTTATTTACCTAGTTCTTGTGTTCGTTTATAAGCTTGACCAACTGCCTCCATGACTGTTCCTCGAAAAGCATGTGCTTCTAGGCTTGCTACACCAGCTATAGTCGAACCGCCCGGGCTACAAACTTGGTCTTTCAAGACCCCAGGATGTTGCTGACTTTCAAGGACCAATTGCCCAGCTCCTACCACAGTTTGAGCAGCCATTTTCAATGCCGTTTCTCTTGGCAATCCCGTCTGAACGCCCGCATCTGCCAAGGCCTCAATAAAGAGATAGACAAAAGCCGGCCCACAGCCTGCAAGACCTGTCGCCGCGTCGATTAAGCCTTCCCCAAGTTCAACCAAGAGGCCAGCCTTGGTTAAAAGCTGACAAAATAGCTCACTGTCCTCAGCCCTGCAATTAGGAGACAAGGCATAACTAATCACTCCTTGTCCGATAGAAGCAGGGGTATTTGGCATCATACGAATAATTCTGTGCTGACTTGGAAGAAGACTAGCGAGTTTTTCCAAGGTCAATCCAGCTGCCATAGAAATCAAAAGAAGACTTTCTCGTTTTTCAAGGATAGCCTGATATTGAGAAAGCAAGTCTGAGAACTGTGCAGGCTTTACTCCTAGAAAAATCACATCTGCTTCTGCAAAGATTTCTTCGTTGCTGGAAGCTTGACCGCCAAAGTCAGAAATGAAAGCATCTACCTTGGCTTGACTACGATTGGCAAGGAGAAGGTCATCACCCGTCTTGGTCTGCAAAACAGCCTTAGCCAAGCTAGCACCCATATTCCCCAAACCGATAAATCCAATCTTCATCTCTTACTCCCTTATCTGTCCGTCACCCGTAACCACATACTTGTAGCTGGTCAACTCCTTCAAGCCCATTGGACCACGCGCGTGCAATTTCTGAGTTGAAATCCCCATTTCACAACCAAGACCAAATTGGCCTCCATCTGTGAAACGAGTCGAAGCATTGACATAGACAGCGGCAGAGTCCACTTGATCTGTAAAGTAAGCCGCAGCTTCAGCATTTTCCGTCACAATGGCATCCGAATGATGGGTACTGTGAGCCTCAATATGGGCAACAGCTTCTTCTAAACTGCTCACAACCTTAACAGCTAATACATAGTCTAAAAACTCGGTGTCAAAGTCTTGTGCTTCAGCTGCGTGACCTGAAACAAACTGGCTTGATTTGCTATCCAAGCGGAATTGAATTGGTTCCAACCCAGCTTCTTTACGCTCTGCAACTAGAACTTGCTCCAAGCGAGGAAGGAAATCTGCTGCCTTGTCTTCATGAACAAGTAGAACCTCCATGGCATTGCAGACAGAAGGACGACTGGTTTTGGCATTGTTGATGATAGACAGAGCCTTATCTTCATCTGCATCCTTATCCACATAGACATGGACAATACCAGTCCCTGTCTCGATAACAGGTACGATAGCATTCTCAACCACCGCATTAATCAAGCCAGCCCCTCCACGAGGAATGAGAAGGTCTAGATAGCCCTTGGCCTTCATCATGGCATAGCTACTTTCACGGCTGGTATCTTCCACCAGTTGAATCACATCTGGATGAATGGTAGTCGTCTCCAAGCCCTTCTTCAAGGCTGTGACAATGGCATGGGCTGTTTGATAGGCGTCCTTACCACTACGAAGAACAACCGCATTTCCACTCTTGATAGCCAGAGCAGCTGCGTCTGACGTCACATTTGGACGACTTTCATAGATAATACCGATAACACCCATAGCCACACGTTTTTTGGTAATCACTAAGCCATTTGCAAGCTGACTTGTTTCTAAAACTTCACCAATTGGATCTGGTAAAGCAACCACTTCACGAATCCCAGTTGCCATAGCTTCTATACGCCCTGCATCCAAATAAAGACGATCCAGCATTACATCTGATATTTTACCCTTAGCCGATTCCATATCAAGGGCATTTGCCGCTAAAATCTCCTCAGTAGCTGCTAATAAGTGATCAGCCATGGCTAGCAAGGCTTGGTTTTTTACCTCTTCACTAGCTGTGTTGATCGATTTTTTAACAGCCTGTACCTGTTCAAATTGTTCTTGTGTACTTACCATAGTTTACCTCTAAAATTCTGTAAAGAGTAGTTGGATTTCAGGAGTAATGGAAATCCAGTCATCGCGATGAATCAAGACACCCTTGGCTTTTTGAGAACGCAACATATCCTCCAAAGCAGATGCTCCAAATTGCACGCGTCCTTTTCCAAGTGATTTTCCACTTTCCTTGTCAAATACTGTCACGATATCACCGTAAGAAAAGGCTCCTTCTGCTTCAACAATACCAGATAAAAGGAGACTCTTGCCATGTTGAGAGAGAGCTTCTGCAGCCCCTTTATCTACCCAAATAGAACCTTGGCTCTGAGCATAAAAGGCCAGCCATTGTTTCTGGGTACGAAGCCCCTTCTCTTGGGCAACAAAGTAGGAACCATCCTCGGTTTCCTCAGCTGCTTCAATCATGGCATCTGCCTTCAAGGATGAGCAGATATAAACAGGAACTCCTGATTCCGTCGCAATAGTCGCTGCTTTGATTTTGGTTAACATGCCCCCTGTACCATTAGACGAACCTGCTCCACCGGCCATATCAATAATCTCACGATTGATGGTCTCGATTTTCTCCAAGCGTTTGGCTGTTGGATCTGAATTAGGATTTCCTGTATATAGACCGTCTACGTCTGTCAAGAGGACCAAAAGGTCTGCTTGGACCATGGCTGCTACCTGAGCACTTAGAGTATCATTGTCCCCAACCTTTAGCTCATCAATCACGACACTGTCATTCTCATTGATTATAGGAATAGCGCCACGGTTGAGTAAAACTGACAAAGCCTGATGGGCATTTTTATAACGACGCTTATCAACAAAGTCATCCTGGGTCAGCAAGATTTGTGCAGAAACGATTTGGCGCAAGAGAAGATTGGTCGTATATTCTTCCAACAAAAGCCCTTGCCCTACTGCTGCTGAAGCCTGTTTATCAGCAATCTTAGTCGGACGCTTTTTAAATCCTAAGGCCCCAAAACCAGCTGCAATGGCACCTGACGACACCAAAATCAATTCATGACCAGCCTCGTGCAACATAGCCAACTGCTGGGTAATAGCCTTTACCTTACTACGCGATAAACTTCCATCCTCATTCGTCAGAGAAGAAGTCCCCACCTTAAAGACAATCCGTTTGTATTTCATAGTCTCACTCCGATTCTTCATATTTATCCATTATAACATGAATGGCAGGAAATAGAAAAGAGTTGATAGGAAAAAGGTCGAGACAAGTCATCTCAACCTTTTATCACGTCTAATTCTTTCTCAATCTCTCCAATGTTTCCTTAAAAATCTCTGGGATATCTGCTGTAAATTCCATGGTCTCACCTGTTCTCGGATGGGTAAAGCCTAGAGTCTTGGCATGGAGAAATTGTCCATGTCCTTTCAAAGTCTTGCGAGGACCATAGACCTCATCACCAGCGACTGGATGGCCAATATAAGCCATGTGAACACGGATTTGATGAGTGCGTCCTGTCTCTAGCTGCAACTCTACCAAGCTGTAATCACCAAAACGTTCCAAGACGTGGAAACGGGTCACTGCAGGCTTCCCTTTAGCAGTCACAGCCTGTTTCTTACGGTCTTTTTCACTACGGCCAATCGGAGCTTCAATCACACCACGATCATTAGGCAGATTTCCATGAACAATAGCCCAATATTTGCGGAGAGACTTTTTATCCTTGAGTTCTTGGGCAAGTGCTAGATGCGCCTCATCGTTTTTAGCAATCATGAGAAGGCCAGACGTATCCTTATCAATACGATGAACAATTCCTGGGCGTAGAACCCCATTGATACCCGACAAGTCCTTAATATGATACATAAGGGCATTTACTAGAGTTCCACTAGTATGACCAGCACTCGGATGCACCACCATCCCCTGAGGTTTGTTAACGACGGCCACATCCTCATCTTGGTAGATGATATCTAGCGGAAGATTCTCAGCCACATACTCTAAGACCTCCGGCTCTGGTACATGGTAAGTGACGATATCACCCTCTTGAACTGTGTATTTAGCTTTCTTGACTTGACCATTAACCAAGACCTGTCCTGATTTGATTTGTTCATTCGCGAGATTACGTGATAATTCTGTCAAATCCGACAAAGCCTTATCTAAACGCAGGCCACCAGTTTCAATTTTAATTTCCATTTATTTCCTCTTTTAGCATTGCAATCAATAAAATAATCACTCCAACAGTCAGATAGCTATCTGCCACATTGAAAATTGCAAAATTGATAAAGTCCAAGTGAAACATATCCACAACAAAGCCCTGACTTACCCTGTCAATAAAGTTTCCAAGACCACCTGCGATAATCAAGGTCAAACCCAAGACCATCCAGAATGAGTCCTCCATGTGTTTATGTAGATACCAAATGGCACCTACCACGACGACCAGAGTAATGATAGCAAATAACAACTGCTGATCTTGTAAGATAGAAAAGGCTGCCCCTCGATTTTGCAAGTAGGTCAAGCTAACAAAATTGGGAATCCAAGAACGCACTTCACCCAGTGGAATCTGTTGGACGATATAGGATTTAACTAACTGATCCAGCGCAATCAAAAGCAGTACAATGACTGCCACTATTCCTCTTTTTTTCATGATTTCCTCTTCTGATTAAAATATTCTTGCATGACTTCTACAAAGAGAGTCCCAGCTTGACTCAGCTCCACTTCTTCACGTTTAACATAGACCATGCGATTATCTAGGTTATCCTTGAGACGAATGACTGTAATCCCATTGACACTGTCACTATCTAAAAATCCGGAACCTGTTGCATAAGCGTCCGTCCGCTCCAAAATACCATTCAAAGTAGCACGGTCTGTCACATTGAACATCTGCGAGCTCGCACTGGTATCAACAAAGTTCTCTGAATAATAAAGGTACTCATCTTTCTCTTGAGTGAAACGAACCGTTGGTAGATCAGCTAAATCCTCCATAACCAATTCCTCTTTCTGAGCCAAAGGATGCCCCTCGCGGAGATAAATGTGGGTATAGAAGGAAATCAATTCAATGACCTCCAGACCTAGCTTTTCAACCCGTTGCATAATACCTTTTTTATTTTGATTGTTGAGGTAGATAATCCCAATCTCACTATGCCCTTGCGCTACTTCATCTAAAATTTGAACAGTAGTTGATTCAAAAATACGAAAGTTCTTATAATCAGGATAGCGCTCTGAAAAGGCCGTAATGGTTGGTGGCAAGAAGTCATAGTGCTGACTAGCAATGGAAAATTCATCCTTTTCTTCCTCAGGATTGGCATACTGATTTTGAAAAATATCAAATCCTTTAACCAATTCTTGCGCTTTTTCATAAAATTCCATACCACGACGAGTCAAGAAAGTCCCTGAGCTGGTCCGACGGAAAATCTTAAAGCCCAACTCTTTTTCCAAATCACGAACAGAAATAGACAGACTCGGCTGACTAACATACATCTTTTCAGCAGCTTCACGAAAAGTACCGCTATTCGCAATAGCCACAACATAGCGTAATTGTTGAATGTTCATCTTCTACCCCCAACTTCTTTATCTTTTCATTATACCATATTTTAGAAGTTTTCCAAAAAGGAAAAAAGTCTGGAAATTTTCAAGTCTAAGCGAATACTCTAATACCCCAATACAAGAATTAGAATGATATCTTTTTTCAGTCCTCATTTTATTTCAAACAAATAAAAACAGCAAATCTTGTTGATTTACCGTTTAAAACATGATACAAGAAAACTCTCTAAAAATTTCTTTTATTCTATAAATCAACTAGAATAAGCTTCTTCAACCCTATTCGCTATATCTGGACTTACCTCCCAAATCCCAACATAGGGTTGTTCAATATATTGTTTTTCTTTCATAGTATATAGATAGGCTACACTATCATTTTCTTCATTCTGATGAGAGAATTTGATAATGATGTAATCTTTAACATTTGTCGGTTGACCATTTAAACTTTCTAAAGTTGTGGAGGTGGACTGCTTCTGTATCTCGTCAATCAATTTTGAGATTTCTTCTCTCTTGGTTATAGTTTTAATATCTTCAGAGATTTTTTTCTGCAGGGAAATTACAGAGATCGTTTCAGGTTCAGGAAGAACAAGTTTTTTCTTACTGACACAAGCAGATAAAACAAGAAAAGAGATTGAACAGACTATTATAGTGATAATTTTTTTCATACAGGTTTACATCCTTTCCATATTTCTGCTAGCTTACTTAGATAAAATTATTATATCAAATCTTAGCAATTTTTACAATATCTTATTCCCTTATAAAAATTGTTCCTGTAAAAGTTTTACATTCAACTATTTTATGATTGTAAAATGAAGTAGCCGACAAATTCGCTTCTTACATTGGTTTTTAAAATATGGGTATCAAAACAAAAAAATAGGCTCCCCGAAAACTCGGAAAGCCTTAGTTTATGCTACTTCTAGCTTCCTCGCCTTTATATTTCAAGGCTCGGGATAAAAAGGTTCACTGGACCTTTTTATTTAGCGATTGGGTAAACAGAAACTTGTTTTTTATCGCGTCCTTTACGTTCAAAGCGTACTACGCCTTCAACTTTAGCGAACAAAGTATCGTCTCCACCACGTCCAACGTTTACACCTGGGTAGATGTGTGTACCACGTTGACGGTAAAGGATTGATCCACCTGTTACAGTTTGTCCGTCAGCTGCTTTAGCTCCAAGACGTTTCGCTTGTGAATCACGTCCGTTTGATGTAGAACCTCCACCTTTTTTGTGGGCGAAAAGTTGCAAGTTGTTAAGAGTCATTTTTAACATAATGTTTTCCTCCGTGTTAGTTTTCTGTGATAACTCTGGTTTGGACGAACTCTGAAGAGTTCTCCGATAAGTTTGCCATACCTAAGAAAAATGATTCAAAGAATAACTGGGTCATTTCTCTCTGGTGTGAAGGAAGATCTTTTGGAATTTCAACCATCAGATAGCCACCTTCATCTTCGTTTAATTCTAGGATTGGTTCATAGCCTGCAAATTTTTCAATGGAATTGATAAAGTTAATGGCAAGCGTAGAAACCGATGCACACACGACATCAAAGCCGTATTCGCCACTCTCGGCGTGTCCAGTAATTTCCGCACTCCTCAGCTCGCCATCTTCGGCTCTCTCAAAGACTGCTTGTATCATGTGTTCTCCTTAAAATTAAGCGTTGATTGCGTTGATGACAACTTTTGTATATGGTTGACGGTGACCTTGTTTACGGTGGCTACCTTTTTTAGGTTTGTACTTGTAAGTAACAACTTTCTTTTGTTTTCCTTGTTTTTCAACAGTTCCAACTACAGTAGCTCCAGCAACAAGTGGAGTTCCGACAACAGTGTTTTCACCACCAACAAGAACAACTTCGTTAAAAGTAACTTCTTGACCAGCTTCAACGTTCAATTTTTCAACGTAAACTGCTTGACCAACTTCAACTTTAACTTGTTTTCCGCCAGTTTTGATAATTGCGTATGTGCTCATTATGCACCTCCTATGATTTTTATGGGTTTCCCCGAATTTTTTGTGAAGACTCGCCTAGCATCGTGGGACGAACCACTTAAAAGAAGAGCTCTAAGTATAACAAAGAATAAACTAGGAATTGAGCCGAAGGCATAACTTATGTTAGGCAAGGCGACAATGACGAAGTTTAAATTTGTTATACGACGAGCAACGATGTTCGTGCGGTTGCACAGGAACGTGCATAGTCAACTCTTCAAGTATAGCATATCTCCTATTTTCTTACAAGTAATAACACCTAAAATGAAGCTTTTTCTTTTACTTTTTTCTGCCAAGAGGCTAAAAGCATGCTGAGGTAAAAAATACTCATCATAATTGGAACACCAAGAATGGTCTTTTCATGATAGAAAATCGTCAAATAAGCTGAAAAGACAACGCCAAGGACAAAACTACTAAGCAGGCTAACAAAGATAATCCCTTCACGTAAAAAAGGAGTGTGCTTGGTCCGAAAATAATCTCCAAAAGCTAGCATTGTTCGTTTGATATTCCCTGTCATAAAGGCATTATTGTAGGCAATACCCGACACTTCTCCAAAAGCAGTTGTCACCAGGCCCATACAAAAGGCCAAAGGCGGTACTAGATAGATATTATCTACAGTTTGCGGTACAAAACCAATAATGATTGATAAGATTGCCAAAGGAATCAGTGACAGAATGGGCTTTTTCACAATTCTCAATTTTTCCTTATAAATCGTTAGTAAAAAGACCCCCATCATAAAAGCTAGCAAGGTCATTACTTTGGCACTAGCATCTGAAACATTGTGTTGAATGAGCCCCACGGATAGAAAGACTACATTCCCAGTTTGTCCAGCTACAAGAGTGTTCCCTCGCACAATAAACGTATAGGCATCTACATAACCTGCACAAAAAGTCAAAAAAAGCGCTAGCCTCTTAGACTGACGTGATATTTTTCTTATAGGTAATAACCTCATTTTCCCTCCCATTTCATTTACTCATCTCATTATTGTACCACTTTCTTTGAAAAAGGCCTAGTAGCTTATTTGAAATTTTTTACCCTCTGTTGGATAGTCCCGTCTATCTATGTTATAATGAAAGAAGGATTTGAAATCGGAAAAGGAGTAACTATGCTTAAATTAGGTGTCATAGGAACAGGGGCTATCAGCCACCACTTCATAGAAGCAGCCCATTCCAGTGGAGAATACAAGCTGGTCGCAGTCTATTCTAGAAAACTAGAAACTGCAGCAACCTTTGCTTCTCGCTACCAGAATATCCAACTCTTTGATAAAGTAGAGGACTTCTTCAAGAACTCCTTTAATGTGGTCTATATTGCTAGCCCAAACTCCTTGCATTTTGTTCAAGCCAAGGCTGCCTTGTCTGCTGGTAAGCATGTCATTCTTGAAAAGCCAGCTGTCACTCAGCCACATGAATGGCTAGATTTGAGACATACAGCTAAGAAAAATCACTGTTTTATATTCGAAGCGGCACGGAACTACCATGAAAAAGCTTTCACTATCATCAAAAACTTTTTAGCAGACAAGCATGTGTTGGGAGCAGATCTCAACTATGCCAAGTATTCTTCTAAAATGCCTAACTTGTTGACTGGGGAATCACCAAATGTCTTCTCAGACCGTTTTGCTGGTGGAGCGCTTATGGATTTGGGGATTTATCCTCTCTACGCTGTCGTTCGTCTCTTTGGAAAAGCTAAGGATGCAACCTATCAAGCTCAACAGCTTGACAATAGCATGGACCTAAATGGTGACGGAATTCTCTTCTACCCAGACTTTCAAGTTCACATCAAGGCTGGGAAAAACATCACTTCCAATCTCCCTTGCGAAATTTATACGACAGATGGAACCCTGACGCTCAACACCATCGAACATGTCAGCTCGGCTATTTTTACCGACCACCAAGGCAATCAAATCCAACTCCCTATCCAACAGGCTCCTCATACAATGACTGAGGAAGTTGCTGCATTTGCACACATGATCCAGCAACCAGATCTGAATCTCTACCAAACTTGGTTGGAAGATGCAAGTTTTGTTCATGAACTACTATTTACCATGCGCCAGACTGCTGGCATTAGATTTGAGGCAGAAAAATGAAAAACAAACTACCGACTGAATGGCAAGAACTGAGTGACCAACTCGGTTTCCAAGAATTCACTCCCATTCAAACTCAACTATTTGAGCCCCTTCTTGCTGGAGAAAACCTCCTAGGAGTGAGCCCAACAGGAACTGGTAAGACCCTAGCTTACCTTCTACCAAGTCTTCTCAGACTACAAAAGAAAAAAGCCCAACAACTCTTGATTCTAGCACCAAATACTGAGCTTGCTGGACAGATTTTTGATGTATGTAAAACGTGGGCTGAAGCTATCTGCTTAACTACCCAACTCTTCTTATCAGGTTCGAGTCAAAAACGTCAAATTGAACGACTCAAAAAAGGACCAGAAATTCTGATTGGAACCCCTGGCCGTATCTTTGAACTGATTAAATTGAAAAAAATCAAGATGATGAATGTGGAAACCATCATCCTGGATGAATTCGACCAATTACTAGATGATTCTCAGATACACTTTGTCGAGAAAATTACTCACTACGCACCTCGTGACCACCAACTTGTCTATATGAGTGCGACAACCAAGTTTGACCAAAAGAAGATTGCGCCTAACACACGTACCATTGATCTCTCTGACCAAAAATTGGACAACATCCAGCACTTCTACATGCAGGTAGATCAACGTCACCGAGTGGATATGCTACGAAAACTGGCTCATGTAGAGGATTTCCGAGGTCTTGTCTTCTTTAACAGCCTATCAGACCTTGGAAGTGCAGAAGAAAAACTACAGTATCGGGATATCTTGGCTGTTTCCCTCGCTAGTGATGTCAATGTCAAGTTCAGAAAAGTCATCTTAGAAAAGTTTAAAGACAAGCAACTAACCCTACTTCTCGCAACAGACCTTCTGGCTCGTGGAATTGATATCGATAGCCTCGAATGTGTCGTAAACTTTGATGTTCCTAGAGATAGCGAAACCTACACTCACCGTGCTGGCCGTACTGGTCGTATGGGCAAGGAAGGTTACGTTATCACTCTCGTCACTCATCCAGAAGAAATCAAAAAACTTAAGAAGTTTGCAAGTGTACGAGAAATTGTCCTAAAAAATCAAGAACTCTATGTAAAATAAAGCCCTCATTGAGGCTGGGCAAAAAGTCTTTAAAATCAAAAACGCATAATATCAGGTATTGAACCTTGATATTATGCGTTTTATTGTGGGAAATTTTACTTCATTTTCTCCTAAAATTGAGTTTTTATCTAGCCTCTTTTTTGTAAAACTACATAAGATTCGTAGTAAAAAAACTCTCCAACTATTTTATTATACCATATAAATTAATAAATAAATAGACTTGTTTTTTTATTTTTTTGACGTATACTAATAATAGAAAACGCTTAAAATTAAATAAAAGGAGATTTTATGAGGAAAGTAAATAAGGACATTTTATTCTTAACCGGAATCATAGTTTTATGTTTTGGTTTTTTATTATTTCACATCAACCCCTATTATGCTGGACCCGATGAGACACTGAAAGGAAGAATAAATTTATTCTTTTGGCAGCTATATTGGAGACCTATAGGAACTCTCAGTATCCTTTCGGGTTGCATTATGACTTTCAAAGGATTGAAAAAATAATCTTTTGATCATGAAGAATAGACATTTTTTTATGATTAAATTGAAATTATTGTTTTTCTCTGTTCTATCAAATCTATTTTTCTTAGTCACAACATCTACGGTTTTTGCTGATGTCTATCCTTGCACAAATTATGAAATTGTATCTAATCGTGTTGTAAAAGATATCAACACAGGAGAGTTATTGTCATTTTATACGACTGAACTTAGAGACGCCTATTTAGAGTCTAAATCTACGTATCAGACTCGTTCTAATGCAACTGGTGTTGCAGACTATAGAACTAGCTCCTCTCACTCTTATAAGAGCAGCGCTACATCAGGATCTCTAAGTTCAACTGCTTATGGTGGAAAAGCTGGAGCTACCCTAACTTTAAGTGCAGCTGTTAGCTTTTCTGCTCCTGAGTCTGGATTTTGACTTAGTTTAAATCACTCAGTATCCCATAACGTACCACCCTACACTTATGGTTACATCAGGCTAAAAGCATCTTACATAGTAAATGTTCGTAAACTAGAAGTTAGATACTTAGGAACTAACAAATGGGTTCCAGCTGGTGAAACCTCTACTATATCGAATGTTAGTGTTTGGAGCGAACTAGTCACTTGAAAATAACTTATTAGATGGATCTGGACTTTATCAGGTCTATCTTTTTATTTTTTTAAAAAAAGAACCTTGCAAAGCAAGATTCTTTTAGTGTCTGACTTAAATAATTGTTCTTCTGGGAACTAAATCGAATTAAGCTTCGATTTCTGTAACCATACCTGAACCAACAGTACGTCCACCCTCACGGATAGAGAATGTAGTACCTTGTTCTACGGCGATTGGGTGGATCAACTCAACGTCGATTGTCACGTTATCACCAGGCATTACCATTTCAGTACCTGCTGGAAGTTCGATTGAACCTGTAACGTCAGTAGTACGGAAGTAGAATTGTGGACGGTAGTTGTTGAAGAATGGAGTGTGACGTCCACCTTCTTCTTTAGTAAGGATGTAAACTTCACCTTTGAATTTAGTGTGTGGGTTGATTGAACCTGGTTTAGCGATAACTTGTCCACGTTCGATTTCGTCACGTTGAACACCACGAAGAAGTACACCTACGTTATCTCCGGCAAGACCTTCGTCAAGTTGTTTACGGAACATTTCAACACCAGTAACAACTGCTTTTTGAGTTTCTTCTTTGATACCAACGATTTCGATCTCGTCGTTGACTTTAACGATACCACGGTCGATACGTCCTGAAGCAACTGTACCACGTCCAGTGATTGAGAATACGTCTTCGACTGGAAGAAGCAATGGTTTGTCAGTGTCACGTTCTGGTTCTGGGATGTACTCATCAACTGTGTTCATCAATTCCATAACGATGTCTTCGTATTTAGTGTCACCTTCAAGGGCTTTAAGAGCTGAACCTTGGATAACTGGAAGATCGTCACCTGGGAAGTCGTATTCTGACAATAGGTCACGGATTTCCATTTCAACCAATTCAAGCAATTCTTCGTCGTCAACCAAGTCAACTTTGTTCATGAAGACGATAAGGTGTTTAACACCAACCTGACGTGAAAGAAGGATGTGCTCACGAGTTTGTGGCATTGGTCCGTCAGTTGAAGCTACTACAAGGATAGCTCCGTCCATTTGAGCGGCACCAGTGATCATGTTTTTAACGTAGTCCGCGTGTCCTGGAGCGTCGATGTGAGCGTAGTGACGTTTTTCAGTTTCGTACTCAACGTGCGCAGTGTTGATAGTGATACCGCGTTCGCGTTCTTCTGGAGCAGCATCGATAGACGCATAGTCTTTAGGTTGGTTAACTGATGAAGGCAAGCGACGTGCCAAAACAGTTGTGATAGCTGCTGTCAAAGTAGTTTTACCGTGGTCAACGTGTCCGATAGTACCAATGTTAACGTGTGGTTTACTACGATCGTATTTTTCTTTTGCCATTTGAGTAAAAGCCTCCAATAAAATATATTTTATAGATAGACAGTAGGCAATACAGTCTAACTTTCCTTACTATTTTATCAAATTTCAGCTAAATTGCAAGTGTTTTACAAAGTTTTTGTGAATTATTCTTAATCTGCTAATCTAAACGGTAATTCTACTCCTATCACTTCTTTAATGAAAAAGAAAAATCAGGAATTTCCTGACTTTTACTTAGCTAATTCTCTTTCTCGTTCTTTCATTATTTTATGATTTTCATACAAGCGTGATAAAAACTTAGAAATTTCTTTTAAGATAGAATAGGTTGGTACTGCGACAATCATACCAATGACACCATAGATATTACTTGATAACAAAAGTAATACTAAAATCGTAATTGGATGAACCTTCATCACACCACCAACGATTCGAGGGTAAAGAATATTTCCATCCACTTGTTGAATAATCAGCATATAAACAACTGCAATCAGCATTCTATGGGGATCAGTAAAGACATTGGCGATAATCATCGGAATCAGACCAATACTTGGTCCTACATAAGGAATGAGATTGGCTAATCCTGAAAAGATAGCGAAAACCAAAGCGTATTTCAAACCGATTACACTATATCCGATAAAGGCCAAACAGCCAATAATAATCGCATCAATGGCAACTCCACTAATATAGCGAGCGATTGTAGCATTCAAATTTTTTAAAAGACCTGTAATATGTAACTTATCTCGCTTTAAAACAGTACGCTCAAGCATCGGCAAGAATTTGTGACCATCTAACAAAAAATAAATTAAAAATACAGGGGTCATGATAATAATCAAAACAGTACTAAAGAGCGCAGATAGGACACTTCCAACACTATTGGTAACACTATTTAGAATATTTTGTAGAATATCTACATAGGAGAGATTTAACTGTTGAATAGTCGCTTGAATATCTAAATTTTGAAAGGCTGGATAAGTGGATAAATCGATAATCAAATCTTGCAGACGACTGTAGATTGTCTGACTTGTTGCTATCAAACTTGTCAACTGATTAATCAAAATCGGTAAGAGATAGACTACCCCAATGACTAGACCCCAGACCAAGGCGCACAAGGTCAGTAGAATACCAATGATACGGTTAATTTTGAAATACTTTTGTAAAAAATTTACAATAGGATTGGTCAAATAATATAAAAAACCACCTAAAAGAAAGGGAATCATTATAGTGTTTGCGACGCTTACAAAAGGTGTAATAATCGCTCCCATCTCTCTCCATAAATAAAAGATGATGGTTAATAGTAAAATCTCACTGGTCCAAAAAAATAATTTATTCTTACGAAACATGAGGTACCTCCATTCATCTATTTTACCACACTTTCAAAAAAGCTTCTTTCTTATATCATGAAACTGGGAATATTTTTTTCTTTATGATAGAATAAACTTACTATGAAAAAAATAATTTTAACTCTTTTAAGCCTTTCCGTTATTGGCTCAGCATCTACTGTTGCTGCTCAAGATTTTAATATTGCTGCTAAACATGCAATTGCCGTTGAGGCAAATACTGGTAAAATTCTCTATGAGAAAGATGCAACCCAGCCAGTTGAAATTGCTTCAATCACAAAATTGATTACTGTTTATCTTGTCTATGAAGCCTTGGAAAACGGCAGTATTACACTATCAACTCCGGTAGATATCTCTGATTATCCATACAAATTAACGACAAATTCTGAAGCGAGTAACGTTCCTATGGAGGCTCGTAATTATACCGTCGAACAACTACTGGAAGCAACCCTAGTATCCAGTGCTAACAGTGCAGCTATTGCGTTAGCTGAAAAAATTGCTGGCTCAGAAAAAGATTTCGTCGATATGATGCGGGCAAAGCTCTTGGAATGGGGCATTCAGGATGCCACTGTTGTCAATACGACGGGTCTTAACAATGAAACTCTAGGGGATAACATTTACCCAGGTTCTAAAAAAGATGAGGAAAATAAACTCAGTGCTTATGATGTTGCCATCGTTGCCCGTAACCTCATCAAAAAATACCCACAAGTCTTGGAAATCACGAAAAAACCTTCTTCTACTTTTGCTGGAATGACAATCACTTCTACAAACTACATGTTAGAAGGTATGCCTGCTTATCGCGGTGGTTTTGACGGACTTAAGACAGGAACAACAGACAAAGCTGGAGAATCTTTTGTTGGTACTACTGTCGAAAAAGGGATGAGGGTTATCACAGTTGTTTTGAATGCGGATCATCAAGACAATAATCCTTACGCTCGCTTCACAGCTACTTCTTCACTAATGGATTATATCTCTTCTACATTCACACTTCGCAAAATCGTTCAAAAAGGTGATGCTTATCAAGATAGCAAAGCCCCTGTACAAGATGGAAAAGAAGATACCGTCACTGCTGTGGCCAAAGATGATATCACTCTAATTGAACGTGTTGGAGGTCAAGCTTCCCAATCTATTCAATTCACACCTGATTCTAAGGCAATCCCAGCACCACTTGAAGCCGGAACAGTCGTTGGACATTTGACTTATGAAGACAATGACTTGATTGGTCAAGGTTACATTACTACAGAACGTCCTAGTTTTGAAATGGTAGCAGAAAAGAAAGTTGAAAAAGCCTTCTTCTTAAAAGTTTGGTGGAATCAGTTTATCCGCTTCATCAATGAAAAATTATAAAAAATCGCGATTTTAAACCGCGATTTTTTTGTTTTTTAAATTTCATAATACGGAAACGGACGGTCACTATCTAAAGGACGATTTGGAATTTCTTGTTCCAAAATAGCATGCCAACCAGATACCAATTCTTCAAAAGTCAGTTGTGCTTCTGGAGAAGCTGTTGTCAGCTTCCGACCAAACCAAGCCATGGTTGCAGTTTCAAACTGAAGCATTGCGTATTCAATGACTGAAACCTTCGCTTCTTCGTAATTCTCATTTACTGCTCGAGCTACCTCTTGTGCTTGAGGAAGTAGTTGATTGCTAATCTTAGCGACAATACTTTCATCCATCTCTTTAAACGAAAGGAGCTGACCGTTTATTTGATAAAAGAGCTCAAAGGTTTCTTGATTATCCTTAAAATTAGCAAGAACAAAAGCACGTTCTACTGCCTCAGGACCACCAACAGCTTTTACAGCGTTTATCAAAAGAAGCTCTTCCGTTTGTCTCCAATAATCATCTGCTTCTTCTGCTAAATCATTTGTAAACGGTGGAACAATTTCCTCGGCAGGAATTTCACCTTTATTCGCTTTTTCAACATTACCAAATAATTTTTTTAAGAATCCCATTTGCTTCTCCTTTTTGGATTTATCCGACTGATCCTTCCATTTCATAGCTGATCAAACGGTTCAGCTCAACAGCATACTCCATTGGAAGTTCTTTTGTGAAGGGTTCCACAAATCCCATAACGATCATCTCAGTTGCCTCAGATTCTGACAATCCACGGCTCATGAGGTAATAGAGCTGTTCTTCTGAAATCTTAGAAACCTTAGCTTCGTGTTCCAAAGCTACTTGCGAGTTATGAATTTCATTAAATGGAATGGTATCTGATGCTGACAAGTCATCCATGATAATGGTATCACATTCGATGTGAGAGACAGATTTCTTAGAGTTTTTATTAAAGGTTACTTGTCCACGATAGTCAACCTTTCCTCCACCTTTAGCGATGGATTTAGACACAATAGACGAGCTGGTATGTGGAGCATTGTGGATCATCTTGGCACCAGTGTCCTGGTGTTGCCCTGCATTGGCAAAAGCGATAGAGAGCATAGTACCACGCGCCCCTTCTCCATCAAGGTAAACTGATGGATATTTCATGGTAGTCTTGGCACCCAAGTTACCATCAATCCACTCAACAGTAGCATCTTTTTGAGCTTTAGCACGTTTCGTTACCAAGTTATAGACGTTATCAGACCAGTTTTGGATGGTTGTATAACGCATATAAGCACCATCCAAGGCAAAGATTTCTACAATGGCCGCATGTAAGCTGTTACTTGAATAAGTCGGTGCTGTACATCCTTCAACGTAGTGGACACTTGCTCCCTCATCAACGATAATCAAGGTACGTTCAAACTGACCAGTATTTTCGTTATTGATACGGAAGTAAGTTTGAAGTGGAATATCTACCTTGACCCCTTTTGGTACGTAGATAAAGGTTCCACCTGACCATACTGCCGAGTTGAGGGCAGCTAACTTGTTATCAGTCGGCGGTACCAACTTAGCAAAGTATTGTTTAAACAAGTCTGGGTATTCCTTGAGGGCAGAATCCGTATCTGTAAAGATAATCCCTAATTTCTGGAACTCTTCCTTCATGTTGTGGTAAACCACTTCTGACTCATACTGGGCAGAGGCACCTGCTAGATAAGCACGCTCAGCTTCCGGAATCCCAATACGTTCAAAGGTTTCTTTGATTTTTTCAGGAACCTCATCCCAAGAACGGGCTGGCTTATCAGATGGTTTTTGGTAGTAGATCAAGTCATCAAAATCAATCTCTGACAAGTCTGCTCCCCAAGTTTGCATGGGCATTTTTTTGAAGGTTTCATAAGACTTCAAACGGAATTCTAACATCCACTCTGGTTCTCCCTTAGCAGCTGATAGTTCACGAATGACATCTTCATTCAATCCTTTTCCTGTCGATAGGACAGGCTCTACATCATCATGGAAACCAAATTTATATTCACCAAGGTCAATTGGTTTTGGTTCTACTCTTTCTTCAGCCATAATATCCTTTCTTTCATTCTTTATTTCTACTGATTCATAAGACAAAAGAAACTTGCCTTACTTGTTTTCTTGATTTTCAATTGTTTTCTTGAGGGCGTTCCAAGCTAGGGTTGCACACTTGATACGTTGAGGAAATTTGGCAACACCTGATAAGAAGGCTGCGTCTCCAAGACTATCTTGTCTGTCATCTTTTTGGCCTTGAACCATTTCAGAAAAAATAGTCGCAAGCTCTAAAATTTCTTGTTTGGTTTTTCCTAAAACTGCATCTGTCATCATGCTTGCAGAGGCAGTCGAGATGGTACAACCTGAGTTTAGAAAAGCAATATCTTCCAAACGGCCCTCTGCATCAAACTTGACTGAGAGGTTGATGACATCTCCACAGGTCGGATTGTTGAGACTGATTTGCTCAGCATCTTCCAACTTCCCTTGGTGATGTGGATTTTTCGAATGGTCTGCTACCACTGCCATATAAAGGCTATCTAGTTTAGAAAGTGCCATTGAAAAACTCCTTTGTCTTTTGTAAGGCATCGACTAGCTTGTCGCAATCTGCCTTGGTATTGTAAATATAAAAACTTGCGCGAGCTGTTGCTGGGACATCCAAATACTGGAGCAAAGGTTGCGCACAATGGTGACCTGCTCGAACTGCTACTCCTTCATAGTCCAGAGCCGTAGCAAGGTCGTGAGGATGGAGATCGCCTAGGTTAAAGGCAATGACACCTGAACGTTGAGCCAAGTCCTGTGAACCATAAATGGTCAGTTCTTCAATCGCCTGCAGTTTTGGATAGACGTATGCGATCAATTCTTGTTCATGGGCTTCAATCGCATCCATACCAATCTTTTCAAGATAATCTACTGCCGCAGCAAGTCCAATTGCACCTGCCATATTGGGAGTTCCTGCCTCGAATTTCCAAGGTAATTCCTTCCAACTAGCAGATTGTTCATAAACGAAATCAATCATTTCGCCGCCAAATTCTACTGGTGACATTTGCTCCAAATACTTTTCTTTGCCATAAAGAACACCGATACCAGTTGGACCCGCCATCTTGTGACCTGAAAAGGCAAAGAAGTCCACATCCAAATCCTGTACATCAATCTTCATATGGGGTGTAGACTGAGCACCATCCACCACCATGAGGGCTCCAACTTGGTGGGCCAATTGAGTGATTTCTTTGATTGGATTGACCACACCAAGAACATTTGAGGCGTGAGCTAGCGAAACAAACTTGACTTTATCAGTCAATTTAGCTCGCAAATCCTCCATATCCAGAGCTCCATCCTTGAGATAGACATAGACAAGCTCTGCCCCAGTCTTGTGGCAAGCTTCCTGCCAAGGAATGATATTAGAATGGTGTTCCATGACAGAAATCAAGACCTGGTCTCCCTCAGCCAAGACTTCCTCAGCATAACGCGCTACCCAGTTCAGACTGGTTGTCGTTCCCCTAGTAAAGAGAACTTCCTTTGTAGACCCTGCATTGATAAACTTACGAATGGTTTCACGAGCCGCCTCATAAGAAGCTGTCGCCCTTTCTGCCAAGGTATGAACGCCACGGTGAACATTGGCATTGTCGTTCTCATAGTAGCGGTTAATCGTCTCCAGAACTGCTAGTGGTTTTTGTGTCGTCGCAGCATTGTCCAAATAAACCAATGGTTCATCATTAACAATCTGGTCTAAAATTGGAAAATCCTTGCGAATCGCTTCTACATCTAACATAGGCTACCCCTTAGCGTTTTGACAATTTTTCTTCGATAGTTGCAATCATTTCATCACGAACTTCCTTGACTGGAATCTCAACGATAACGGAGCCAAGGAAACCACGAACAACCAAGCGTTCTGCAGTTGCCTTATCCAAACCACGGCTCATGAGATAATACATATCTTCTGGATCTACCTGACCGATAGAAGCCGCGTGCCCTGCAGTTACGTCATTTTCATCAATCAAAAGGATTGGATTTGCATCTGAACGCGCTTGGTCTGACAGCATAAGAACACGGCTCTCTTGTTGCGCATCTGCACCCTTAGCACCCTTGATAATGTGGCCAATACCATTGAAGGTCAAGGTTGCTTTTTCAAGAATAACCCCATGTTGTAGGATATTTCCGATTGAGTTGCAACCATAGTTGGTTACACGAGTATCAATTCCTTGCACCTGACGGCCACTTGAAAGAGCTACGACTTTAAGATCCGCATGGCTACCGTTACCAATCAAGTCGCTATCAAAGTCAGCAACGACGTTTCCTTCGTTCATAACACCAATCGCCCAGTCAATGCTTGAATCGTTGCCTAATTTACCACGACGGCTAATGTAGGCAGTGACGTTTTCACCTAGACGGTCGATCGCAGCAAACTTCACTTGAGCACCAGAACGTGCAATTACTTCTACTGTGATATTAGCAGTTGCTTTGACACTTCCTTGGCCGCGTGACTCTAAACGCTCCAGATAACTAATCTTAGAATTTTTACCAGCGATAATCATAATATGCTTGTTAAACGGCACATCGCTATCACTGTCTTGGTAGAAAATCCCTTCGATTGGCTCTTTAATTTCAACATTATCAGGAATATAGAGAACAGCACCACTATTGAAATAAGCTGTATGATAGGCTGCTAATTTATCATCGTCATACTTAACAGATGACATGAAGAATTCCTCAATCAGTTCTGGAATTTCTTCTAAAGCTGAGTGGAAGTCTGTAAAGACGACACCCTGTTCAGCTAACTCAACTGGAGTTTGCTCAAAAACAGTCTGAGTTCCTACTTGAACCAACTTCAAGTGATTATCTAGAGCTGTGAAATCTGGAACATTTGCTGATGGCTCACTTTCTGTAATCGTTCCATCTCCCAGATTCCAACGGTGGAATTTGACACGCTCAATAACTGGTAATTCCAAAGTCTCAATCTTGTCAAAAGCTTTTTGACGGAGTTCAGCCAACCATCTTGGTTCAGCGTGCATTTCTGAAAAAAGTTTAATATTTTCTTTAGTCATTTACTTCTCCTAAAAGATACGAGGGAATTACAATTCTTCCTTGTAGTCGTAGCCAAGTTCTTCAGCTAGTTTTGCGTATCCTTCACGTTCCAAACGTGCAGCCAATTCTGGACCACCAGAAAGGACAACACGACCTTCCATCATGACGTGTACCACGTCTGGTGTGATATAGTTCAAGAGACGTTGGTAGTGAGTGATAATCATAGCACCAAAGCCTTCACCACGCATAGCATTAACACCTTTAGAAACAACTTTAAGGGCATCAATATCAAGACCAGAGTCAATCTCATCCAAAAGGGCAAATGTTGGTTCCAACATCAAAAGTTGAAGAATCTCATTACGTTTTTTCTCACCACCAGAGAAACCTTCGTTGAGGTAACGCTCAGCCATTTCTTCTTTCATGTTGAGCAATTCCATCTTCTCGTCGAGTTTAGTGATAAACTCACGAACTGAAATCTTCTCATCGTCTTCTTTACCAGCATTCATAGCTGCACGAAGAAACTCAGCATTGGTAATTCCAGGAATTTCTGATGGGTATTGCATAGCAAGGAAAAGTCCCATACGCGCACGCTCGTCCACTTCCAACTCAAGGATGTTTACGCCATCAAACAAGACTTCACCTTTGGTAACTTCATAGTTTGGATTTCCCATGATAGCGGCAGAAAGAGTCGATTTACCAGTACCATTTGGTCCCATGATAGCGGCGATTTCTCCTGTTTTCAGGGTCAGGTTAACCCCTTTTAAAATTTCTTTTCCTTCAATCTCAACGTGAAGATCTTTGATCTCTAATACTGACATGATAGTTCCTTTCTTTTTCAAGGCCTTTACAGTGCTTACTGGAAACATACTTGATTTCCCTAGAAAATACGGTAAAAGGTCAATAAATATACTTTTATAGTATAACAAAAAAAAGCCTAAAAGGCTTTGATTTTGTCTAGAAGCTGAGGACTAGTCTTTTCCTTTTAAATGCTGGTCAATGACATCTACAATCTTGCCCATCAAGTAACTAACTCGGAAATTTCTAAAGAGCAAAATAGCCCAAAAGGCTGCCATAATATAACGACCAGTCATCCAAGCTTCATTGAAAAAATAGGTCTCAGCAGCTGTAAACAGCGCGATGATAATAAATTGTTGTCTATTCATAAACTTATTGTATCATGAAATCTTTCTTTAGTCTTCCTCTACCTTCACTTTATCAGCCAAAAATTCAAATCCTTCTGGAATCAGACTTTCTTCTACTTCTTTTTCAGTTTGAGAAGATTTGGCTTTGGCTGAAAAGGCTGCGCGAACTTCTTTCCATTCCTCCATGGAAATAGCTAAAATCTCGGGTGAAAAACCTGCTGCCTGACTGAGGATGTTGCCAAACATGGTGTTGAGATTGTCCCGTTTCATGGTTTGACCAGCATTGAAGTTAGATTCAAAAGCAAGAATAGCATGGTGTTCATTAGCTGCAACCGGTTGAGAACCAACTAGCAGAGCCTTATCAGGACCTCCAAGACTTTCAATCACCTCTCCCCAAGCATTCTGCAATCGAATCAGATTTTGACGTGCTAAATCAGGATTTTCGACAGCCTCTTGTAAGATAGATTGAACTTTATTGCGATCCACACGATAGAGTGTTTTGCCTGCTGTTGGACGACTAGGAGCTGGATTTGTTGGCTTAGATACAGTTCCTACATTTGCCAGTTCATGTTTGAGACGGGAAACTTCCTGTCTCAGTGCAGAAATTTCACTTTCAACTGCCCCAGAAAGAGCTGCTTCAGGCTTAATCTCTGCCAAACGGATAGTCATCATCTCAGCATAAATCTTGGGCTGCAAACTAGACTTAATATCTGCTAAACTGACTGTCGCCAAACGAATCATTTCAAACAGATTTTCTTGAGGAAGTGCCAAATTTTCTACAAAGACTGGACTATGATGAGTATTTTCTCCACCTGTTTGAACAATTAACAAGTCTCTTAAATAGTGCAAAATATCGGTCACAAAACGAGTCATGCTCTTACCATTGTCAAAGAGAAGATTCAAGCATGCTAGGGCCTTTGGAACATCCTGTTTAGACAAGGCAGCCACATAATCATCCAAGGCTGATAGACTAATTGTGCCAGTAATTTCTTCAGAGATGGCAGTCGTCAACTCATTTCCCTGTGTCAAACTCAGGGCTTGATCCAAAATAGACAAGGCATCTCGCATTCCACCTTCAGCCCGTCTGGCAATGATTTCCACAGCCTCTGGTTCAGAACTGATATTTTCTTTTTCTAAGATATAGCGGATATGTTCCTTAATATCCTGTGTCTTAATCGATTTAAATTCAAAACGTTGCACACGGGATAAAATCGTAGCAGGAATCTTGTGCAATTCAGTAGTAGCCAAAATAAAGACCACATTCTGTGTTGGCTCTTCTAACGTCTTTAGGAGGGCATTAAAAGCTCCTGTAGACAACATGTGAACCTCATCTATGATATAAACCTTATAGCGGGCAAGACTAGGGGCATAGGTAGATTTATCACGAATTTCACGGATTTCATCGACCCCATTATTAGAGGCCGCATCCATTTCGATGACATCTTCTAAACTACCATCTGTCACTGCTTGGCAAATATAGCAGTTATTACAAGGTTCACCACCCACTTGATTTGGACAGTTCATAGCTTTGGCAAAAATCTTGGCTACACTGGTTTTTCCCGTTCCCCGTGGACCAGAAAAAAGATAGGCATGACTTATTTTCTCTTGCTCTACTGCTTGTTTAAGAGTCTTAGCCACAACTTCCTGTCCAACCAACTGGGAGAAGTTTTGACTTCTATATTTTCGATAAAGTGCTTGATACATTAGGCTTTCTCCCCAAACATTGTAAAGTCCCATTCTGTCTTTTCAAGCAAAATAGCGACAAATTGTTCCAAATAATCTCGATCCATAGCATCATAATCATCAATCTCTGAAGAATCAAGATCCAGAACTCCAAGTAATTGACCATTCTTAACCATCGGCACAACAATTTCACTTTTAGCTCGACTATCACAAGAAATATAGTTGGGATAAGTTGTAACATCACCAACTAGAACAGTTTCCTGAAAGTGAGCTGCCTCCCCACAAACACCTTTTCCAAGTGCAATACGGATGCAGGAAACACCACCTTGGAAAGGACCTAAAACCAATTCCTTTCCATCGAACAGATAAAAGCCTGCAAATACGGTATTAGGAAAGCATGATTTTAGAAGAGCACTGGCGTTGGAAAGATTAGCCAAAACATTACTTTCACCTTCCAATAAAAAAGAGAACTCCTCATTTAACATTTGATAACATGATTGTTTTTCTGATTCTAACATAGAACTATTATATCAAAAAAGGCTTACAGACAAAAGAAAAATCCCTTGTTTAGAAAACAAAGGATTTTGTGAATTTTCAATTTGATTAAAGTTCGATATCACCGAACAAGTCAGCCATTGAGAATCCTGTTTGTGTTTCTGGAAGTTCGAAATCACGTTTTTCTTGACGTTTTGGACGACGTGGACGAGCAGCACGTTTTTCTTCTTTTTGTCCTTCTTCTTGAGCTGGACGCTCTTCAAGAGCTTTAATAGAAAGTGATACGCGCTCTGCATCTGCGTTAACTTCAAGAACTTTAACTTTAACTTCTTGACCAACTTTAAGAGCTTCTTTTGGATTTTCAATACGTTTGTGTGAAATTTGTGATACGTGAACAAGTCCATCGATACCTGGCAATACTTCAACAAATGCACCGAAGTCAGTCAAACGTTTAACTGTTCCTTCTACTACATCACCTTTAGCCAATTTTTGCTCAACGCCATCCCATGGTCCAGGTGTTGTTGCTTTAAGTGAAAGTGATACGCGTCCTTCTTCTTCGTTAAGATCAAGGATTTTCACTTCAATTTCTTCACCAACAGTTACAACTGATTTTGGTGATACGTTACGTTCATGTGACAATTCAGTCAAGTGAACCAATCCGTCAACACCACCAAGGTCGATGAAAGCACCGAAACTTGTGATACGTGCAACTTTACCAGTTACTACATCACCAACAGCCAATTTACCGAATACTTCAGCGCGAGCTGCTGCTGTAGCTGCTTCAACAACTTCACGACGTGAAAGGATGAAGCGGTTTTCTTTAGCGTCAACTTCTTTGATTTTAGCATCAAATTCTTGACCTACAAAACGCTCAGTGTTACGTACGAAACGAGTATCCAACATTGAAGCTGGGATAAATCCACGAACACCTTCAAATTCTACTGAAAGTCCACCTTTAACGGCACGAGTTCCTTTAACAGTGACAACTTCTTCTTCGCGACCAACAAGTTTGTCCCATGCTTTGCGAGCTTCAAGGCGTTTTTTAGATACAAGGTATGTAACTGTATCAGTATCTTTACCAACTACTTGACGAAGTACAAGAACATCCAATACTTCTCCTACTTTAACAAAGTCATTGATATCTGCATCGCGATCGTTTGTCAATTCGCGAAGAGTCAAGACACCTTCAACACCAGTTCCAGAGATTGCAACGTTAGCTTGAGTCGCATCAACTGTCAATACTTCAGCACTAACAACATCACCAGTCTCAACTTGGCTAACGCTATTTAGCAAATCTTCAAATTCGTTCATCTAAAAAATCCTCCAACAATCAAGTTTTTCTTAAACTTGACATACTTATAATTTTTTTCCTAAGCACCCGCAAGGACATGTTCATATCGTTCACGTCTTTCAATTATAAAAATAAAATACCCTAAGATATTTTGCTTTTTATCTTGATTATTACCTAAGAACTGGGGTAGCTGGATTCGAACCAACGCATGAGGGAGTCAAAGTCCCTTGCCTTACCGCTTGGCTATACCCCATTGATGAAATGGAGAGAGAGGGATTCGAACCCCCGAACCCGAAGGAGCGGATTTACAGTCCGCCGCGTTTAGCCTCTTCGCTATCTCTCCTACAATCAACATGGACTATTATATCATGAAAATTTCAAAAAAACAAGACTTATTTTGCTAAATTATAATTTTCAATCAAAATTTCCACAGCTTTTTCCAATTTTTTATAAAAACTATCGACATTCCCATTCTTTATGATGGCAAATTGTCCATCTAATTCGGCAATTTCTCCGATAACTTTTTTACCAATGGTCAATGTATAACCTTCAAAACTGTCTTTTCCTACATTGACTTTAGCATCTGCTACTTGAATTTCAATTTTTTTATCTTTCTTACTCATTTCATACCTCTCTTCACTTTTTCTATTTTACAAGAAAATCCTAAAACTAGCAAGAAAAAACTCTATATCATTCCGAGTCTGATATAGAGTTTTCTACTTTATTTAATGTGTTTTTCTAGTTCTTTTTGGTACTTACCGTTTGATTCCAATTTTTCTTTTTGCCATTTTTTCAGTGCTTCTTCATATTCTTTTGTCGTAACGATATCTTTTTGCAATTTCATTCCTTTAAAGATATATGGGTCACCCTTAATACCAACTTGTGAGTATGGTTTTGAGAATGGCACTACATTACTTACAACTGGAGAACCACCAGATGAGGCTGTAGGCATCAATAATGAACTATCTGTCAACCAAGCTTGAGCCTTAGCATATTTTTCATAGCGTTCTTCAAGATTTGTAGTTTCTGAATCTGCATCATCCAATAATTTCTTATACTGGTCCAAACCAAGTTTCGCTACAACATCTTTATCTTTCCCCTTAGTAATACCAAGGTGTTTCATAGCAGAACCTGATTTAGGATCCATGATATTCAAGTAAGATGCTGGGTCTTGATAACTTGGAGCCCATCCTGTACTGTTCAAATCATAGTCTTTTTGAGAAGGAACACGCGCTTGTGAAGTGATTGTTTCCTTTTCATTATCTGTCATTTGAAGAACATCGATGACAACATTTTCAGCACCAAGAGTTGATTCGATAGACTGTTTGAAAGAGTTGCTTTGTTGAACAGCGATGGTATCTGTTTGTTCAACTGGGACATCCAAGTGAATTGGGAAAGTTACCCCTTTAGATTCCAAGTCTTTCTTAGCTTTTTCGAACGCAACTTTAGCCTTGTCAGGGTTGTAGATAGAATCCTTACCGTCAACTAGCTCAACACCTTTCCACTGGTCACCATAGTTCACCAACTCTGCTTGAGCGATTTGACCAAAGTTTTTACCACCTGCTTGAACAAAGTTGTCAGGAACAAGGCTGTTACGAATAATCTTGTCCGCACCGTCTTCACCATTTAGCTGGGCAGCATAAGAATGGCGGTTGAAGGCAAAGTTGATAGCCTGACGGAAGTCCTTATTAAGCATAGCTTCTTTTGTAGAAGTCTTTTGTTCTTCACTTGTTTTCGCAGTTTTATTATATGACTGACGATTTACGTTAAAGGTGAAGTAATAACTACTTGAGTCCTGTGGGCTATAAGTGATTTTATCTCCGTATTGTTCCAAAGTTGAAGCAAAGTTTGAGCTACTTGGGAAGAGACGGGCTGTCGTATAGGCACCTGAAGAGAAGCTACGAATCAACGATTCCTGATCAGAACCATCGTAGTAAGTCAATTTAATCTTTTCGATTTTTACCTTTTCTTTATCCCAGTAATTTGGATTTTTCTCATATTCGATCAACGATTTAGACGTCAAGGTCTTCAAGATATAAGGACCATTGTAGAGAATTCCTGCTGGAGTAACTGCTCCATAATCTTTACCCGATGCCTTCAAAAACTCTTCATTTACAGGCAACATCGTCGCTGTTGTAACTTTAGAATTCCAGAAGCTTTCTGGTTTGTTTAGGGTATATTCGACTGTGTAATCGTCCAAGGCCTTGACACCAACTGTAGAGAAATCATTGGTCTCACCAGTCATGTAGGCATCCAAGCCCTTGATTGAATTTTGGATGAGAGAGACACCGTCTGACTTACCGTCAGCTACGTGTTTCAATCCTGTTACAAAGTCATGGGCTGTTACTTCTGCGTATTCTTCACCTTCTGAAGTGTACCATTTAACTCCTTTACGAAGTTTATAGGTATAAGTCAAACCATCTTTTGAGACAGACCAATCTTCAGCCAAGGAAGGAATAACATTTCCGTATTGGTCATTTTCCATCAAACCATCAATAACATTTCCAATAACGTCTGTCGTCGATGTCCGAGTCGCTATACTGTAGTCCAAAGATGCTGGATCTACTGCATAGACATATGAAAATGTTGTCGGTGCATCTGCTTCTTTATCAGCTTTTCCACAAGCTACTAAAAAAGCTGTTGTGCTCAGGACCACTCCTGCTGTTAAGAGCCACTTTTTCGATTTCATAAAAATCTCCTTTTGTTTATTTTAATCTACTTTTACAATCCAACCTTCTGGCGCTTCAATATCACCAAATTGAATACCTGTCAATTCATCATAGAGTTTACGAGTCACAGGCCCAACTTCTGTCTCACTATAGAATACATGGAAATCATCACCGTGTTGAATCCCTCCAATTGGCGAAATCACTGCTGCTGTACCACAGGCACCTGCCTCTACAAAACGATCCAGATTATCAATTGGGACATCACCCTCAATAGGTGTCAATCCCAAGCGGTGTTCTGCCAAATAAAGCAAAGAATACTTAGTAATAGATGGCAAGATAGATGGACTCAATGGTGTTACAAATTCATTGTCAGCTGTAATTCCAAAGAAGTTAGCTGAACCGACTTCTTCAATCTTTGTATGAGTTGAAGGGTCTAGGTAGATAACATCTGAGAAATGACGTGATTTAGCCAATTTCCCTGGCAAGAGACTGGCAGCATAGTTCCCACCAACCTTAGCCGCACCCGTACCATTTGGAGCGGCACGGTCGTATTCATCCTGAATCAAGAAGTTGGTTGGAACCAAACCACCCTTAAAGTAATTACCAACTGGCATAGCAAAGATGGTAAAAATGTACTCCTCTGCTGGTTTTACCCCGATAATATCTCCAACTCCAATCAAAAGTGGACGAAGATAAAGGGTTCCACCTGTTCCATATGGTGGTATGTATTCTTCATTCGCGCGGACAACTGCCTTACAAGCTTCTACAAACATGTCTGTCGGAACTTGTGGCATCAAGAGACGATCACAAGTGCGTTGCAAACGTTTAGCATTTTCGTCAGGACGGAAAAGTTGAACACTACCATCCTT
Source organism: Streptococcus mitis (assembly GCF_000960025.1). GTDB lineage: Bacteria > Bacillota > Bacilli > Lactobacillales > Streptococcaceae > Streptococcus > Streptococcus mitis_DH. The sequence goes on along the minus strand of NZ_JYGQ01000001.1, from coordinate 510,774 downwards.
AGTACGATAAGCTTTCAAACCTTCAAATGCTTGTTGACCATAGTGAAGACTTGGAGAAGACTCTGAAATATGTAAGGTTGCATCCTCTGTAAGCTCTCCTTGATTCCATTGTCCATTTTTAAAATGAGCAATATAGCGATAAGGTAATTTCATATAGGAGAAACCAAGGTTTTCCCAATCAATCGTTACTGTCATATTCCACTCCTTATTCTAAAAACTTATTTCTTTTATTCTACACTATTTTTCTAAAATAGCAAGCATATTTTGTAATTTTCAGAAAATTTCTTCAATAAAAAGAACCAGCTCTTAGAACTGATTCTTCATTTCACTTATTTAGCTTCTGTAAATACTTCTTTAAGATAAGCGTCAAAAACTTCTTCATCTGAAATCGTGTCAGAGATGAAGCTCCCATTGCTTGTGCGTTCTGACAGGTTCAAGTCTTGTAAGCGACTTTCATAGATTGTTCCTTTATTGGATTGGACAAACAGAGTTTGGTCATTCTCGTCCACTTCTGTACTGAAGAGGTCACCAACAAAGCCTTGTTCTGCAACTGCTCCTGCTAAGAAGACACGATGCGGTTTGTTTTTCAACTCACGCAAGACTTGTAAGCCACGTTTGGCACGGCTGGTTGCCGGAATTTCGTCAATAGAAACACGTTTCAAACTTCCACGTTGGGTCAAGAGGTAGAAGGATGAGGTGTTACAGATAAAGGCGGATTGGAGGACATCATCTGCTTTCAGGTTCATAGCTTTGACACCTGCAGCCTTAGCACCGACAACTGGAACCTCTTCGATATTGAAACGAAGGGCATAACCATTTTGGCTAATCAAAAGAACATCATCTAGTTTAATCGGAGCCACTGCTACAATCTGGTCTGTCTCGTCTTTGAGTTTAGCATACTTGACTGATTTAGATTTATAGGTCCGCCATGGAGTGAATTCTTTACGTTCTACGCGTTTGATTTGACCAAGACGAGTAGCTGCAAAATAAGTTGTCGCATCATCAAACTGATCCACGACTTCCACATAAAGGATTTCTTCGTTAGTTTCAAAGTTTGTAATGGTCTGGCTCAGATGCTCTCCGATGTCCTTCCAGCGAATATCTGCTAATTCATGGATTGGTCTGTAGATGACATTTCCAAGACTTGTGAACATCAAGAGGTGCTGGGTTGTCTTGGCAGATTGAACAAAAATCAAACGATCGTCATCACGCTTGCCAATTTCTTCCAGCGTTGAAGCGGCAAAGGAACGTGGGCTGGTACGCTTGATGTAACCTGCCTTGGTCACGCTGACGTAGGTATCTTCCTCAGCGATAAGACTAGCTGTATCAATCTCAATTACTTTTGCTGTGTCTTCTAAAGTACTCAAACGTGGAGTCGCAAATTTCTTCTTGACCTCACGAAGCTCTTTCTTCATGAGATTGTACATGGTCCGTTCATCCCCGATGATAGCCGCAAGCATGGCAATCTTTTCACGCAATTCTGCTTCTTCTTCCTGCAAGACAACCACATCGGTATTGGTCAAACGATACAGTTGCAAGGTTACGATAGCCTCAGCCTGCTCCTCTGTAAAATCATAGCTAACTTTGAGGTTTTCCTTGGCATCAGCCTTGTTCTCAGAAGCACGGATAAGGGCAATGACTTCGTCCAAAATCGAAATCACACGAATCAAACCTTCGACGATATGGAGACGTTTTTCAGCCTTTTCCTTGTCATAGCGTGAACGCGCTAAAATCACTTCACGACGGTGGGCGATGTAGCTAGACAAGATTGGAACGATCCCAACCTGACGAGGCGTGAAATTGTCAATCGCCACCATGTTAAAGTTATAGTTGATTTGCAGATCTGTGTACTTAAAGAGATAGTTGAGGACAAGCTCTGTATTGGCATCTTTTTTTAGCTCAATAGCAATACGTAGACCATCACGGTCAGACTCGTCGCGAACCTCAGCGATTCCTGCTACCTTGTTATTGACACGGACTTCATCAATCTTCTTGACTAGATTGGCCTTGTTGATTTCATAAGGAATCTCAGTAATAACGATTTGTTCCTTACCACCTTTGAGCTTTTCAATCTCAGTCTTGGAACGAACAACCACGCGCCCTTTCCCAGTTTCATAGGCCTTCTTGATTTCATCACGACCTTGAATGATTCCTCCTGTCGGGAAATCTGGTCCAGGCAAGAATTCCATGAGTTTTTCTACCTTGGCAGTTGGGTGGTCAATCATGTAAATCGTCGCATCAATAACCTCAGCTAAATTATGAGGTGGAATATCTGTGGCATAACCAGCCGAAATACCAGTAGAACCATTGACCAAAAGATTTGGAAAGGCTGCTGGTAAGACAGTAGGTTCTTTCTCGGTATCGTCAAAGTTCCAAGCAAAAGGAACTGTCTTTTTCTCGATATCCTGAAGAAGGTAGCCTGCAATCTCAGACAAACGCGCCTCAGTATAACGCATTGCGGCAGGTGGATCCCCGTCCATAGAACCGTTGTTACCGTGCATTTCAACTAGAATCTCACGATTTTTCCAGTCCTGTGACATACGGACCATGGCATCATAGATAGAAGAATCACCGTGTGGATGAAAATTACCCATGATGTTCCCGACAGACTTGGCCGACTTGCGGTAACTCTTATCAAAGGTATTGCCATCCTTATTCATCGAATAAAGAATGCGGCGCTGAACCGGCTTCAATCCATCACGAATATCTGGCAAAGCCCGGTCTTGAATAATGTACTTGGAGTAGCGACCAAAGCGCTCTCCCATAATGTCCTCAAGGGACATGTTTTGAATGTTAGACATATAGGATACAGAGCCCGTAAAATATCAAGTGAAAATAGAAAATTCTTGCAGTTAGCGATACTCACAAGAGAATTTATCTTTTTCACACAGTATCTAGGGCGTGTTCAACTCCTTTCAAAGAATGTAGAGTGGGTTTTTATACAGTGAAGGATACTTTACAGAAATTAGTCCCTTATTCAGTTAAGATACAAAGGGACGTTTCGGCTTGCCGGAAATTTCTGTAGAAAAATAGGAAATCGATGTAGGGCTCTATGAAGTCAAGACGATTTGACTTTTTCCGAATAAAATTAGTCCCGTGTTCAGTTACTACAAACAAGCAAACGACTCTTTCTGTAGTTTAAAGTTTTAATTTATGTTTTTTGCTTACTTAGTGATTTGGAAGTATATCTTCAGCATACTGAATCATTCTCTCAGCGATTTCTTTATCGTAGTCAAATCCCATCTTTTGAGCAAGGGACTGAGCCTCTCTGTGGAAAAGTTGCATCGTAGCAAATAGAGACTGAGTGATTTTGTCTAAACTGGAAAAATCAAGCAGATTTGAGAATTCCTTCTCTTTCCGCTCATGTAAATAGTTAAAGAGATACTTATAATTCTTACCGATGTCGACCTTTCCCTTATCTGCTGCCACTTGCCAAGCTAAAAGCTTGAGCAATTCTTGTTGGCAGATTCCATAGAGATGGTCCGTCGTATAGATGACTTGTTTGCGACAAATCCCTTTAACCACGTAGGTCGACACCCACCAAAATTCATTGCAGGATTTTTCAAAATCTGTCTGACTAGCTGGATTCGTCCAGTAGCGCTTCGGACTAGGCAGATAAGATTCAAACAAACCTTTATCATCTTTCAAAACTGTATAATCAGCCTCACTATCCACCCACTCTTGAATTTGTTGTTTTGGACAGAGGGTTAGATCAATTCGATTTCCATCTTCAAAGAGCATGAGGTATAGACAACGTTGACCAAGACCAACTTCTTGCTCGATAATGCGTTTGCCAAACTGGTCCAACCAAGATAAATCTGTAATCAGCTCGTCCAGATTCTCTACAACATAGACTACGTCATAGTCTTGAAATTCATCTTTTGAGGCTTTTGTATCAGTCCGTGAACCAGACATGGCGACAGCCGCGACTTGTAAGGTTTCAGCAGTCTTTAAAATTACATCGATCATTTCTGTTTCAGTTCTCATGTTTATACCCATTCATTAAAAACTAACTTAAAATACTGTCGCTTCTTCCAGCGTAAACTTGACATTATCCTCAATCCACTTACGGCGTGGTTCGACCTTGTCACCCATGAGGACATTGACGCGGCGTTCGGCGCGAGCCAAGTCTTCAATGGTGACACGGATAAGGGTACGCGTTTCTGGGTTCATAGTTGTTTCCCAGAGCTGGTCCGCATTCATCTCACCAAGTCCCTTGTAGCGTTGGAGAGTAGCGCCTTTACCGAACTGTTTACGGAGCTCTTCTAGCTCACCGTCCGTCCAAGCATAGGCCACTTCTTCTTTCTTGCCTTTTCCTTTGGACATCTTGTAAAGAGGCGGAAGGGCGATATAGACATGTCCTGCCTCAACTAGCGGACGCATGTAACGATAGAAAAATGTCAAGAGCAAGGTTTGGATATGAGCACCGTCAGTATCCGCATCGGTCATGATAATGATCTTATCATAGTTGGCATCTTCAATGGAGAAGTCTGCTCCCACACCCGCACCTATAGTATAAATCATAGTGTTGATTTCTTCATTTTTGAGAATATCCGCCATCTTGGCCTTGGCTGTATTGATAACCTTACCACGAAGAGGCAAGATTGCCTGGAACTTGCGGTCACGGCCTTGTTTGGCAGAACCTCCGGCAGAATCCCCCTCGACTAGATAGAGTTCATTCTTAGCCGGATTCTTAGATTGGGCTGGGGTCAATTTCCCAGACAACAAGCCCTTATCCTTTTTATTTTTCTTCCCATTTCGGCTCTCATCACGTGCCTTACGTGCCGCTTCGCGAGCATCACGGGCCTTGATAGCCTTGCGGATGAGGTTAGAAGCCAATTCCCCATTTTCCATAAGGAAAAAGGTCAACTTATCAGCCACAATTCCATCCACAACAGGACGAGCAAGAGGGCTTCCTAGCTTATCCTTGGTCTGTCCTTCAAACTGCAAATGTTCTTCCGGAACCAAGATAGAAAGAACGGCCGCTAGTCCTTCACGATAGTCTGACCCTTCAAGGTTTTTATCTTTTTCCTTGAGAAGCCCCGTCTTACGCGCATAGTCATTCATAACCTTGGTGATAGCAGACTTGAGACCTGTCTCGTGCGTTCCACCGTCCTTGGTGCGAACGTTATTGACAAAGGATAGAATGTTATCTGAAAATCCGTCATTGTACTGGAGGGCCACTTCCACTTGGAAACCATTGTCTTCCCCTTCAAAGTAAAGAACTGGCGTTAAGGTCTCCTTGTCTTCGTTGAGGTAAGAAACAAAGTCTTGTACCCCATTTTCATAGTGGAATTCAATCGCTTCGTCTGTTCGTTTATCAGTCAAAGACAAGGTCACATTTTTCAAGAGAAAGGCTGATTCATTAAGACGCTCTGAGATGGTATTGTACTTGAAATCTGTCGTAGAAAAGATCGTCGCATCTGGCATGAAGGTCACTTTGGTACCTGTCTTAGACTTGGGTGCTGTACCGATTTTCTTCAGAGTCGTGACAGGTTTTCCACCATTTTCAAAACGTTGCTTATAGATTGCCCCATCACGGGTAATTTCAACTTCCAGCCAACTTGAAAGAGCGTTAACAACGGAAGAACCCACCCCGTGGAGACCACCAGATGTCTTGTAGCCACCCTGACCGAATTTCCCTCCGGCGTGAAGAATGGTAAAGATAACCTCAACTGTTGGGATTCCCATCGCGTGCATTCCAGTCGGCATCCCACGTCCGTGGTCTTGAACCGTTAAACTGCCGTCTTTATTAATGGTCACATCAATACGGTCACCAAATCCAGACAAGGCTTCATCGACAGCATTATCGACGATTTCCCAGACTAGGTGGTGGAGCCCAGCGCCATCGGTCGATCCGATATACATCCCTGGACGTTTTCGGACCGCATCCAACCCTTCTAGCACCTGAATGGCATCATCATTATAATTGTTAATATTGATTTCCTTTTTTGACACAAGGAACCTCCTATTCGTTCATCTTTACTATTCTACAGGTTTTCCAAGGATTTTGCAAAATTTTTCTTTCTCCGGTGTGACAATTTCAGAAGAGATTCTCTGCCTTTCTTCTCCATTTCATGATATAATAGGAGTATGATTACAATAGTTTTATTAATCCTAGCTTATCTGCTGGGTTCGATTCCGTCTGGTCTCTGGATTGGACAAGTATTCTTTCAAATCAATCTGCGCGAGCATGGTTCTGGTAACACTGGAACGACCAATACCTTCCGCATTTTAGGCAAGAAAGCTGGTATGGCAACCTTTGTGATTGACTTTTTCAAAGGAACCCTAGCAACACTTCTTCCGATTATGTTTCATCTGCAAGGTGTTTCGCCTCTCATCTTTGGACTTTTGGCTGTCATTGGACATACCTTCCCTATCTTTGCAGGATTTAAGGGTGGAAAGGCTGTCGCAACCAGTGCAGGAGTGGTTTTCGGATTTGCGCCTGTCTTCTGTCTCTACCTAGCAGTTGTTTTCTTTGGAACCCTCTATCTTGGTAGTATGATTTCACTATCTAGTGTCACAGCATCTATCGCGGCTGTTATCGGGGTTCTACTTTTTCCACTTTTTGGTTTTATTCTGAATCACTATGATCTTCTCTTCATCGCTATTATCCTAGCTCTTGCTAGTTTGATTATCATTCGTCATAAGGACAATATCGCTCGTATCAAAAATAAAACTGAAAATTTGGTCCCTTGGGGATTGAACCTAAGTCACCAACATCCTAAAAAATAAAACGCCAGTTCTGTACTGACGTTTTTTTGTATGCTTATTTTGATTTGATATAGTTGATACCATCTGCTTTTGGTGCGACTGCTTTTCCAAAGAAGGCTGCCAAGACTAGAATTGTCAAAACATAAGGTGCGATTTGAAGATAAACCGCAGGCACTCCTTGTAGGAATGGCAATTGAGAGCCGATAACAGCCAAACTTTGTGAAAGTCCAAAGAAGAGACTAGAAAGCATGGCTCCGATTGGATTCCATTTTCCGAAGATCATCGCAGCAAGGGCGATAAATCCAGGTCCAACAATAGTTGTCACTGAGAAGTTAACTGATATGGATTGAGCATAAATCGCTCCGCCAATTCCACCGAGGAAACCTGAAATAATAACCCCTAAATATCTCATCTTATAGACATTGATTCCCAAGGTATCAGCTGCTTGAGGGTGCTCACCGACAGAGCGGAGACGAAGACCAAAGCGCGTTTTGAAGAGAATAAACCAAGCAAGGAACGAGAAGGCAATGGCCAGATAACCAAGAAGACTAGTTGACTTGAAGAAAATATCACCGATAACTGGGATATTTGCCAAGACTGGGAAATCAAAGCGTCCAAAAGTCTGACTTAGGTTGTCGGTTTGACCTTTGTTATAAAGAACTTTCACTAAGAAAACAGCCAAGGCAGGCGCCATCAAGTTCAATACCGTACCGCTGACAACATGGTCTGCACGGAAATGAACTGTTGCCGCTGCGTGGATGATAGAAAAGATTCCCCCTACCAATCCTGCTACAAGCAAAGATAGCCATGGAGTTGCTGCTCCAAATTGTTCTGCAAATTCAAGGTTAAAGACAACTCCAGAAAAGGCACCCATAACCATAATTCCTTCAAGGCCGACGTTTACGACACCACCACGTTCAGAGAAAACACCACCAATACTTGTAAAGATGAGGGGCGCTGAGTAAATCAGCATAGAAGACACCAAGAGGGTGAGCAAGGTTGTAATAGACATCTTTACTTACCTCCTTTAACTTGTTTTTTCGGTTTGACAAAGCGTTCGATAAGGTAATGAACACTGACAAAGAAGATAATAGACGCTGTTACAATGCTGACAAGCTCAGATGGTACCTGCGCCGCATTCATACCAGGAGCTCCAACTTGGAGAACACCAAATAAGAAGGCTGCAAATAGAATACCAATTGGTGAGTTGGCCGCAAGCAGACTAACCGCCATTCCGTTAAATCCGACAGCTAATGACGCCCCCTGAACATAAACGTTCTGGAAGGTTCCCAGACCTTCAACAGCTCCACCAAGACCAGCCAAGGCACCTGAGATAATCATTGAGAGGATAATCGTTCTTTTTGCAGAAATACCAGCATATTCTGAAGCATGTGAATTAAGACCAACAGCACGGATTTCAAAACCAAGAGTTGTTTTCTTGAGCATGAACCAAATAACTGCAACGGCAATGATGGCAAAGAAAATACCAATATTCATCCGCGAATTACCAGTCAACTCAGACAACCAAGGTGTCTGATAGGTTGCATTAGCCCCAACACGAATGGTCGAATCTGTACTTTGCATGAAGTCTTTAGGGAAAGCATGGATAAAGGCATTCCCTACATACAAGACAATGTAGTTCATCATGATGGTTACGATAACCTCTGACGTCCCTAGATAGGCTCTAAGAATACCTGGAATCGCTCCGACAATCCCACCAGCAATCAGGGCAATCACGATAGTTGCTAGAATCATCAAGGGACGTGGCATATCTGGATGAGACAAGGCAAACCAACCACTGAGAATCCAACCTGCCAAAGCCTGACCAGGAAGCCCGACGTTAAAGAAACCTGCGCGACTGGCAACGGCAAAACCCAGACCAATCAAGACCAAAGGCCCCATAGCACGGAAGATTTCTCCAATCCCACGCAGACTACCAAAGGCTGTATAGAACAATTCTTCGTAGCCCCAAATAGCATCATAACCGAAGATCCACATGACAATGGCTCCGAGTAAAATTCCTAGGAATACAGAAATCAAGGGAACCGAAATTTGTTGTAATTTTTTAGACATCACTCTTCTCCTTTCCCAAGTTTCCACCAGCCATCAAGACACCAAGCTCTTGTTTATTGGTTGTTTCTGGTGATACAATACCTTGAATCTTACCATCATGGATAACAGCAATACGGTCTGAGACGTTTAAAATCTCATCCAATTCAAAGCTGACAACAAGGACAGCTTTACCATTATCACGCTCTTCAATCAAGCGTTTGTGGATATATTCAATAGCACCGACATCCAAACCACGAGTTGGCTGGCTGACGATAAGGAGATCAGGATCACGATCAATTTCACGAGCAATAATTGCTTTTTGTTGATTTCCTCCTGAAAGTGCAGCTGCAGGAACAAATTCACTGGCAGCACGAACATCAAATTCTTCCATTAACTTTTTAGCATAAGAAGTAATATTTGAATAGTTCAAAATTCCATTTTTACTATGTGGTTCTTTATAGTAGGTTTGAAGGGCAATATTTTCAGAAATCATCATTTCCAAAATCAAGCCATCACGGTGGCGGTCTTCTGGAACGTGCCCAACACTTAGTTCTGTAATTTGTCGTGGGTGCAAGCCTACAATTGAATCTCCTTTTAGCTCAATGCTACCAGATTCAACCTTGCGAAGACCTGTAATGGCTTGAATCAGTTCAGACTGACCATTTCCATCAATCCCTGCAATACCAACAATCTCTCCAGCACGAACATCCAAGGACAGATTTTTCACAGCTGGGACACCGCGGTTTTCATTGACCACCAAATCTTTGATTGACAAGACCACTTCTTTTGGTTGAGAGGCTTGTTTCTCTGTTTTAAAGGAAACAGAACGACCTACCATCATTTCCGCCAAATCAGCATTGGTAGCTCCTGCAATTTCGACAGTTTCAATTGATTTCCCACGACGGATAACTGTAACGCGGTCAGAAACTGCTCGAATCTCGTCCAACTTGTGGGTAATCAAGATAATTGATTTTCCTTCTTTGACAAGATTTTTCAAAATAGCCATCAACTCATCAATTTCTGATGGAGTCAAGACAGCCGTTGGTTCATCAAAGATAAGGATATCAGCTCCCCGATAAAGGGTTTTTAAAATTTCTACACGTTGTTGGGCTCCAACTGAGATGTCTGCTACCTTGGCAGAAGGGTCAACAGCTAAGCCATAACGTTCAGAAAGAGCCTTGATTTCTTTACTAGCTCCAGCGATATCTAACACACCATTTTTAGTTAATTCACTTCCTAAAATGATGTTTTCAGCCACTGTGAAGGCTTCTACCAACATAAAGTGCTGGTGAACCATTCCGATTCCCAAGCTAGCTGCTTTAGAGGGGGAGTCGAGGTTAACAACTTGACCGTTGACCACAATTTCACCACTGGTTGGTTCAAGAAGCCCTGCTAACATATTCATTAGCGTAGACTTTCCAGCCCCATTTTCTCCTAAAAGTGCATGAATTTCACCTTTTCGTAGGTGCAGGTTGATTTTGTCGTTGGCAACAAATTCACCAAACACCTTGGTAATATCACGCATCTCAATGACATTTTCGTGTGCCATGTGCTCTTCCTTTCAGAGTCTTATTTTATTTCAATAAAACTTGCTAGTTTCTCTAGTAGCAAGCTTTACTGAGACAAAATGACTTTGTCTCAACTCTTAAAAAGCGGCCGATGGCCGCTTCCTAAGAAATAACTTCCATCCATTATTTTGCAGGAACTTTTACGCTTCCATCAAGGATTTTAGCTTTTGCATCTTCAACGGCTTTTTTACCTTCTTCAGAAAGGTTAGTTGTTACCAAGTCAACCCCTTTATCTTTCAATGAATAAACGATCACTTGACCGCCAGGGAATTCACCTTTTTCTGCCTTGTTAGAAATATCTTTTACAGTTGTACCAACTTGTTTCAAAGTAGATGCAAGAACAAAGTTTGATTCTTTGCCATCTTTAGAAGTGTATTTACCTTCTGCTTCTTGGTCACGGTCAACACCGATAACCCAAACTTTTTCATTTTCAGGACGGCTTTCGTTGAGTGATTTTGCTTCTGCAAAGACACCAGCACCTGTACCACCAGCTACTTGGTAAACAATATCTGCACCGGCTGCGTATTGTGCAGCTGCAATTGTTTTACCTTTAGCAGCATCACCAAATGAACCAGCGTAGTCAACTTGGACTTTGATAGATGGGTCTACTGACGCAACACCAGCTTTGAATCCTGCTTCAAAACGAGAGATAACTTCTGACTCCTGCCCACCTACAAAACCAACTTGTTTTGTCTTAGTTGTTTTTGCTGCAGCTACACCTGCAAGGTAACCTGACTCATTATCAGCGAAAGTTACGCTCGCAACATTCTTTTGATCTTTAATCACATCATCAATCAAGACATAGTTCAAATCAGTGTGCTCTGCTGCTGCATCTTTAACTGCATTGTGAAGGGCAAAACCAACACCGAAGATTAGGTTGTAACTTCCAGCCGCTTGTTGCAAGTTGTTAGCGTAGTCAGCTTCACTTGTTGATTGGAAGTAAGTGAAACCGTTATCTTTTGAAAGATTGTGTTCTTTACCCCAAGCCTGCAAACCTTCCCAAGCTGATTGGTTGAATGATTTGTCATCAACACCACCAGTATCAGTGACGATTGCTGCTTTTGTCTTCACATCAGAAGATGAAGCTGCGTTACGAGAAGAGCGGTTACCACATGCAGCAAGTCCAACTGCTGCCACTGCAACTAGACCAAGGCCTAGCCATTGTTTCTTGTTCATTACTGAACCTCCTAAATAAGATGTGCAACGATGTTGCAAGTATGGATTGGTTGGCCACAAGGACCGTGCCACTCAGAGAGCGACTCAGACTAGTTTAAGTCTGTAAAAGAGTATGGAAGTAACTCCCCGACCGTCATCTCGACCGTCGATTTATCTTTTGCGACTAAGGTCACTTTTAGATCTTGTTCAAAAAATTCAGCCATCACTTGGCGACAAGCACCACATGGCGAGATTGGTTTTTCAGTTTGTCCATAAACAATCAATTCGGAAAACTCTCTTTGGCCTTCGGAAACTGCTTTAAAAATCGCTGTACGCTCTCCGCAGTTGGTCAAAGGATAGCTAGCATTCTCAATATTGACACCTGTATAAGTGCTACCATCTTTTGTCACTAAAACAGCTCCGACTGGAAAATGAGAATAGGGCACATAGGCTTTCTTGCTGGTTTCAATTGCTAGTTCAATCAACTCAGTAGTCGCCATCAGCCAATTCTCCTTTTAAAATGGCTACCCCAGCTGACGTTCCAATACGGGTCGCCCCTGCTTCTACAAATGCAAGAGCATCTGCATAAGAACGAGCTCCGCCGGCAGCCTTGACACCCATTTCTGGTCCAACTGTTTCACGCATTAATCTAACATCTGCTACCGTAGCACCACCAGTTGAAAAGCCAGTTGAAGTTTTTACGAAGTCAGCTCCCGCTTTTTGAGCTAATTGGCAAGCCACAACTTTTTCTTGGTCTGTCAGAAGGCAAGCTTCAATAATGACTTTCACTAACTTGTCACCACTTGCTTCTACTACTGCGCGAATATCCGACTCAACCAAATCAAGATTACCTGTTTTGAGAGCTCCAACATTAATCACCATATCAATCTCATCTGCACCATTTTGGATAGCTTCCTTGGTTTCAAAAGCTTTCACAGTTGAAGTTGTTGCTCCCAAGGGGAAACCTACTACTGTGCAGACCTTGACATCTGTGCCTTCAAGCCCTTTTTTAGCATGTTCAACCCAGGTCGGATTAACGCAAACACTGGCAAAATCATACTCTCTAGCTTCAGACAACAAACAATCAATTTGATTTACTGTCGCATCTTGTTTCAAAAGTGTATGATCGATATATTTATTTAATTTCATATTCGGATTCTCCTGCAGTTTATGAGATTATTTCTATGATTTCTCGTAAACTTTGCACACTATCATTTATTTTAACATATTTTTGAAAATCTGTAACTAGCTGAGGAGAAATTTTTCCATTTGTGTATACTTTTGCAACAATTTCTCCCTTTTGAACGGAATCTCCAACTTTCTTTTCAAAAACAATTCCTGTCTCATAGTCCAAGGCATCAGACTTGACTGCACGGCCTGCCCCCAGTCTCATAGCATAAAGCCCAAATTCCATAGCTGGAAGAGCTGAAATGACACCCGTTTCCTGGGCAGGGATTTCCACCACATGGGTAACATTGACAGGACGATAGAGGTCTTCCAAGTCTCCACCTTGGGCTTGGACCATTTCCTCAAACTTAGCCAGCGCTTGACCATTCTCAAGATGTTGGTGAACTTCTTCAACTGTCTTGTTTACATTTGCTAAACCAAGCATAATTTGAGCCAATTCGCATATAAAATGGGTAATATCCTGACGACCTTGACCTTGTAAAGTCTCCAGTGCTTCAAGAATTTCGAGGCGATTTCCAATTGCTCGTCCCAAGGGCTGACTCATATCCGTAATGACTGCTACCGTCTTTCGACCAACTGCCTTACCAAGTTCCACCATGGTTTGAGCCAATTCACGCGCCTCATCAACCGTCTTCATGAAGGCACCCTCACCGACAGTCACGTCTAGCAGAATAGCATCCGCCCCTGCCGCAATTTTCTTGCTCATCACCGAACTAGCAATCAAAGGAATCGTGTCAACAGTTGCGGTCACATCACGTAGGGCGTAGAGAAGCTTATCCGCTTTGACCAGCTGGTCTGATTGCCCAATGACAGATACACCAATGTCCTGTACTTGACGAATAAAATCCTCTTGACTACGTTCTACTTGATAGCCCTTAATGGACTCCAATTTATCAATTGTTCCACCCGTATGGCCAAGACCACGACCACTCATTTTGGCTACAGGCACACCAAAGCTAGCAACAAGAGGAGCCAAAATCAAGGTTACCTTATCACCAACACCACCCGTAGAATGCTTGTCAACCTTAACCCCATCAATAGCTGATAAATCAAACTCTTGACCTGTCTTAACCATATTCATAGTCAAATCTGAGATTTCTCGTGTCGTCATTCCTTTGAAATAGACAGCCATAGCAAAGGCAGACATCTGATAATCAGGAACAGTTCCTGATACATAGCCTTCAACTAGCCATTCAATTTCACTCGAAGTCAGTTCTTGACCATCTCGTTTCTTTTGGATTAAATCAACTGCTCTCATTCGTTCACACTTCTAAGGATATAGTATCCCTTATCTTTTTTGACAATCTCACAATTACCAAACACATCTTCCATCTTGGACTTGGCACTTGGAGCCCCTTGTTTCTTCTGAATAACGATTGTTAAATCCCCACCAGTTTCCAAAAAATCTTTACTTTTCTCAATGATTTCATGAACCACTTGCTTGCCTGCACGGATAGGAGGATTGGAAATGACATGGTCAAAATGTCCTTCAACTTGTTCATAGATGTTGGACTGGAAAATCGTCGCTTCTATTTTATTTCGTTCAGCATTTTGTCGCGCCAAATCCAAGGCACGATTATTGATATCGACCATGGTCGACTGAACTCCATAAGCCTTAGCTAAAGACAAGCCCAAAGGTCCGTAACCACAGCCTACATCAAGAACAGTTTCTCCTTGGTTGACCTCAAGACACTTGAGCAAGAGTTGACTCCCAAAGTCAATCATTTTCTTGCTAAAAACACCCGCATCCGTCAAAAAGGTCATTTTTTCTCCCAACAAGTCCACTCTCAACTCATGAATGTCGTGAGCAGCGTCAGGATTTTCTGCATAATACATTTTACTCATGAAACTATTTTACCATAATTTGACTTAAATTGTAAATCGTTTACAAATTGATCATAAAACGAAAAAGACTGAAGAAAGCTAGTAAACAAGACTTTTTCTTCAATCTCTTTTAACTTTTATAACCGAATAACAAAGCACGTAGGACTAGATATCTCATAGTCTATAGTCTGGCACATTTTTATTTCTTTACCTTCAAATGCTTCATTACCAACAAGATTCCCAACAAGATGTTTAGATAAAAGCCCAACTGATACGTTTTTGTCAGAATTTCCAAACTTGTCCAAAGTCGGATTAAATCTTCTAGTGACATGCGGAAGAAATAACCCTCTGTAGCAATCCATAGAACTAAAAAGACATAACTTCCAGCAGCAAACCATTTCGTCCACCGTTTTTTTAGGAAGAAAGCAATCAAGAGCGAACAGATAAAGACAGCTGTTACAATGGCATGTTCCATCAAAAAAGTAAAACCGTAATAGGTTTCCACAAAACGTCTACCATTATCCGCATTCGCTCCTTTTAAAAAAGGTAGTGCAAAACTTAAAATAAAACAGAGTTCCAGTATATAACTTTTTAAGATTTTCATAGTACACCTCCTATAAATTGTGAATCCCAAAGCCCCCTTTATTGGCTTATAAGTCAGGAGAAAGTAGCTCCTACCTCATCAAGAAATTGGTCAACCCTATCTACTTCTATTATACGATATTGGTTTACTATCATCAAGAAACCGCTTTATTTTTTTAGCTTTTTATGGTATGATAAACAAAATATCTAGGGGAAAACAAATGACCAACGAATTTTTACATTTTGAAAAAATCAGCCGCCAGACTTGGCAATCGTTACATCGAAAGACAACACCTCCTTTGACAGAAGAGGAATTAGAATCCATCAAGAGTTTTAATGACCAGATTAGCTTGCAGGATGTTACCGATGTCTATCTCCCCCTAGCCCATCTCATCCAGATTTACAAGCGTACCAAGGATGATTTGGCCTTTTCAAAAGGGATTTTCCTTCAACGTGAAAGCAAATCCCAGCCTTTTATCATTGGGGTTTCTGGGAGTGTTGCCGTTGGAAAATCCACAACCAGTCGCCTACTTCAAATCTTACTGTCCCGTACGCTTACAGATGCTAGGGTTGAGTTGGTAACAACCGATGGCTTTCTCTATCCCAACCAGACCTTGATTGAGCAAGGGATTCTAAATCGTAAGGGATTTCCTGAAAGCTATGATATGGAAGCTCTTCTCAACTTCCTGGATCACATCAAAAATGGACAAGATGTAGATATTCCTGTCTATTCTCATGAAGTCTACGACATCGTACCTGAGGAAAAGCAGAGCGTCAAAGCTGCTGATTTTGTCATTGTTGAGGGAATAAATGTCTTTCAAAATCCACAAAATGAGCGTCTCTACATTACTGACTTCTTTGACTTTTCCATCTATGTTGATGCTGCAGTCGATGACATCGAGAGTTGGTATCTAGACCGTTTCTTGAAAATGCTGAGCCTAGCCCAAAACGACCCTGATAGCTACTATTATCGTTTTACACAAATGCCGATTGGGGAAGTGGAATCCTTTGCCCATCAGGTCTGGACCAGTATCAATCTCACAAATTTACAAAATTATATTGAACCAACTAGAAATCGTGCAGAAGTGATTCTTCATAAAACAAAGAACCATGAAATCGATGAAATTTACTTAAAAAAATAATTTTCCCTTGTCAAAACGTAAGTTTTCAGATATAATGGTATAGTTAGTAAATATGGAGGTAAGAACATTGGCAAACATTAAATCAGCTATCAAACGCGCTGAATTGAACGTTAAACAAAACGAAAAGAACTCAGCTCAAAAATCAGCTATGCGTACTGCTATCAAAGCTTTCGAAGCAAACCCATCTGAAGAACTTTTCCGTGCTGCTAGCTCAGCTATCGATAAAGCAGAAACTAAAGGTTTGATTCACAAAAACAAAGCAAGCCGCGATAAAGCTCGTCTTTCAGCTAAACTTGCTAAATAAGAAACAGTCCATAGAGGCTGTTTTTTTGTCCCCAAATAGGAAAAGGTAGAAAATGAAAATCGCAATTATCGGATATTCTGGTGCTGGTAAGTCAACTCTAGCTGAAAAGCTGTCTCACTGCTACTCCATCCCAAAACTTCACATGGACACACTCCAATTTCAACCCGGTTGGCAAGACAGTGATCGTGAATGGATGTTGACCGAGATGGAAAATTTTCTCACAAAGCATGAAGCTTGGGTCATTGATGGGAATTATTCTTGGTGTTTCTATGAGGAAAGAATGCAGGATGCTGACCAAATCATCTTTCTCAATTTTTCTCGCTGGAATTGTCTGCTACGAGCCTTTAAACGATACCTCACATACCGAGGCAAGGTCAGAGAAAGTATGGCAGCTGGTTGTCAAGAACAATTTAATTGGGAGTTTATCAGATGGATTCTTTGGGACGGACGGAGCAAATCCGCTAAGGAACGCTACAAGTGGATTCAAAAAAACTATCCATATAAAGTGGTCATCCTCAGATCACAAAAAGAGATAGATCAATTTCTAGATAAGAAAAGGAAGTCCTCCAATTCATAAAGAAGGGCTTCCTTTTTAGATATAATTACTCTGCAATCAAGGTTTCTAATCCAACCTTCATCATATCAGTGAAGGTATTTTGACGTTCTTCTGCAGTTGTGTCTTCGTCTGGATTAACCAAGCTATCAGAGATTGTCATAATAGCTAGCGCGTCAACATGGTGTTGGGCTGCCAGATAGTAAAGGGCTGCTGCTTCCATTTCCACAGCCTTGACTCCCCATTTACCAAGCTCGATGTTCTTTTCAAAGTAGTTTGAATAAAAGACATCAGAAGACAAAACGTTCCCAACGTGGGTGGTCATACCAAGTTCTTTGGCGATATGGTAGGCCTTGTCCAGCAAATCAAAGCTAGCGATTTGTGGGAAATCGTACTGTGGCCAGTCATTGCGGATGATGTTAGAGTTGGTTGCAGCTGCTTGCGCCAAAACTAATTCACGAACGTGAACATCTTCATTCAATGAACCTGCTGTTCCCACACGGATCAATTTTTTCACACCATAGTCAACAATCAACTCACGCGCATAAATCGAAATAGATGGCATCCCCATCCCGGTTCCCATGACGGATACACGGTGGCCCTTGTAAGTACCAGTGTAACCAAACATGTTACGCACTTCGTTAAAACAAACAGCATCTTCAAGGAAATTCTCCGCAATAAACTTAGCACGAAGAGGATCCCCAGGAAGAAGAATTTTATCAGCAATTTCACCCTGCTGAGCAGCAATATGGATAGACATAATATAAGATACCAAACCCGTCAAAAAGCAAAGGGAAAATAGGAGTTGGGTGCAGTGAGCGATGCTCGCTAGACCAACTATCTTTTTCCCACTGCTTTTAGGGTGGGTTCAATTCCTTTCTTTCTTAATTTTGATGATATTGAGAAGATTAGTCTGGCTTCAATTCAAACCCGAACTTCTCTTCTCTTCTGAGTTTTTAGAAAAGTTTTCCGCTCGTGTTCTAATCAAAACACACGCTCTACCTTTCTTTTTTTATTTTTATATTTCATAGCTAGGAAAAATCGGATTCAACCATGACTCCGATAAGCCTACTTCATTTTTATTTAAAACAGTTATAAATAAATTGAGAGTTTTTTTAATATTTTAAATCAAATCATTGACTAGAAGAAATGGGCATTTCCTACCTAATTACTTTATTATTTGACTTCTGACACAGTATGTTAGCCCAAGAAAAACGGTCTAATATTTTTGCAAATTCATAGGCTAAAACAGCTGTTACTAAGAGATACGGAAGAGAATCTATACCTAGCCCAGTGAAACCTATAACTAATCCAGTTGCAGAAATGGGTGCCCTCAAGGTCACAGATAAAAAGCAAACAGATCCCAAAAGTAAAATGCTTGGCTGGCTATCCACACCTAGAATTATGCCCAAGAGAGCAGCTCCAGCCATCCCCAAGGCAAAAGATGGTGTAAGGGTACCACCATAGGCCCCTGCCCACAGAATAATAAGAACAACTAATGCTTTTAATATAAACAAAAGGAGTACTGTTTTGCCATTGCTACCATTCAATACTTCCTGAGCCATCATACGTCCATTTCCAAGTAGATGTGGAAAATAACTTGCTAATCCAATAAGAAAAAGAAAAGCTGTAGGCAATGTGAGAAGTACTCGTTTATCTTTTATTCTGTTTGAAGACGCTGCCTTACTTAAGCAACCAAAAAGCCAAGCTGGTGGGGTTAAGAAAAGAAGTAATAAGGGAATAATCCATATTTCCTTTAATGACCATGTGATCGATGGAATCTGGTAGAGAGCCTGATCTGAAATAACCAAGCCTGCTATATAGGTTGAGACATAAGTAGTCAAACCGACTAAGACAAATCGTTTAATAGATAGAGCAATTCCAAGGGTTTCAAAAACAAAGAAGACACTTGTTAATGGAACCTGATAAACAGCCGCTAAACCAGCACCAGCACCACAAGCAAGGAGAAAGATGCGATCCTTCATAGACAGTATACATATTTTTCCAATTGGTCCTGCAAATAGAGTCCCAATCTCTCGTGGCGCAGCTTCTTTGCCAATAGGGGCTCCCCCTCCAACTGCAATAATCTGCCAAATTGAATGAAATAGCTGTCTTAAAAAATGAAGCTTGTATTGTGAAGTCTCATCCTTCATCTGAGCTTTGATGGAATAAATCTTCGACCCTTTTTGCAAGAAGTACCAGACTAAGGACGAGCTAAGACCCACCATTATTAAACTTAGTCCTATCCGTGAGGAGGAAACTCCATCTGTCAAAAATCCACTATGATGCTCTGACTGACCAAAAGCTAGCTCCTCCACCATCTCTAAAAGATAATGGAGAACTATACCAGATAAACCCGAAACTATTCCTTGCAGAATTACTGCTATGAATAATCTAAAATTATAAGGGATTTTTCGAAAAATACTCCTCAATTCTATTAACATGATTACAATTCTGCAAGAATCGCTTTAAGCAAGCCTTTGAAGTCGCCTTTAACACGTTCCGTCACTTCTACAACTTCTTCGTGGTTGAGTTCTTCTTGGAATCCAGCTGCAAAGTTAGTAATACATGAAATTCCTAGAACTTTCAAGCCCGAGTGGGCTGCCACAATAACTTCAGGAACAGTGGACATACCGACTGCATCTGCTCCCAGTGTCTTATAAGCACGGATTTCTGCTGGTGTTTCATAAGTTGGACCAGTAACACCGATATAGACACCTTCATCAAGCTTGATACCAAGTTTTTTAGCCACTTCATGGGCAGTAGCACGGTATTCTGGTGTATAGGCCTTAGACATATCTGGGAAACGTGGACCAAAATCATCCAAGTTTTCACCCATCAATGGATTTTGCCCCGTCATATTGATATGGTCTGAGATAGCCATCAAGGTACCAGGACCAAATCCAATCCCTCCAGCTGCATTGGTTACAATGACACCTTCACATCCAAGAACTTTCATCACACGTACTGGGAAAGTCACGACTTCAAGAGGATTTCCTTCGTAGAAATGGAAGCGACCTTGAAGAGCCAAGACTTTTCGACCTGCAAGGTCACCATATACCAATTTACCAGCGTGACCAACTACTGTAGAGCGGCCCCAGTTTGGAATCTCAGCATAGTCTACTACAACTGGATTTTCGATCTCTTCTGCAAGTTCTCCAAGTCCAGATCCAAGGATTAGACCGAACTCAGGCGTTTGGATTCCCTTGTCTTTCAGGAAGGCAGCTGTTTCATTGATCTTATCTAAAAATGTCATTGTGTGTCTCCTTTATTAGTTTTTTAGCATTTGACCGATTTTGTCAAAAGTTTTAGCATTACGAATGGTGATTTGGCGGTAGAAAGGCATCTTGAGTAAGTATTTGTGATAGGCTGTTTCGTAGTATGATTCTTCAGAGAATTTCCCCCAGAAAATCCCAAGTCTTCCAAAATGAACGACTTCATCTTTCAATTCCAAACTTTCAACTGTCTCAATGACTTGAGCCACATCCAAGCCCTCCGTGTAAAAGAGGACATCCTTTCGTGCCAAATCTTTGGTCCACCAATCTGGCAGATTCTTCAGCTCTTCTTCATAATCTTCCTGACTCAGCAAAGAAAAGCTCTGAATAAATGGATAATGGACTGCAAGGAAAGCCTCTAACTTTTCAACCAATCGGACTTTGGGATCTGTCGAAGTAAAGAAAATGTTGCCACTATTGATGTAGGTTTCAACCTTTCCCAGTCCCAACTCTGTCAATTCTTGACGAAGTTGCGCCATGACAACTTTATTTTTCCCACCTACATTAATGCCCCGAACAAGTAAAGCATATCGCGTCATCTTATACCAATTTATCTAAGAAACTTTCCCCAATCATGGCAGTTTCAACACCAAAGTTATCGGCAATAGTCGCTGAGATATCTGCAAAATGTCCTACTGGAATGACACCATTTCCTTTAAAGGCAGGGCTGTAGGCCAATAATGGAATATATTCACGAGTGTGGTCTGTTCCTGCATACGTTGGGTCGTTTCCATGGTCCGCAGTAATCAAGAGAAGGTCGTTCTCTCTCATGGCTGCGATAATTTCAGGCAAGCGCTCATCAAACTCATGCAAACAATCACGGTAACCGTGAGCATTGCGGCGGTGGCCGTAAAGGGCATCAAAGTCAACTAAGTTTGTGAAGGAGAATCCTTTTTCAAACTCAGCAAGTCCCATAGTCTTCAATAGTGTATCAATTCCATGGCTGTTTGACTTGTTGTGTCCCATGTCATGATTGATTCCTGCACCGTTAAAGATATCATTGATTTTACCAACAGCGTAAGTATCGATACCAGCTTCATTCAATTTATCCAAAACAGTCGGTGCAAATGGAGATACGGCCAAGTCACGACGATTTGCTGTACGAGTGAAGTTACCTGGTTCACCCACATAAGGACGGGCAATGATACGACCTAGAAGAGCAGGGCGCTCAAGGGTTATCGAACGAGCGTATTCACAGATACGGTATAGTTCATCCAAAGGAATGATGTCTTCGTGGGCAGCAATCTGCAAAACAGGATCAGCCGAAGTATAGATAATCAACTCCCCAGTTTCCATCTGACGTGGTCCAAAGTCATCGATAACAGCTGTTCCTGAGTAAGGTTTGTTAGCTTCACGAATAACCTTGCGTCCTGAAAATTCTTCGATTTTTGTCAGGATTTCTTCTGGGAATCCATTCCAGAAAGTATCGAAAGGCTCAGTAATGTTGAGTCCCATGATTTCCCAGTGTCCAGTCATGGTATCCTTACCAAGGGATACTTCCTCTAATTTTGTTGCATATCCAGTTGGATTGCTTTCTGCAGGTACAGTCTTAAGAGGAGTTTCACGAGGAATATTTCCCAGACCAATTTTAGCCATGTTTGGGACATTCAAACCAACTGCTTTTGAAATGTGTCCTAATGTGTCAGAAGCACCATCTGGAACTCCTGCATTGACAAAGTTATTAGCATCTGGTGCAGCACCGATTCCTACAGAATCTAATACCACCAAGTGAATACGATTAAATTTTGACATAGTGTATCTCCTTATTATTTTAGTTATCTTGCTTTTGTTGAAGTTAAAATCTGAACCCCGTCTCGTCCAGCAACGATGACCTTATCCACCATTTGGTTGAATAAGCCGTGCTCCACGACGCCAACGACATGGTCCAATTCTTGCCCTAAAGCAATTGGATCTTCAATGACATCCAAGGCAAGGTCAATGATAAAGTTCTGCATATCGGTCACAAAACGTTGGCCATCTTTTTCACGGAAACTTGGTTTGTAGCCAGCTCGCTCAAAACGACGAAAGACCTGCTCTGCACCATACTGAACCACTTCTACTGGCAATTTAAAAGCACCCAGTTTGTCGACCAGCTTGCTTTCATCCACTACCCAAATATATTCTTTTGAGGGCGTTGCGACAACCTTCTCCATGAGAAGGGCACCACCACCGCCTTTGATTCCATTAAACTGACTATCCACTTCATCCGCCCCGTCGACTGTCACATCGACAAAGTCTACTTGGTCAATAGACTTGAGTGGGATATTAAGCCCTTCAGCCTGTTTACTAGTCACGCTAGAAGTCGTTACAGCTGTAATCTGCAACCCTTCTTCCTTGATACGACGACCAATTTCTTCGACAAAATAATAGGCAGTAGAACCCGTTCCCAGTCCGACAACCATCCCATTATTGACAAACTCAGCAGCCTTGATACCTGCCATTTTCTTCAGATTTTCCACTCAAACACCTCCATTAAAGAGCTATTTCTATTATAACATGTATCCGTTTTTATTTCATGGATACACTAGAAAAACCCGAACATTTTTATTTTTATGTCCACCTTGTTTTGGTAGTTAGAATCTTAGTTATGAGAACTTGTAGATAAAAACAGGTCCTAGCCAAAAGCAGCAACAGTTGATTTTTTATCATAAAGATGATTAAATAGTTAAGTACAGAAAAGGAGAAATAGAATGAACCCATTAGATTTGTTTAACCAAGTAAAAGAATTAATCGAAACAAAAGATTTCGAAGCTGCAAAAACATTTGTTGCAGAAAATCAAGAACAGCTTGGAGAATACTTCTCTCAAGCTCAGCAGTTGATTTCTGGTTCTGAAGGTCTAGATGGCCTCGTTGGAAAGATTAAAGGATTTTTCTAAAAATATAAAGGCGCCTGAAACCATCAGGTGCCTTTTTGAGATATTTTTTTCATTATTTTGGGCAGATAAGAGCTGATTTCCGTCGGCAAGACCACATAATGTTCTTGAGCTAGTTCTTGGGCTATGGCTGAATGAAGATGGGTTGCTACTGCCACACGTTCGTAGAGACTGGCCTGTCGGAATTGGCCTGCAAATCCTGCAATCATTCCAGCAAGAGTATCTCCCATTCCCCCAGTAGCCTGATAGGGACCACCAACCTGTAACTGGTAATAATCAGACTGGCCAACCTGCCAAATACGAGTAGCCGGACCTTTCTCTACCAAAATTGTTCCTTGAGGAAAGGAAGTCAGGGCACTAGCTGTTGCATCTTCGTTTTGCTTTTCAATAGTAATTCCAGACAGTTTTTCCCATTCTTTTTGGTGGGGAGTTAAGATAAGCTGACACGAAGGAAATGATAATCTAGTTCTAGCAAGGATGGTTAAGGCCCCTCCGTCTAAAATCAAAATCTGATTCTGTCTTAATCTAGCAAAAACCTGTTTTACTAGATTTTCTCCAAAAGCATCGTCTCGTAAACCAGGTCCCACTAAGACCACTTCTGCCCTCTCCAACTGCTCTTTTAACAGTTGCTGGTCTTGAAGAGAAAAGGCCATAGCCTCAGGTAAATGACTGTGCAAAGCTGGGATATTTTCCCTATCCGTTCCAACAGTCACCAATCCTGCACCGCTTTTTACAGCTGCTAAAGCAGCCATGACGATAGCACCACCATAGGGATAAGTCCCACCAAGCAAGAGCAGACGGCCATAGTCTCCTTTATGACTTGTACGAGAACGTTCAATAATGACTTTTTCTAGTAAGGCTTGATCAATCACTTTCATCGTTTTTTCCTCTCACATTTATTATACAACAAAAAGGAGGCACATACCTCCTTTTATAAACTTATTTCTAAAATTTAATATTCATTTCTGCCATTTTAGATATAGCTATAGAAAATACACTTTTCTCAGAAAATTTTTCTCTTATTTTCTATCCAATGTCCGGAGTGCTGCTTGATAAGTTTGCTCCATCAGCATAGTAATGGTCATAGGACCTACACCTCCAGGAACTGGCGTAATATGGCTAGCAAGTGGGGCAACTGCCTCATAATCCACATCCCCACAGAGCTTACCATTTTCATCACGATTCATCCCAACGTCAATGACTACTGCACCTGGTTTGACAAAGTCAGCAGTCACAAACTTGGCACGACCGATTGCAACAACCAGAATATCTGCTTTAGCAGCCACCTTGGCAAGATTATGAGTCCGTGAGTGGGTCAAAGTCACTGTCGCATTCTTTGCCAAAAGAAGCTGGGCCATAGGTTTTCCAACGATATTGGAACGACCGATGACGACCGCATTTTTACCTTCCAAGTCAATCCCATATTCATGAAACATTTCCATAATCCCTGCAGGTGTAGAAGGAATCATGACTGGATGACCAGACCAAAGACGCCCCATGTTTAAGGGATGGAAACCATCCACATCCTTTTCTGGGTCAATGGCCAACAAAACTGCCTCTTCATCAATATGTTTTGGTAATGGTAACTGGACCAATATCCCATGCCAAGCTGAATCTTGATTGTATTTGGCAATCAAGTCTAACAATTCCTCTTGAGTAATGGTATCTGGAACTCGCACAACTTCACTACGGAAACCAGCCGCAAGGGCTGACCTCTCCTTGTTACGAACATAGACTTGGCTTGCTGGATTATCCCCAACCAAAATCACTACCAAACCAGGTAATAAACCTGTCTCTTCCTTTAATTTTTCAGTCTTTTCAGCCAACTGTCCTTGTAACTTAGCTGCCAGAGCCTTCCCATCAATAATCTGTGTCATATCACTTCTCTTTTCTTTCAAATATCTTCCATTATACCAAAAACTGCTAATCCCCTCTAACACTTCTTTCCTAGGCTATCTTATAGTTTCAAACTATAAGAAAAAGCTCGGTTCGAGCTTTTCATTAATCTATATTTTATATGTAAAGTTGGCTACAAATAGCTAAACAAAGCTAACTTATAAAACCTTACTCAAGAAGTCTTTAGTCCGTTGTTCTTGAGTTTGTTCAAAAATCTGTTCAGGTGTTCCGTCTTCAACAACCACACCGTCTGCCATAAAGATGACACGGTCTGCCACCTCACGAGCAAATCCCATCTCATGTGTTACGATAACCATGGTCATTCCTGACTTGGCTAGGTCTTGCATAACAGCCAACACTTCACCTACCATTTCAGGGTCCAGGGCTGAAGTTGGCTCGTCAAAGAGCAAAACATCTGGTTCCATAGCTAAGCCACGCGCAATAGCAATCCGCTGTTGCTGGCCACCTGACAAACTCTGTGGATAAGCAGTTGCCTTATCTGGTAAGCCAACTTTTTCCAAAAGTTCCTGAGCTCTCTTCTCTGCAACGGCCTTACTTTCACCTTTGGTCTTGATAGGAGACAAAGTGATATTTTCCATCACGGTCATATTAGGAAAGAGATTAAATTGTTGGAAGACCATGCCCATCTTCTCACGCATGGCAAACAGGTCATTCTTCTTGTCCGTAATATCAACTCCCTCAAAGATAACCTTCCCTTTTGTTGCTTCTTCCAACAAATTCATAGAACGAAGCAAGGTAGATTTCCCGCTTCCTGAAGGACCAATGATAACGACAACTTCTCCTCTTTTAATCTCGAGGTTGATGCCCTTCAATACTTCATTCTTTCCAAAGGATTTATGTAAATTTTCAATTTTTATCAAGGTTTCTGTCATTATTTCTTATCTCCTTGTCCCATACGTTTTTCAAAAGCTTTCAAGGCTACTGTCAAAATAGAGGTCATAATCAAGTAATAAAAGGCTGCAAATAAAAGTGGTGTTAAAGGTAGATAGGTTGTTGTAGAAACTGTTGTAGCTCCGTTCCACAACTCCATAACACCGATAGCTGATAAGAGGGAACTATCCTTGATAATAGTGATAAATTCGTTTCCCAATGCTGGCAAAATATTTTTGATAGCTTGTGGCAAAATCACATAGCGCATCGCATTTTTAGGACGAATCCCTAAAGAATAGGCCGCCTCTAACTGACCCTTAGGAACCGCATTAATTCCGGCACGAACAGTCTCAGAAACATAAGCACCACTGTTCATAGAGATAATCAAAATCCCTGGAATCAGACGAGAAAGGTCAACACCTAAAATTCCAACCTGAATAGTCGGAGCATTGATGTGCATAAGGGCAAAGGCAATCATAATCTGAACCATCATCGGTGTCCCACGGAAAATCCAAACGTACAAGTTGGCGAGCCAAACAAACGGTTTAAACTTTGAACGTTGCCCAAAAGCCAAGACAACACCCAAAATAGTTCCCAAAAAGACAACACAGATAGAAATGAGAACCGTCACAACAGCCCCATAGTTAAAATAAGGTAAATACTTAGGTAAAAAAGAAAAATTCATAGTCACACTGCTTTCTAAAATAGAATACTGTATGATTATAACATGCATTGAATTAAAATTCAAACCTTTTATCCAATTTATTCAAAAAATCTTTAAGCTGGTAGAATTAGCGAGAAATCTTAGTTTTTTCTAGGCAAGTTGGCCTCCTTTATGGTAAAATAGTAACGATAAGAAATGAAGGAGAATCAAAATGGAATCACATTTGGTTAGAATCATCAACCGCCTTGAAGCAATGGCAAAAGATGGCGGAAATTTAAAACGTAATTTTGAACGCGAAGGAGTTGTTGTTGCAGAAGTTGCATACAGCCACGACGAAGAAAACGGATCAATCTTTACCCTTCGTGATGTCGAAGCTCGCGAAACTTATACGTTTGATAGCATTGACTTGATTGCAATGGAGATTTA
The DNA here is from genome assembly GCF_000960025.1 of Streptococcus mitis. Lineage (GTDB taxonomy): Bacteria > Bacillota > Bacilli > Lactobacillales > Streptococcaceae > Streptococcus > Streptococcus mitis_DH. The sequence continues at coordinate 483,667 of NZ_JYGQ01000001.1, read as the reverse complement.
CGAACTCCTTTACTAATACAAAGCAAGCTGGGATTACACCCTGCATGTCTAACCACAATCCTTTTTGTCTCACAAATAGGATTTTTTTATAGTCTAAATTCACAAAGATTTTCATTGTAACAACTTCTCAAAGCTGCAATCTTTTTACTTGCTTTACACCCCAATCCTGTTATAATGAGAGTATAGAAATTTGACTATTTTTGACCTTTAAATAGGTCAGGCTAAAGAAAGAAATGAGGTAGATGTATGCTTTGTCAAAACTGTAAAATCAATGACTCAACGATTCATCTTTATACCAATCTCAATGGAAAGCAAAAACAAATTGACCTCTGTCAAAACTGTTATAAGATTATCAAAACAGATCCTAACAATAGCCTCTTTAAAGGTATTACGGATCTGAACAATCGTGACTTTGATCCCTTTGGTGATTTCTTCAATGACCTAAACAATTTTAGACCTTCTAACAACACTCCACCGACTCCCCCAACCCAATCAGGTGGAGGTTACGGTGGAAATGGCGGTTATGGTTCCCAAAATCGTGGACCTGCTCAAACTCCTCCACCAAGCCAAGAAAAAGGCCTGCTGGAAGAATTTGGTATCAACGTAACTGAAATTGCCCGTCGTGGCGATATTGACCCCGTTATTGGACGCGACGATGAGATTATCCGTGTCATCGAGATTCTCAATCGTAGAACCAAGAATAATCCTGTTCTTATCGGTGAACCTGGTGTCGGAAAAACTGCCGTTGTCGAAGGTCTAGCTCAGAAAATTGTTGATGGCGATGTTCCACATAAACTCCAAGGCAAACAAGTCATCCGTTTGGATGTAGTTAGCTTAGTTCAAGGAACGGGTATCCGTGGACAATTTGAAGAACGCATGCAAAAACTCATGGAAGAAATTCGCAAACGTGAGGATATTATCCTCTTTATCGATGAAATCCATGAAATTGTTGGTGCGGGGTCTGCGGGCGATGGCAATATGGACGCAGGAAATATCCTCAAGCCAGCCCTTGCTCGTGGGGAACTGCAACTGGTCGGTGCCACTACCCTCAATGAATACCGTATCATTGAAAAAGATGCTGCCCTAGAGCGTCGTATGCAACCTGTTAAGGTCGATGAACCAACCGTAGAAGAAACAATCACTATCCTCAAAGGAATTCAAAAGAAATACGAAGACTACCACCACGTTCAGTATACCGATGCTGCAATTGAAGCAGCTGCAACTCTTTCCAATCGCTACATCCAAGATCGCTTCTTACCTGACAAGGCCATTGACCTCCTAGATGAAGCAGGTTCTAAGATGAACTTAACCTTGAATTTTGTTGATCCTAAAGTAATTGATCAACGCTTGATTGAGGCTGAAAATCTTAAATCTCAAGCTACACGAGAGGAAGATTTTGAGAAGGCCGCCTACTTCCGCGACCAGATTGCCAAGTATAAGGAAATGCAAAAGAAAAAGGTCACAGACCAGGATACTCCTATCATCAGTGAAAAAACCATTGAGCACATTATCGAGCAGAAAACCAGCATTCCTGTTGGCGATTTGAAAGAGAAAGAACAATCTCAACTCATCCATCTAGCTGAAGACCTCAAGTCTCATGTTATTGGACAGGACGATGCAGTTGATAAGATAGCCAAGGCTATTCGCCGTAATCGTGTCGGTCTCGGTACGCCTAACCGCCCAATCGGAAGCTTCCTCTTCGTCGGACCAACTGGTGTCGGTAAGACAGAACTTTCCAAACAACTAGCCATTGAACTTTTTGGTTCTGCTGACAGCATGATTCGCTTTGATATGAGTGAATATATGGAAAAACACAGTGTGGCGAAATTAGTCGGTGCCCCTCCAGGTTATGTCGGCTATGACGAGGCTGGGCAATTAACTGAAAAAGTCCGCCGCAATCCCTACTCTCTTATTCTCTTGGATGAAGTAGAGAAAGCCCATCCAGATGTCATGCATATGTTCCTTCAAGTATTGGACGATGGTCGTTTAACAGATGGACAAGGACGTACCGTTAGCTTCAAGGACGCTATCATCATCATGACTTCAAATGCAGGTACAGGTAAGGCAGAAGCCAGCGTTGGATTTGGGGCTGCTAGAGAAGGACGTACCAACTCTGTTCTCGGTGAACTCGGTAACTTCTTTAGCCCAGAGTTTATGAACCGTTTTGATGGTATTATCGAATTTAAGGCTCTCAGCAAGGACAACCTCCTTCAGATTGTCGAGCTTATGCTTGCAGACGTTAACAAGCGCCTTTCTAGCAACAACATTCATTTAGATGTAACTGAAAAGGTAAAGGAAAAATTAGTTGACCTCGGTTATGATCCAAAAATGGGGGCGCGGCCACTCCGTCGTACCATTCAAGACCATATTGAAGATGCTATCACAGACTACTACCTTGAAAATCCAAGCGAAAAAGACCTCAAGGCAGTTATGACCAGCAAGGGCAACATTCAAATCAAATCTGCCAAAAAAGCTGAAAAAATCAAAGAGAATACTTCTGAAATAGAAGATTAGAACTCATAAAAAGAACAGGAAACAAGATCTCCTGTTCTTTTTAATTCTCTTCTTGAACTTGATAGCGAAGAATTGTTTTCAATTTGCTTGACTCCGTTCGATGAAGGTTATTGAGATAGATTTCTCGGTGGAACTCCGTAATTCTTTTGAGTTTATGAAGTTGACAAAAATCTTCCATATCTGCAAAAGTCTCATTTTCTGTATCAAAAGGTCCTACATGAAGCATAGCAAGACTTAGGCCTTCTTCTATTTTTTCAAAATGAATAGCCTCATAGAGAAGATTTGGCTTCTTGATTTTCACCTCGTTCAGAGCTTCCTCAAATAGTTCTCGCGTAATATAATCGGGTTGCCCAATCATAATGCTATACGAAAGCTTACTTTTTACCAGTTCTCCTTCCTTCTCCTTTTTCCATACACCTTCTAAAGGAAAGACTGTAAAATCAGTGTAGACTTGATCCAGAGGAGCTTTTTTATACTTCATCTTTATCGCATAAGCTAAGGCATACAAAACTCCTACGCGTTCTGAAAAATCTTCTTGATTTGGATCTCCTTTACCATCAATTACGATATAAGTTTGACCTGGTATCTGTAAGATAGTGGGCCTAGCCTTGACTTGATAAAGAGCTTTCGCTTCTTTTCTCCATTCGTATTTCATTTGATTTTTCTCCTTTCTATCTCTAGTATAGCACTAAAACCCTGACATCTTTTGTCAAGGTTTATAAAGTTTTTGGATTTTTTCTACTCTAAAAAGCAGTTCCTTCCTCAGATAATCGGGATCGAGTATTTCAACCCCATCTAGATAAGACAGGAGGTAAGTATATAGACTTTCATGCTCTGGTAGGACAGTCTTGACATAATAACATCTATCTTTGCCCAAGATAATCTCATCTTCTGAAAAATCTTCATAAACCCGGAAAGCAAGCTTGGGACTAAACTTCAAGGAAACTTCGATTTGATTTGCCACTTGATCTGAACTATCAACGGAATCCATTACGTTTTTCTGCTTCACTATTGCATTTGTTAGGTGACAATTCCTAATTCTAGATAACTTGAAAAAGCGCCAGTCTTCCTTCAAACAACAGTAAGCATGAAGGTACCAATCTCTCTTTTTAAATACGAGTTTAAAAGGTTCAACTGTACGAATCGTTTTCTGACCACTCCCACCTAGATAAGTGATAACCAGTCGCCTCTTCTCTAGAATAGCATGTTTGATATTATCAAATAATTCTTTTTGACCTTCTCGCTTTCTCCAGTCAGTCAAATCTACTTCTATCCAAGGGCTGGTAGAAACTTGAAAAATAGATTCTAATTTTTCAAGTAACAGGTCTTGTCTGTCATCCGTCAGAGCTTGAATCCCTTGCAAAGCAGACAACAGTTCTATTTTTTCATTCTCCGACACAAGAGCGCGATCCAGGACAAAGTCCTTCATTAAAAAAATTCCACCTGAGTTTCCAGGAATCGAATAAATGGGAATCCCCGCCATACTTAAGCGCTCAATATCACGATAAATTGTTCGTACAGACACTTCAAATAATCGGGCTAATTCAGGAGCTGTTGTACTGCCTTTTTCTAAAAGTAGATATAGGATGCGAAATAATCTTGATTCTGCCATAAAATCACCTCCCTTTTATTATACCAGTTAAAGAAGTCCGTTTGGAGAATTTACCCCAATAAATATCGATAAAGTTAAAGTAGATTTTCTTCACAAGTTCGTTGGTTTCTTCTTGACAGCTTGCCCTTTGTCCATTATGATAATAATAACGATACTAGATAATGAGGAAAATGCAATGGCAAACCCAACTTTCGGAGAAAAGAAAGCAAATACAGACTATGTGTCACGCTATGGCGTATATGCAGTTATCCCTGATGCTGAACAAAAACAAATTGTTCTTGTTCAAGCACCTAATGGCGCTTGGTTCTTACCTGGTGGTGAAATTGAAGCAGGTGAAAATCATCAAGAAGCCCTAAAACGTGAATTGATTGAAGAGCTTGGCTTCACAGCTGAAATTGGTGCCTATTACGGACAAGCTGACGAATATTTCTACTCTCGTCATCGTGACACCTACTACTACAATCCTGCCTACCTCTATGAAGCAACTTCTTTCAAAGAAGTGCAAAAGCCACTAGAAGACTTTAATCATATTGCCTGGTTCCCTATTGATGAAGCTATTGAAAATCTCAAACGTGGTAGCCATAAATGGGCAATCCAATCATGGAAAAAACAGCATAAGATTGACTAAATCCAGCCACTTTATTCAAAAAGTGCTATAATAGAATTAGAAAATCGGAGGAAATGTTATGAAGCTAATCAATACGACAAACTCACACTCGCAACTTGTTAAAAGCCAGCTAGAAAGTACAGACGCAACCCTTGTTGAGGTCTATTCTGCAGGGAATACCGATGTTATTTTTACCCAAGCTCCGCTTCACTATGAAATCCTCATCTCAAACAAACACCGCGCTATTCGAGAACCTGAAATCGAAGCTATTCAAGAATTTTTCTTGAAACGTAAAATTGATAAGGACTCTATTGATGAGGCCAATATCAAAACCCTCTATTCAGAAAAATTAATTGGAATTTCGATTCCAACCAAATAAAATCTTGGAGAGATTAGAAAGTGCTTTGAACCTTATGGAACAAAATTAGGTTTATTTAGCTTTTTAAATCATCTCCAATTTTTTATCTATAAAATCTTATCATACAAGATTTTGTAGATAATTAAGGAGACAAACATGGGAGACATCATATATAGAGAGGCAAGAATTGAAGAAAGCGAAAAAATTGGAAAATTATTAGCCAATTCCTTTCTTGACTATCCCTTTTTAACGATTATAACTGATGATTTGAAGAAACCTGACTCCTATCCTGCTTTTGTAGAAACGTTGCAAATTCTGCTTACTAGAGTCTATATTAAGAAGGGAAACTGTTTAATTGCGGAACAGGATGGAGACTTACTTGCAGTCGCCCTTTTGCAACAAAAAGATTTCTGTATACTATCCTATCTACGAAATGGAGGAACAAACATTTTTCGCTACATTCGACCACAAAATCTCCTTAAATACTTTGACTTTGTAAAACGTTCCAAAAAGCATTTAGAACAATCAGGGGAGTTTGATTGGTATTTGATGGCTTTAGCTGTCAATATAGAAAGTAAGGGGCGGGGAATAGGCAGTACTTTTCTGACACAAGGGATTGAACCTTATGTCAAATCAAAAGGCTGTAAACACTTGGGACTCATAACTAGTACAGCTAGAAATACCTCATTCTACGAAAAAAACGATTATGTATTACTGGACCATATGGACTTAGAATATGGGTCAAAATCAATTGGTAACTGGGCATTTTTAAAAACTATAAATAAATAAAAAAAATTTGGTGCTGCTTATCACAGAACCAAATCTTTTTTATTATGTTAGAAACGAATCGTCTCACGTGTTTTTTCGTATGAAGTGACAAAACGGTTGGTTACACCTGGTTCTGCAACTTCCAAAGCTTGCGAAATCTTATCAAATGAAGCATGATAATCAAATTCTTTTTCAAAAATTTCTAATGATTCATTAAAAGCTTCTTGAATTCGTTCATCAAATGAGCGATAACGGTTCGAATACTGTAGCAATTGTTCTGTCAACGTTGCATATTGAACAATATTATATGTTTCTTCTTCAAGTGCTTCCATATCATTGGTTGTAATTTCAAGCATACGGTTCACAGCTTCGATATTGACCCGAGCTTCTTCTAGTTCAGCCATCAACTCTTCAGTATGGTTACTTGCTGTAAAGAACAACTGTAAGAAATTCTGAGGAATACCTGGAAGATTGCGTTTTTCCATATATCTCTTAATTGTGTGAAGACGATTAACATAAACATTTGCCTTCTGGCGAGCATTGATATCATCTTTTTCAATCTGAGCAAGACGTTGACTAACCTCAACTTGTTCATCTTCAATTTCCTTCAAAGTAGCTTGTAAGTTTTCCAAACGTTCTTCAAGGAATGAATAAGGTTCAGAATGTTCCTCTTGTTCAGAAGTTAGTTCCAATACAGATTCTTCTAAAGATTCTAACTCAGCTTGTAATCTATGAACATGACTAACATCCGTTTCAGATAGTAGGTAATTGTTACTCAATCGTTGAATATCTTCCACTAAAACAGCATTACTATCTTTCATGTGTTTCAAATATGTAGGAAGAGTTGCAACTAAGCCTTCTACTACTTTTTGAGCAGCGATTTCTCGTGTAAAGATATCATAGAGTGAATTGATTTCTTCTTGAACTTGAGTATTTTCATACTCAGCATTATCCAACTCTAATTGTGCAATATTTTCGTGGTTTTTCTTCAAAGATTCATAAAGCAATTGGAAGCGAGATTCAATATCCGTTTCAGCAAAATGATAGTTAGCATCTAAAAGCTTACGGTAACCATCCTCCAAATCTTCCAATTGATCAGGTAGCTCTTTAGATAATGTTTTTACAATCGCTGGCAGGCGGTCAACAATGTGACTCAAAGCCAAGATATGATTTTCAGCATTATCCAAAATCACAGCAGCTTCTACTGGGTCACCTGAAGTGTTCAAAGTAACAAACTGAGAAAACTCTGATTGGATATTTTCCAATTGTTTTTCGATTTCAGATAAACCTTGGCCATATTCTTCAGAATGATCAGCCACTCGGTGTTGCAACTCTTCAAACAAGTCCAAGGTATGAAGAACACGACCGCTGTTTTTAGATTCTTGTTTCTCCAAATCTGCCAAGGCATTGCGAATTGCCGCAATATCTTCTTCAATCAAGGTAATTTGGCTCTCGATTTGGTCAATTTGATGACTAGCCTTAAAAAAACGGAATGAATTGTTATAACCTTCTGCCTCGAAAAGATTATTTTCGATATCGGCAAAAGAGTTAAGAGATAGGTCAACCCATTTTTGGTTCCATTCACGGAAAGTCACTTGACTTTGTCCAATCAAGTGCATATTTTTTACAGCTTCAACTTCATCATTAACTGGAAGATTGTACAGCTCTTCTTTTTTCTCTTCTAAAATTGCTAATTTACTTTCATTGCGTTTCCGTACATAAATTGCTATAGCATATGAAATCAGCAATATAATTGCAATTGCAATTATAAGATATACTACTAGACTACCAGACATATTAAACTCCTTTTTAACTTGAAACAATCGTAATGATTATATCATATTTTTTAGACCAAGGGAACTACTTCTCCCGATTTTTTAGACATCAAGTGTACTATAGACGGCATTTTCTTCGATAAATTCACGACGAGGCTCTACTCGATCCCCCATCAACATATCAAAGATTTTATCTGCCTCAGCTGCGTCATCTACAGAAACTCTGGCCATCAAGCGATGCTCGGGATCCATTGTTGTTTCCCATAACTGATGATCGTCCATTTCACCCAGACCTTTATACCTCTGAATAGTTGGTTTGGTACGACCTTCACTGTGGCGGGCTAAGGCTTCTTGGAGTTTAATTTCTTGGTCTGCTCCTGGCTGGATATATTCTTTAATCTCGCTTCCAACCTTGACACCATAAATTGGAGGTTGGGCGATATAAACATAACCAGCTTCTAGAATTGGTTTCATATAACGATAAATCAAGGTTAAAAGAAGGGTACGAATATGAGCACCATCGACATCGGCATCGGTCATCAAAACGAGTTTTTGGTAACGAGCTTTTGAAACATCAAATTCTGCACCAAATCCTGTTCCCATCGCTGTGAAAAGACTACGAATTTCTTCGTTAGCAAGAATCTTATCCATACTTGCCTTTTCAACGTTCAAAATCTTACCGCGGATTGGAAGAATTGCCTGAAATTCACGGTTACGACCAGATTTTGCTGATCCACCAGCTGAGTCTCCTTCGACGATGAAGAGTTCTGTTTCTGCAGGATTGTTAGAAGAACAGTCTGCTAGTTTCCCTGGAAGGTTAGAAATTTCCAAACCAGATTTTTTACGAGTGACTTCACGCGCACGCTTGGCAGCCACGCGAGCCTTAGCAGCCAGAATTCCTTTTTCTACAATGCGTTTTGCAATTTGAGGATTTTCCATAAGGAAATCAGAAAAGGCATCACTGAAGAGGCGATTGGTAATCTTGACCACTTCGCTATTTCCCAATTTGGTCTTGGTTTGTCCTTCAAACTGTGGATTTGGGTGTTTAACTGAGATAACAGCAGTTAATCCTTCACGAACATCTTCCCCTGTTAGGTTGTCTTCATTGTCTTTCAGTAACTTAATTTTACGAGCATAATCGTTGATAACACGTGTCAAGGCTGTACGGAAACCTTGTTCATGCGTTCCACCTTCATGGGTATGAATATTATTGGCGAAACTCATGACATTTTCATGGTAACCCGTTGTGTACTGCATGGCTACTTCAACCGTGATATCATCCATTTCACCATCTGTGTAAATTGGTGTATCAAAGATAACATCCTTGTTCTCGTTGATATATTCAACGTAGCTAGCAATCCCACCTTCATAGTGGTAATGCTTAGTTTGTTCTAGCCCCTCACGCTTATCTGTGATGGAGATTTGAAGACCACGATTTAGAAAGGCCAACTCTTGAATCCGTTTATTTAATTTATCAAAATCAAAAGTTGTTGTTTCAGTGAAAATTTCTGGATCCGGTGTAAAGTGAACTGTTGTTCCCGTTTTATCCGTATCTCCAACCACCTCAAGGTCTGCGACAACATGACCACGACGGTATTCTTGGTAATGAATTTTACCATTTTTGTGGACATGAACGTCTAATTGAGTTGAAAGGGCGTTAACAACTGAGGACCCCACTCCGTGAAGACCACCTGAGACCTTATATCCGCCACCGCCAAACTTTCCTCCAGCATGAAGAACAGTAAAGACAGTCTCAACGGCAGGTCGACCTGTTTTTTCCTGAATATCGACTGGGATACCACGTCCATCATCAACAACTGTAATCGAATTATCTGGCTCAATAAAGACTTGAATATGGCTAGCAAATCCTGCCAAGGCCTCGTCAATTGAGTTATCAACAATTTCCCAGACTAGATGGTGAAGACCTTCTTTTGAAGTTGACCCGATATACATCCCTGGACGCATACGAACAGCCTCTAAGCCCTCTAAAACTTGAATTTGACTGGCATCATAATCTTGTGCCTGCAGATTTTTGATTTCTTCTGTCATCTTATTCCTTTTTCTTACATGTCTAATACTTGTCTTAAATTCACGATACTGGTAAACAAGTGGGTAGCTAGTCCTGCAGCTTGCCCGGCTTCGATATCAATCGGTCGATCACCAATGACAAGGCCTGAACTAATTTGATATTTTTCTCTTAAATAAATCATGGATTCAGGATCTGGTTTTCTCTTAAAGCCTGAGTTAGAAGTCACCACTTCTGTAAAATAAGCTGCTATAGAGGTTTTTTCTAAAATTTCCAAGACCTGATCATTTCGATGAGAAACCAAAAAATGACGGCCACCTTGATTGGAGATATCTTTCAATAAATCAGAAACTCCATCAAACAAAATCGGATGTTCAAGCTCTCTGGCTTCATTTTCCTTATATTTTTCTAAAAAATTCTCTAAGTTGGGAGCGAATGTCTCAATCGCAAAATCAGTAGAAACCTTTAAAGCCTGATAGACACTGTCATGGTCTTGTGTGATGCCATACAATGCCAATGTTTCAACAAATGCAGCTGTTGAAGTTTCGTAATTATCCAGTAAAGTTCCACCTAAATCCCAGATATAATCGTGATATTTCATACCCTTCATTATAGCATTTTTTTATGAAAAAAGCGATGATTTCCCTGAGTTTTCCACATAAAAAACGAGAGTTTGACTCCCGTTTTACTGATTTTTACCAAAGACATCTCGATAGAGCATTCCTGTTCGTAAAGTCTCTGCGTCTCCTCCTAATTGCTCCACCAACTCGTAGGCAAAGGCAAGGGCTGTTGAGGGGCCTCGACTGGTTATCAAATGACCATCTACCACTACTGTTTCCTTTACATATTGACCATCAAAGATTTGCTCTTGAACGCCATCATAGCAAGTGTACTGCTTGTTTTTCAATAGCCCTGCTTGATTGAGGGCAATTGGCGCCGCACAAATGGCTGCCAGTTTCTTCCCTTCTCGTTCAAAGCTTTGCAACTCTTGAATCAAGGCCTGATTGTCCCGCAAATGTGCAGAACCAGGCATACCTCCAGGAAGAACAATCATATCATAGTCTGATAAATCGTCATCAAAGACACGATCTGCTCTTACTTGGATTGCATGTGAACCTGTTACTTGCTCTTCAAATCCTACCATATCACAAGTAATATTGGCACGACGCAAAACATCCACAACTGTCAAAGCTTCAATTTCTTCAAAGCCCTGAGCTAACATAACTGCTACTTTAACCATGATTTTCTCCTTATTTGATTCGTTTTAATACAACCTTTTTCCGTTTGAATGGAACTTTTCCGCTCTTTTCTTCAGCTAGATTAGTCTGGTAACTCATAGATAAAAGCAAGCCAATACCAATCAAGTTACTGATAATAGCCGATCCTCCTTGCGAAATAAAAGGCAAGGGAATCCCAGTCAAAGGAAGCAAACCTGTCACGGCACCGATATTCTCAAAGATATGGAAGAGCAACATCATAATCAAACCTGTGGAAATATAGGTATAGAACTGGTTATTTGATCTAAGAGTAATCTTCAACATACGGTAAATCAGCATGAGATAAAGGGCAATAACAAGGACAGAGCCAATAAAGCCAAAATCTTCTGCAATGACCGTAAAAATCATATCAGACTCACGAACTGGAATAAGCAGATTCGAAGCATTAAACCCCTGACCAAATAAGCCACCGCTCCCAATGGCAATTTGTCCTTGAGCCTGCTGGTAAGTGGTTGTTTGGGCAAAGTCAAAAGGATTGAGCCAAGCCAAAATACGGTTGATTTGGTAGGTCGGCATTCCCAGTTGATGGAGAAAAGCCCGACCGTCCTTGCTGATAAAAATAGCTAAGAAAGCAGCAATTCCTGTTACAGCAGTCACAAAAACTGGGATAATAATTTTCCAAGAAACTCCTGATAGCAAGACGATTCCTGAGAAAATGGCTACAAAAACCAAAGCCGTCCCCAAGTCACTTTGAAGTGCCAAAAGAACTAGGACTGGAATGGTAAAGAGAATCATCCAGAAAATCAACAAGAAGTCCAGCGGAACTGTACGTCTCCATTCCTTATGTTTTTTGGTAAACTGGACAATCACACGAGCCAACATGAGGATATAGGATATCTTCATAAACTCTGACGGCTGGAACAAGGTAACACCATTTACCGATACCCAGTTTTTGGCACCCGTTGATGCAACTAAGCTTGGATTATAAAAGACGATAGGTAAAACCATAAGTCCCAAGCCTAAAATATATAGAAAGGGGGTCACTTTCCAAAGAAATTCTGTATTAAAGAGCATGACGATAAAACCAATCACAAGCCCCAAGGCAATCCAGGCGACCTGCTGCCCTAAAATGGGCAGAATATTATTTGGATAATCATGACTAACGGCTATATAAATAGCCACCACGCCAATAACCAGTAGAAAAAATACTGGCAAGAGCAAACTATAATCGACTCTAGAGTCGAGAGAACGTTTCATATATACTAACCTTATACTTTCATACAATACTATTTATCAAAGTTCATTTAAAAATTTATCAATAGCCTCATCAACTTCGGATTGAGAGACGGTTTTAACAGTCGCTTCTTTTGCTAGAGAAGTCACTATTTGCTTGCCATATCGTTTTCCGACAATTCTCCTATCCAGAATGAGGGTTAAGGAACGTTGGTGTTCGCGTCTCATACTTCTTCCTAAAGCCTGTTTTAAACGAATAATGGCCATTGGCAATTGATAATCATAAAAGGCATTTTTCCCTTCTTGATTCAGTTCCTGATTGATCTTTTTCGTCAAGGGCTCTTGAGGATTTTGGAAAGGAAGTCTTGGTACAACTTGAATCACAAAAGGATGACTTGAAAAATCAACTCCCTCCCAGAAACTTGCTGCACCAAGCAGGATTTGTTGTTCACCTTTTTCAAAACGTTTCTTAAGCTGATGAACATCCCCATTTTTATACTGAGCCAAATGACTAACTGGAAGTAAATCCGATACTGCTAGAAGCATGTCTTTAGAAGTAAAGAGAACTAAAATCGGTTGTTGGAAAGCTTGAACATCCATCAGCAAATTAGCTACCTCTTTGGCGTAGACTTCTAAGGAGGTTTCTGTTACCAGGGGAAAATCTTTGACCAAGACCACTTCTTGATCCTGTTTTTTACCAGCTTCAATCTTAACAAATTTAGCTTCGGGATAGCCTAACAGGTCTGCCAAAGAAACTCTCTGACTAATCTCAAGAGTAGCCGACACTCCCAAGACTTGACATGAATCAGGCACTAAAGAAGATAGAAGAATACGGCCTGATTTTGTAGAAGAAATTTGAATTTTCTTTTGACTCGTTTCAATTGCTTCAAGCCAGTAATCTCGGTCAGCTGTAAAATAGCGAACCAACTCCTCAAAACCTTCTACCTCTAATTCTGAAAAATATTGATGGAGATTGACCAGAGAATCTAATATATTTTTCTTAGATTTTCCAGACTGAAATTGTTCAATCAAGTAGAGGCACTCAAAGCGAATACTTTCTAGTATTCGTTGCTGGACCTTATTTTGCTCCTCCAGTAAAGCCTTATCAAGCAAATCGATAATAGACTGGATATCGTGAGTCACTTGAAGCAGATTTTCTAGAGCCAACAAGATCTTTTGAACTTCATCAATAATCAATAAACTGTCGATGACAAATTCAGGATTATCTTCCAATCTGGTTACAAGATAGGCATGATTGGTCACTAATAATTTACAGGTTTGTGCCCTTTCTTGACTACGTTTCCAGAAATCTTCCGTCACAAATAAGCTTTGAGATGATAAATTCCCGTCATGACGAAGGTCTGCTAGAAAATGTTGGTAACGGTAAAGTTGCCCAATTTCATCCAAATCTCCTGTCTCTGTCTCTGTCAGCCAGACCAAGAGTTGCATTTTAAAGCGTCTAAATAAGCGATTTTCATCATTTTCCTGCAAGGAACGATAAAAGGCATCCAACTTCAGATAATTGTGTGGTCCCTTTAAACTATGAATATCTATATGGAACACTTCCTTGAGACGTTTACCTTCTTCTTCCATGATTTGATTTTGAAGAATCTTTGTCGGAACGCTAAGGACAATCTGACGATTTTCCACTTGGGACAACGCAGGTAAGAGATAGCCATAGGTTTTCCCAATCCCTGTCGGTGCTTGAATCAGAGAGACAGGCTCATCTTTCAATAGCAAGCCAACCTCTTTAGCAAAATTTTCTTGCTCCTCCCTCACTTCAAGATTCAACAGAGAAATATTTTTAGAAAAATCTTGGGATAGTTTTCGTGGCTCCAGGGGAGCTCCAGTTTTCTTGAAATACAGTCCTTGAACTTCGACCAAGTCTGGAGAACTAAGGATAGATTGGTTGCGATAAATTTCCTCAATAACCAGGTAGGACTCATATAAGAGAGCGTCAGCCATTTCCAGCAAGCGTTCCAAGAGTCCTTTAGGAAGCTGGGCCATCTTTTCTCGTAAAAAAAGAAGTAATTCCGCTGTAGCTTGGGCATCTGAAAGGGCTGTGTGAGCGTGTTTTAGAGGAATTCCTAATTCTCGACACAATATCGGCAAACTATATTTTTCCAGTTTAGGGAAAAAGACCTGAGCCAATTCGACCGTGTCAACACGAGGATTTCTTAGTTCATAGCCTTCAAAAAATAAATTTTCCGCCAAAAGATTGGCATCAAACTGAACATTATGGGCTACAAAAATCCCGTCCTCCACCAAGTCAAAGATTTTTCTAGCAACTTGCGAAAAATCAGGTGCTTGCGCCAGACGTTGGTCTGTCAATCCTGTCAGTTCTTTGATATGAGCATCCAAAGGTTCATGTGGATTGACATCTGTCGTATAGTGATCAACGATTTTTCCGTCCTCAATCACAACAATCCCCACTTGAATAATTTTAGCCTTACTACCTGTGCTAGTTGCCTCTAAATCAACCACAACATAGCGATTACCAATCGTTTTCATTATAAAAAATTATACCAAAAAAAGGGCCATTTGGCACCTGCAAACATGGGATAATTTTCAAACTCAAGAACACTACTTGTCTTAAAAATCCCATCAAATAGAGCATCCTATCCTACTAATTCTTTGAAAATATTGGAGAATATGAAAAATTGAGAGAAGAAATGTTTGCATCTTCCTTCTCTCAACGAATCATTTACTTTATTTAACCATGTCAGGATCGTAATCATAGAATCCTGTATCAAGGAAACGGTTTTTAGGGTGAAGTTTACGAACTTCTTCATCCAGCAAGAAAGCTTGGTCATGGCTAAAGTTACCCTCTTGAATCAAGCTACGCGCTTGGATAAAGAGTTTTGCAATCTCAACAAAGTTCTGACCAGGTGTATAGAGACCTTCTAATTTCCAGTGAGTGAAACCATGCTCCACCAATTCTGTCAATTTGGTCATCAAATCAAGGTCATTGTTGGCAAAGATGTGGGTACCATGATTGTCTTCAAAAATGGAATAATGGCTCTCCGGGTCACTTGGCTCTGCCAAGAAAAGGTCACGATTGCGAGTCTTTTCATCATCAATATGCGTGAAGTTATAGTAATTTTGCAAGAGCGGACGTTTAGAATGGTGAATAACGCTAGCTCCGTAAACCAAAACTTCAGCAGGAATTTCCAAAATCTCTGGCATTTTGAAAAGTTCAGCTGATGGAATTTCACGCGCCAAAACAGCCTCAGATGCGCCAGCCTTTTGTCCCCAGAAGTTGATCTGACGACTGCTTGTCACCATAGTTGAGGCATCGTAGATGGTTTTAAAGGAATAACCATCGCGATTGACCACATAAAAGACACCTGCATCCCCAATTGTAATGTAATCTGTCTTAATTTCTTCCAAGAAATCGAGGAAGGGCTTGATACGATCCATCATATCTTGGTGCATGAGGGCATTGACTGCAACGATCAATTCCTTACCTGCTTCATGAACCAACTTAGCAATTTCACGCAATTGGTCATGACTAAAGGTTGTTGGCAGACGAAGGCCAAAATCTTTCTCACCGACATAGATACGATCTACGCCAGCTTCGAGCAGTTGTTTAACTTGTTCAATACTTTCAGCAGTTGCTGTAATGATAATCTTTTCCATAAGAAAAATTATACCACATTTCTGGAAAATCAGCCATTCTTTAAAAATGAAAAGGGACTTTATTCTTATTGTAACCTTTCTGTAATAATTCTCTGCTGAAAAAATGATAAAATAGGTATGTACTGTTAAGGAGAGAATAATGCCCGTAAGAAAATTACAATCCTATGAGGTAGACTATCAAGAAGAATTAAGCCAGCAGGTTCCTCGCTATCAAGATTATACACCTGAAGCACAATCTGATGCCAATCTCAAGGAAATCCTATTTTTTGTTAATATCGCTGTTTTTTGTATCTGTATTGCTATCTTTAGTTTTATCTTTTTAGCATTAAAATTATCAACTGCTCTTGCCTTTGCTGCAGCAATCGGATCCAGCTTACTTGTTTTAAAAGTTCAACGGTCTATTATCAAACGAAAACGTAGAAGATAAATCCAAAATATCGCCCCAACTGGAGCGATATTTTTATTTTTTCTTTTTAGATGGTGTGTGGATGGCTACCTTCACTTCAAAGATTGTTCCCTTTGGTTTATTATCTTTAACAGTAATGGTTCCTTTTAGGGCATCTACAATTTGCTTGGCTAAGGATAATCCTAAACCAAAACCACCTTTTTGGCGGGTTCTAGCCTTGTCCACTCGATAAAAGCGGTCAAATATTTTCTTCTTATCTTCTGCGGAAATACCGACTCCATTGTCAGAAACAAGTAAATACAGATTACGATCAGTCGCTGAAATCATAAAATCAATTTCACCATCTTCTTCGGTATATTTGATGGCATTATCAAATAGGATAGTCATCAGTTGTTTCAAAAGAAGCTGATCTGTGACAATCGTTCGATGGATGCGATTTTCAAAACGGAAGACACGGTCATTTTCAGAAGCAATCATCTCATAGTTTGTGAAAGTCGTATTGAAAAAACTGGTTGGAACTTCTGCAAGTTCCGGCTTAATCCCATCATCTCTCCGAGCTAAATTCAACAAGTTTGTCGTCAAAAACCGCATATTTCGGACTTCTTCCAAACTCGATGCAATGCTTTCACTCACATCCATAATGGTAGCTTCTGGCTTACGGAAAAGGGTCTCTAAGCGATTTTGCAAAACTGCGAGTGGAGTTCGTAACTCATGACTGGCATTTTCCACAAAGGACTGTTGCTTCTGCATGCTCTCAAGCAGAGGACGAACACTGACTCTAGCTAGATAGAGACTGGCAAGCAAAGACAAAATCCAGAAACTTGCCATCACAATCACAATCAATTGCTCATGCTTTTGACTGGCTTGCTCCAACTGACTGGTATTAATCAAGACAGCTGCATACTTGATATTGGTTGAAACCGAACTGATATTGGTTTCCATCAAAATCATGCGATAGATTTCTTCTTGTCCATAGCTATTAAAAACTTGAATCTGATAGATATGTCCTAGTTCTTTTTTCTCTAACTTAATCTTATCCAATCCCAAAAATCGGTTTCCAGAAAGAAGCTGGGTAAAATTCTTATCAAAAAGAATAACCTCGGTATTGGAACTGACATTGGGTTTTACTTCAGTCTTGCTAGTATCTGTAGCCGCATTCTCTAAGTCTTTAATCTCTTCTGTTGCCCTATTTACTGCCAGCTGGATAACTGCTTGAGGATTTTCACTCAGTCCATGAAGCTTATCATCCACCGAAGTATAGAGACTCGAATGCATGACCTGCAAAATAATCAGAGTCATGGTGGAAAAAATCAGAGTGAAGACACCAAAGTTACGGATAAAATAACTAAAGTCATCCGCATACCATGTTTTTTTTAGTTTACTGAACATCTTTTAAAATATACCCAACACTGCGCAAGGTTTGCAAATTCTCTGCAAAAGTGGTTCCTTTTAATTTCTTACGGACTTTTGAAACATAGACTTCGACAACCGAAATCGTTGTATCACTATCAAATCCCCATAGACGATCAAAAATCTGAGTCTTAGGCAAAATAACATTTTGATTTTGAAGGAAATAAACTAATAAATCGAACTCTTTCCCCAACAATTCGACAGGAGTATCTTCGACTTTAACGGTATTAGTTGACAAATTAACCACAATATTTCCATAAGTCAAGGTGTTTTCATTAAATTTACCTGAACGTTTGAGAAGGGCTTGAATCCGCATTTTGAGTTCTTCTAGGTAGAAAGGTTTGGTCAGATAATCATCCGCTCCCAGTTCAAATCCATGTCCCTTGTCATCCAAACTTTCCTTGGCGGTCATGATCAGAACTGGAGTCGTAATCCCCTTTTCACGCAATTCTTTCAAGACTTGGAAGCCATTTTTTTCAGGTAACATTAAATCGAGCAAAATCAAGTCATAGACGCCACTTTCAGCTTCGTAGAGACCTTCTTCTCCATCAAATACCTGCATGACATCCGCAAAATCGTCTAAAAAGTCAAATACTGAATTTGACAGGCCTAGGTCATCCTCAACCAATAAGATTTTTATCATGAGAAACTCCTCCTTATTAAAACCATTATACCAAATTTGCCTTAAAAAAAACTCAACTCTCTGCATTTTACATGAGATAGCTGAGTTTTCTTTTTATTTTAGGCTTATTTATGCATTTCCGTATTGAAGAACGACTGCTTCCACTGCAGCTTTTTCACGGTTAATCAAGTCAACACGCGCTGCAATTTCCTTAATTCCCATACCGATGTTACGGCTAAGAGCAAGGTCAGAAAGTTGTGGCTCAAAGAATTCCTTGTACTCTGCCAAGCGTTGCTGAGTCTTAAATACGTGAGCAGGAAGTATAACAAAGCTATCAAAGCTCATATCTCCACCAAGAGCTGCCTTAATCCAAGCCCAGTTTTCACGAGCCCAAGACCATGCTGTTTCCTGAGTTGCTTGATGGCTTAAGAACTGGAAGTACCAAGCAGACAAGTCTTGTGGTTTGACCACAAATTTGTCCTTCCAAGAAATAATCAAGGTTTGGATATTGTCCGCATCTGTACTGTAAGCAAGAGCAGCTGCCAACTGACGTTTAAAGACAGCATCTGTTGCGTGAGTATAAGTATCAAGATAAAGTGCTAACAAGTCTTTAGTCTCATGATGTTTCATCTCATTGATCAGAACTTGTGAGCGAATTGCTGCTGGGAGTCCTGCAAGATTCTCCTTGTGAGCCGCGAAGATTTGGCTAGCGACTTGACTAGCTTCTGCATCATTTGAGCGAATCATCATAGAAACAGCCAACTGACGAACCAATTCATCCTCATATGATTCTCCGTCTTTAGCTTCAAAACCAAGACGGTCATAATTATGACGAGCCAATTTAGCAACCAGACTGTTAAAGGCTTTCTCAGCTTCTGTACCTTCATCGATAAAGCGCTCAAGGGCAGAAATTACTTGAGAGACAGCTGAAACGACAAGGTAAGATTCTTCCTTAGCAAGTTTATCAAGGACTGGAAGCAAGTCTGCATAAGAAATGTGCCCTGCTTCAGCAAGCAGACGACGTTCTTGAACAATCTGCAATTTACTTGTGTTATCAAGCTCAACTAGGTCAGCAAGAACAGCATCTAACAAGTCTCCTTGATAGTCTGTAATGTAGTGGGCTGTATTTTCTGTGTTGAGACGAAGTGCTGTTTTGTTTTCTGCAAGAAGAGCTGCGTAGCCAGGGATTTCGATGCTTTCAGTTTCGAGTGTATCAGGTAAACCTTTCCAGTTGCTGTTTAGTGGCACAACCCAGAGACGGTTCTTGTCTTCGTACTCACCGATGAAGAATTGCTTTTGTGAAATCTTCAAGACATCATTTTCAACTTTGACAGTAAGAACTGGGTAACCAGGTTGTTCCAACCAAGAATCCATAAAGGCTGCGACATCACGTCCAGACGCGTGACCAAGGGCATCCCAAAGGTCACGACCAATTGTATTGCTGTATTGATGTTTTTCAAAGTAGGCATGCAAACCTTTGGCAAAATCGGCATCACCTAGCCAACGACGAAGCATGTGCATGAGGCGACTTCCTTTGGCATAGACGATAGCTCCGTCAAAGAGCGTATTGATTTCATCTGGATGTTTCACTTCGACGTGAACAGACTGAACACCATCAGTCGCATCACGTTTCAAGGCAGACGGAACACCACCTGTTTGGAAATCTTCAAAGATATTCCAGCTTGGTTCAATAGCATCCACACAGACGTACTCCATCATGTTAGCAAAGCTTTCATTGAGCCAAAGGTCATCCCACCATTTCATAGTAACAAGGTTACCAAACCACTGGTGAGCCAATTCATGGGCCACAACAAGGGCAACTTGTTGACGGCTGGCAAAGGTAGAGTTCTCATCCACAACCAAGTAAACTTCACGGTAGGTCACAAGACCCCAGTTTTCCATAGCTCCAGCTGAGAAGTCAGGAAGGGCGATATGGAGAGATTGAGGGATCGGATACTTAACTCCATAGTAATCTTCGTAAAACTCGATGGAGCGAACAGCGATATCCAATGAGAAATCAAGGTTAGATAGTGGGTGTGCTTTGGTTGAATAAATACCTACGAGGGTACCGTTTTTAGTTTTAGCCGTCACACCTTGCAAATCACCCGCAACAAAGGCTAACAAGTAAGAAGACATGCGAGGTGTTGTTTCAAACTTCCAGATACCTGTTTCCTTACGGTTTTCAATATCAATTTCTGGCATGTTAGACAAGGCCAATTCACCTTCTGCTTGATCAAAACGTAAAGAGAGGTCAAAAGTTGCTTTGGCTTCTGGCTCATCCACACATGGGAAGGCTTCGCGTGCAAAATGACTCTCAAATTGAGTAGACAAGACTTCCTTCTTGACTCCATCAACTGTGTAGTAAGATGGGTAAATCCCTGTCATGTTGTCTGTAATTTTTCCTGAGAAAGTGATAACCACTTCAACTTGACCTGCTTCCGCAAGTTCAATATGAAGGGCTTCATTGTCATGGTCAACTGTAAATGGGCGAGCTTCCCCTGAAACTTCTACAGAAGCGATTTCCAAGTCTTTTTGATGAAGGGAAATACGGTCACTCTGTGCTTGACTAGTGATGGTCACCTTTCCTGAAAACGTCTTGGTCTCACGACTCAAGTCTAAAAATAAATCATAATGTTCAGGAACAAATTGCTTAATAAAATGTTCAACTGCTTGCATAGTTTTCTCCTATTCTAAGTTTAAGAGCTAGAGCTCTTCTTCAAACAAACTTATTATATCATGTTTTGCTTAAGAAAAAAGGATTGGACGGCGATTTCCAAAACTTTCTTCCTTCTAATAGCCTACAGTGGGTAGACCTTGCGAAATTCTTCTAAAACAACCTTGCTTTCAGGTGTAAAAGTCAGTCCTGCTTCTCTCAGCCACTCGGCGAAACAATCCTCATGAACCTGACGCCAATAGGCTAGGGATTTGTCACCTTCTCCTTCCTTAAAGGCATGTTGAGCAGAAACTTGATTTAAGGGCTTGACAGAAACCTTTGTAATTTCGACAATACAGACAGCCTGATTTTGACTATCTAAAATGACATCAAAAGTTCCTTCTTGAGGAAGAGACTCGGCTTCTAGTGCATAAAGGTCGTAGGCTGATGCTGTTGCTGTTTTTTCGCCTTTTAAAACCAAATCTGCTAAAAGGTCTGGTTCCACTCCAAAAGCCCAAGCATCGATTTCATCTCCTATAGAGGGGTTGATTTTCTTATATGCATTCCACATTTCTTGCGGTGTCATGGGTGCTCCTTTGTAATTTTTTACTTTCTTCTTTTATGTGTTTAAGATGATCTGGATGGTCAATTTCTAAATCAAAAATCTCTAGAATAGAACTGTAGTGAATAATGCACTTGATACTCAACTGATTCATTTTTTGTATGAAAGAATCATTCAGATAGCCTGCTACAGCAAAGTCAATCTTTTTCATCCTTGCTTTATCCTGCATATCTCTTAGCATATCTAACATTATTGGACTTTCCATATCATGCCATTGACTGTTTCTCACAGTCGCAAAAACAAAAGAAGTCAAATCATTCATTCCAACTACAATTTTTGAAATGTCCGCTTCCAGTATCCTATCCAAGTCAAAATACGCTGACGGTAATTCAATCATCGTGCCAACTTTCCCAGTAAAACCATGCTGACGTAATACTGTAATAGCTTGCTTTAACTGCTCAGCATCATTGACAAAAGGAAAGATAACAGATAGATTGGGATTGTTTTGATGAACTTCTGTAACGACATGTGCTTCAGCCTGAAATTCATCCGGACACGCCAGCAAACGCCTAGTTCCTCTATATCCAAATAAGGGATGATTTTCATCAAAATACTCTTTAGTTCCCTTTAGACAATTAGCTTCTGTATTCGTTAATTCAGAAAAACGATACCAAACTTCTTCATCTGAGTACAGGAAGCAGATAGTCTCTAGATAATCTTTTACAAATTGCTGACAACTTGCTAATATGATGTTTTGATTAAGCTCTCTAAACAAATATTCCCCACGAATCATGCCAATATGATGAAATAGTTGTGGGTAAACTTTTTCAAGGATTTTTTCTCCACTAAGAGCAAGTTGGTTTCTCATTATTCACCTTCCAATTCATGTAAGAAGTATTGCCCAGTTCTGGAAATCCTAATAATTCAGACTTAACCTTCAAGACTAGTGGCGATGCATTTTCTTCTGTGATCTCTTGAATATCCATCCAACTCCTCCTATTTCAAAGACCATCCGCCATCTATTGTCAGAATTTGTCCCTGCATGGCAGAGGCCTTTCCACTGGCTAAGAAAAGGCTAATCTCTGCTATTTCCTCTGGCTCAATCCAGCGCTTGATTGGCGTTTCACTAGCCACCCAGTCTGCTAAGCCACCTGGTTCAAAGTCGTCAGCTGTCATAGCTGTCTTGACTGCTCCTGGAGCGATACCAAAGACCTGAATCCCAGTTTCAGCATAGTCTAGAGCCAACTGCTTGGTAAATCCAGCCAAGGCATGTTTAGATGAAGTATAGGCGTGACCACCACCTCCTGCTAGATTTGAAGCAATGGAACACATATTGATAATGGATCCTTTTTTATTCTCCAACATTTTGGTCAAATAATAGCGAGTCAACTCTACTGGAGTAACGTAGTTGATTTCAAAAATCTCTTGAATTTCCTGCGCCGTTTGTTCCAAAAGTGGTTTGTAATCATCCAAAACTCCAGCAGTATTGCACAAAACATCCACCTGAGGACACCAGTCAAAAATAGGCTCCAAGTCCAAGGTCAAATCTCTCTGTAAAAAGCGGAAATCACCCTCTAAGAGTGGATTTTCACCTTGGTCAACTCCATAAACTTGAAAGCCATTCTCTAAAAAGAGGCGAGCTTGAGCTAGGCCAATCCCTGAACTCACTCCCGTAATCAATACACGTCTAGTCATGCACTTCTGCCCAATCCGTCGCCAAAACATCACAAGGTGTCGGGCTCCACATGGAAAAACCTTCTCCTTCTCCAGACACGTTGATTAGGAAATAAGGTGTCACTTCAAGTGCAACCCCGTTTTGCTCAATGGTGTCAAAAAGTTGGACATAGTTTTCAGCACCTCCCCAACCAGTTCGTACATATTTTTTCTTAGCCTTTAACCCAGGCAGGATCTCTTCAAATGTCATGTTTTTCTCCTTTAATTCTACATTCTTCATTTAATTATAACAAAAAACCGCTTGACACGGCTTTTTGACTGTGATTTATTTACATCTGCTTCTACTTACGGCAAATTATTCCCTGCTGCAAGATAAATTTCATACCATTCTTTTCTTGTTAAGCTAAAGTTTGCCGCTTGGCTAACTTCTCTCAAGTGCTTAGGATTTGTTGTACCTACGACTGCCTGCATTTTTGCTGGATAACGCAATATCCAAGAAATGGCAATAGTTGAAGGAGTTACTCCATATTTAAAAGCTAAACGGTCAAGTACTTGATTCAAAGCTTGAAATTTCTCATTTCCAACAAAGTTCCCTTTAAAATACCCGAATTGTAAGACAGACCATGCTTGAATGACCACATCGTGTAATTTGCAATATTCAAAAATGCTGCCATCTCGCATAGTTGCTTGACTATCTTCCATATTAACATGAAAACCTGATTCGAATCCTGGTGTAAAAGCCGCACTCAATTGTAGCTGATTAACAGCTAACGGCTGCTTGACATCTTTTTTAAGCAACTCCATCATCATAGGATTTTGATTAGAAACTCCAAAATCTCGAACCTTACCTTGTTTATAAAGAAGATCAAAGGCTTCTGCTACTTGGTCAGATTCCATCAAAGTATCTGGTCGATGAAGAAGCAAGCTATCTAGATGATCAATCTTCAATCTTTGCAAAATTCCGTCTACTGATTTTATAATATAGTCCTTAGAAAAATCAAAATAGGTAAATTCTTCAATGCGAATGCCACATTTTGACTGAATCCACATCTCTTCTCTTAAATCTGGACGATTTTTTAGGACAAGACCTAATAGTTCTTCACAACGACCACGACCATATATATCAGCCAAGTCGAAAGCATTGATTCCAACAGAAAGTGCTGTTTCTACAAGCTCTTCAACTTCTTTTACAGACTTATCTTCTATTCTCATCATTCCGAGAACAATTTCTGATAATTCTTTGTCATCTTGACCAATAGTTATGTATCTCATCAAATTTGTCTCCTTTAATTTCTAACATTCTTCCCTTCATTATAACAAAAAAACCGCTTTGCAACGGCTTTTTGACTATATTTCACTCCATTTTATCTTCTTAAACCCACGGAACAAGAGAAAGATTCAAATATTATAGATCCTCTATTTTTACCCAATCACACTTCCGTTTGGTACAGCTGAATCAACTGTGAGAAGGGTTAATTGTCCATCATGTTCAGCTGAGAGGATCATCCCTTGGCTGACATATTTTTTCATCATTTTACGTGGTTTGAGGTTAGCAACGATTTGAACTTTTTTGCCGACCAATTCTTGTTCATTTGGATAGTATTTGGCAATTCCTGAAAGGATTTGACGGTCATGACCATCACCAGCATCTAAGCGAAATTGAAGCAACTTATCAGAGCCTTCTACTTTAGACACTTCTTTGACTTCTGCGACACGGATTTCCACCTTATCAAAGTCTTCAAACTTGATTTCTTCCTTGTTTAGTTTGAGTTCAACTTCGTCTGGGTTCCACTCTTTTTCGATTGCTGGTTTGTTGCCTTCCATTTGTTCCTTGATATAGGCGATTTCTTCTTCCATATCCAGACGTGGGAAGATTGGTGTTCCTTTGGCAACTACCGTTACACCTGCAGGGAAGTCAGCCACGCTCAAGTTTTCAAGGCTCGCTACTTCTTCCAAGCCAAGTTGAGTCAAGACCGCGCGACTGGTTTCCATCATAAATGGCTCAATCAAGTGAGCTACAACACGAAGGCTTGCTGCCAAGTGGCTCATAACACTTGCCAATTGATCTCGGAGTGCTTCATCCTTAGCCAAGACCCATGGAGCTGTCTCGTCGATGTATTTGTTAGTACGAGAGATCAGAGTCCAGACTGCTTCTAAAGCACGTGGGTAGTCAACTGCTTCCATGTAGGTGTGGTAGTCAGCGATTGATTGTTCTGCAACGTCAGCAAGAGCATGATCAAACTCTGTTACACCCTCTACATAGGCTGGAATTTGTCCATCAAAATACTTGTTAATCATAGAAACCGTACGGTTGAGGAGGTTTCCAAGGTCATTGGCCAATTCGTAGTTGATACGGCCTACATAGTCTTCTGGAGTGAAGGTTCCGTCTGAACCAACTGGAAGGCTACGCATGAGGTAGTAACGAAGTGGGTCCAGTCCATAGCGCTCTACCAACATTTCAGGGTATACGACATTCCCTTTTGACTTAGACATTTTGCCATCTTTCATGACGAACCAACCATGGGCAATCAAACGATCTGGCAATTTGATATCTAACATCATAAGAAGGATTGGCCAGTAGATTGAGTGGAAACGAAGGATGTCTTTTCCTACCATGTGGAAGACTGTGCCATTCCAGAATTTGTCAAAGTTACCATGTTCATCTTGACCGTAGCCAAGAGCTGTAGCATAGTTAAGAAGAGCATCAATCCAAACATAGACAACGTGTTTTGGATTAGATGGCACTGGCACACCCCATGTAAAGGTTGTACGAGAAACCGCCAAATCCTCTAAACCTGGCTCGATAAAGTTGCGAAGCATTTCATTCAGACGACCATCTGGAGTGATAAATTCAGGATGAGCTTTGAAAAATTCTACTAGACGGTCTTGGTACTTGCTAAGACGAAGGAAATAAGACTCTTCAGATACCCATTCCACTTCGTGACCTGATGGAGCAATTCCACCTGTCACGTTTCCAGCTTCATCACGGAATACTTCCGCAAGCTGGCTTTCTGTAAAGAATTCCTCATCTGAAACTGAATACCAACCAGAGTATTCACCCAAATAGATATCATCTTGAGCCAGCAAGCGCTCAAATACTTGCGCCACTACTTTTTCATGGTAGTCATCAGTTGTACGAATAAACTTATCGTATGAGATATCGAGTAATTGCCAGAGTTCTTTGACTCCAACTGCCATCCCATCAACATAAGCTTGAGGTGTGATGCCAGCTTCTTCTGCTTTTTGTTGAATCTTTTGACCATGCTCATCAAGACCTGTCAGATAAAAGACATCGTAACCCATCAGGCGTTTGTAACGGGCTAGGACATCACAGGCGATGGTTGTGTAGGCAGAACCGATATGAAGTTTACCAGATGGATAGTAAATCGGTGTTGTTATATAAAAATTCTTTTCAGACATAATTTTTCCTTTCCAGGCAAATGAAACCTGTTTTTCTAACACTTCATTATATCACATTTTTAAGGATTTTCGATAGGGAAATCTATACAAAAACAAGATAGACGAATGTCCATCTTGTTGATTCTATTCATAACGAAGGGCTTCAATTGGATCAAGTTTTGATGCCTTGTTGGCTGGCAAAACTCCAAAAATCATACCCACGCTAGCTGAAACTGCAAGACTAAATAGGGCAACTGGGATTGATACTCCTACTTCTATACCAGCTATCAATCCTTGTAAGAGTAGACCAGCTATAGCTGTTAAGCCTGTCGCAATGGTTAGACCAATAACTCCACCAAGCAAGGTCAAAATCATGGATTCAATCAAAAACTGAATTAAAATATTGGCACGCGTTGCACCCAAAGCCTTACGGAGACCAATCTCACGCGTACGCTCCGTCACCGAAACCAGCATGATGTTCATAACACCAGTCCCTCCAACAAAAAGTGAAATTCCTGCAATGGCACTAATAATCGTAGTTATAAAACCGAACATTTGTTGTACTTCTTGGAAGGCTGCAGTCGCATCTGACACCTGATACTCCCCTTGCTGAAGACCAGCAATCTCGGTCAATTTTCTAGCTAATTCTGGTCCCACTGTTGGTGTCAAACTGGTATCATTGACACGGAAGACAATATCAGAAATTTCATCCATATTGAAGTTATTGGCAAGAGAAATATTAGTCGTAATTGGAAGTCCACCAATACCAAAAGTCTTGGCAGTCTTGGCCTCATCGCTGGTATAGACACCAATGACACGATAGCTAAAGCCACCAACATCTATAACCTGGTTAACAGCTTCTTGAGCAGATCCAAACAGGCTATTAGCAAGTTCTTGGTCTAGCAAAATGACACTGGCCACATCTTTATAATCCTGAGCTATGAGACTGCGGCCTGCAACAATTTCATTTTCAACTGCCTTCATGTAAGTAATATTTCCACCTGTCAAGCTAGCTCGCTCCACTTTTTTGTCTTTATAAGACAGGGTGGTATTGGTCGAGTTGGTTACATAGTAACTGTCCACCCCTTTAACTTTAGCAGCCTCCTTGACCCAAGCTTCTTGTGGTTTTGGTGGCTCCACAGGAACATCCTCTTCTTTCCCAGAAACCGTCAAAGCTGATTGCTTTTGGGTAAAAGAACCATCTTTGCTTTTGATAGGCGAGAAAAAGACATGGATATTCTTCTGTGACTTGGTCATATTTTTATTAACCTGACGAGACATGGAATCTCCCAGAGCCATAATCACAACAACAGATGAAACACCAATGATAATCCCAATCATAGTGAGAAAAGAGCGCATTTTATGTGCCATGATAGATGAAAAGGCAAATTTCAGATTCTGCATCTTAGTTTTCCTCCTTTTCTAACTGAGCACTGTCAGACGAAATAACTCCATCCCGAATGACAATCTGGCGTTTAGCATAAGCAGCGATTTCAGGCTCATGCGTTACCATGATAATGGTTTTTCCTTCATTATTCAGTTCAACTAATAATTGCATGATTTGGTTACCTGTTTTGGTATCCAAGGCTCCTGTCGGTTCGTCCGCTAGGATAATAGAAGGATTGTTTACCAAGGCACGCGCGATAGCTACACGTTGCTTTTGACCACCAGATAATTCCGAAGGCAAATGATGACTACGTTCTGTCAATTCAACCTTGTCTAAATACTCCTCAGCTAACTTGCGACGTTTTGAAGCCGAAACTCCCGCGTAAATCAAGGGCAATTCTACGTTTTGCAGAGCGTTAAGTTTAGATAGAAGAAAAAACTGCTGAAAGACAAAACCGATTTGTTGATTGCGGACCTTGGCTAGTTGTTTTTCACCAAGTCCAGCTACTTCTTGGCCTTCAAGATAATATTCTCCACTGGTTGGTGTATCCAGCATACCAATCGTATTCATGAGAGTAGACTTACCCGAACCAGATGGTCCCATGATGGCAACAAATTCACCCTCATTCACTTCTAGGTTGATATTTTTGAGAACCTGCAGTTCTTGGTCACCGTTACGGTAGCTTCTGCAGATATTTTTTAGACTAATTAGTTGCTTCATCAGCCTTCACCTCTTTTCCTTCCTCTAGAGAAGACGTTGGGTTACTGATGACCTTGACTCCATTTGTCAGACCTGAAGTGATTTCTTGGTTGTCTGCATCAGCATTGCCCAAACCAACTTCCACTTTCTTAGCCTTTTTCTTCTCGTCAAGCACCCAGACATAGTTCTTATCATTTTCAGTCACAACACTTGTTAGAGGAACCAAAATGGCTTTACTCTTATTCTTGACCTCAACACTTACTGAGAATCCTTGTTTCAAGTCACCGATTTCACTTGTAACATCGATGGTATATGGATATTTAGAACCAGAATTACCACCTGCTGCGGCAGTAGCTGCACTTGCTGCTTCGCCACTAGTTTTAGGATAGTCAGAAATGTAGCTAATCTTACCAGTCCAGCTCTTATCTTGGTAAACTTTAGAAGTAAAGGTTACTTCTTGTCCAACAGATAAATTGGCAAGGTTATATTCAGATAGTTCACCCTTAACTTGCAAGTTTTCATTACTTACGACATGAACGACTACTTGGCTAGCTCCAGTTGGAGATTTAGAAACATTGTGGTTGACTTCGACCACAGTTCCTTCTAGAGTGCTGAGAACCGTCATGGCATCCAACTGACTTTGAGCCTTACTTAATTGTGCTGCTGCATCTGCACGAGCATCACGCGCATCACCTAGTTGTGCATCAATAGATGATACTGCGTTTCCTGAGACTGGAGCTGGAGTCTGCCCTGTAGCTCCTTCGCCTCCTGCTGGCGTTGGCAACTGTGGAGCAGGAGCTGAAGCAGCTTCATTTCGTGCTTGATTGAGTTCGTTGATATGACGGTCTGCCTTAGCTACTGCTCGACTCGCTGAATCATAGGCCGCCTGGGCTTCTGAACTACTGTACTTGACTAAAGCCTGTCCTTCACTGACTTTATCACCCACAGAAACAAGGATTTCATCTAAATCACCCTTACTAGCATCAAAATAAACATACTGTTCATTTTTTGCTGTTACTGTCCCTGACAATAAAACAGAGGATGCCACGCTTCCTTCCTTGGCAACAACAAGATGAGTAGGCTCATCTTTTACAGCGGTCTGAGATGGTTGTCTAAAGAGCAAAATCCCCCCTGCACCTAATACAACTACACTGGCAGCACCGATTGCTGCATACAATTGCCACTTTTTAGCTTTACGATTCTTCTTCATAATGAAACTCCTTTTTGATTTAAAGTCCTTAACAATATTATATAAAAATTAGCAAATATAAACAATAACAGTTCAGAACGAAATAATGACATTTCAGGATTTGATTATTGTTCGGAATCTATTTTTATTACCATTGTACTAGTTATATAATACACTTTATTTTTCCTTTTTGCAAGCCTTTTCTTTAATTTTTTTGAACGTAGCAGATTTTTGCAATCAGATAAAAAAAAAGATAGAATATGACTATCAAAAAATGACACTCTACTATTTCAAAGAGTACAAAGGAGTTTACAATGAGAGAATACGATATCATTGCTATCGGTGGAGGTAGCGGAGGAATTGCTACCATGAATCGTGCTGGTGAACACGGAGCCAAAGCGGCCGTTATTGAGGAAAAGAAACTAGGTGGAACCTGCGTCAACGTCGGCTGTGTTCCTAAAAAAATCATGTGGTACGGGGCACAAATCGCTGAGACTTTCCATCAATTTGGAGAAGACTACGGCTTTAAGACTACTGATCTTAACTTTGACTTTGCAACCCTACGTCGCAATCGTGAAGCCTACATTGATCGCGCTCGTTCTTCTTATGATGGCAGTTTTAAACGCAACGGTGTAGACTTGATTGAAGGTCATGCTGAATTTGTAGATTCTCATACTGTCAGCGTAAATGGTGAACTGATCCGTGCTAAACATATCGTGATCGCTACTGGTGCCCATCCAAGTATTCCAAATATTCCTGGTGCTGAGCTAGGTGGCTCTTCTGATGATGTATTTGCTTGGGAAGAATTGCCAGAGTCAGTTGCTATTCTAGGCGCTGGTTATATTGCCGTTGAATTGGCTGGCGTACTCCACACTTTTGGTGTCAAGACAGACCTCTTTGTTCGTCGTGATCGTCCTTTACGTGGTTTTGATTCTTACATCGTTGAAGGTTTGGTCAAGGAAATGGAAAGAACAAACTTACCACTTCATACTCACAAAGTCCCTGCCAAGTTAGAAAAAACTGCTGAGGGCATTACCATTCATTTCGAAGATGGTACTAGTCACACAGCTAGCCAAGTTATCTGGGCTACTGGTCGCCGTCCAAACGTTAAAGGCTTGCAACTTGAAAAAGCTGGAGTAACTCTGAACGAACGTGGCTTTATCCAAGTGGATGAATACCAAAATACTGTTGTTGAGGGAATCTACGCTTTAGGTGATGTAACAGGCGAAAAAGAACTAACTCCAGTTGCTATCAAGGCTGGACGTACTTTGTCTGAACGTCTCTTTAACGGCAAAACAACTGCAAAAATGGATTACTCAACTATTCCAACTGTTGTCTTTTCACACCCTGCTATCGGAACGGTTGGTTTGACAGAAGAGCAAGCTATTAAAGAATACGGTCAAGACCAAATCAAGGTTTACAAATCAAGCTTTACGTCTATGTACTCTGCTTGCACTGACAACCGTCAAGAAACACGTTTCAAATTGATCACAGCTGGTTCAGAAGAAAAAGTTGTCGGACTTCATGGAATTGGCTACGGTGTTGATGAAATGATTCAAGGATTTGCTGTTGCTATCAAAATGGGAGCAACCAAGGCTGACTTTGATGCAACTGTGGCGATTCACCCAACTGCATCTGAAGAATTTGTAACTATGCGTTAATCGAAATAAAAGAAGCTGATACAAATGTGTCTGCTTCTTTTTTGATGTTTTCGAATCAACAGAACAATTATCCAACTTAATCAGTAAGCAAAATCGGCCGTTACAGTTTTTGTTACCTTGTTTTAAAAAATTGGTTGACAATCATTCCTCTGCGAGTATAATAGTTACTATACATCAGAAAAGAGGTTAACTATTTTGAAAAAAGCTCACGTTTATGCTATCCCTGCTATTGGGGCTGCTCTCATTGCTGTTTTAGCACAAATCAGTCTTCCAATTGGACCTGTTCCCTTCACTCTGCAAAACTTTGCAATCGGCTTGATTGCTACTGTCTTTAGACCGAGAGAGGCTATACTTTCTGTTGGACTCTATCTTCTTCTAGGCGCCATCGGTCTTCCTGTCTTCGCAGGAGGTGGAGCTGGTTTTCAGGCTTTAGTTGGCCCTACTGCAGGCTATCTTTGGTTTTATCTTCTTTATTCTGGACTTACCTCTTCTCTAACTAACAGTGATAGTGGTTTTGTCAGAATTTTTCTAGCAAATCTCTTGGGAGATACACTTGTCTTTGTCGGTGGGATCATTGGATTACATTTCCTAGCTGGAATGGCATTTGAAAAAGCTCTTGCTGTGGGGGTATTTCCCTTTATCATCCCAGACCTTGGTAAAATTATTGCTATTAGTTTTATTAGCCGTCCATTACTTCAACGCCTTAAAAATCAGGCTTACTTTGCTAACTAAAAAAGGATATCGAGTTGTCATAACTCAATATTTCTTTCATTTTGAAAACTTAGTTGCCTTTAAAGGCATCCACCATTGTTTGAAATTCTTCATTGGAGAGAGTAATCCCTTTGCCCATTTTAGTATGATCTGGACTCCAAGCACGAATATCAAACTTTGCAGGGGCACCATTAAAGCTCACACGGTTGATTTCCTTAGTCCAACCTTTTTCGTTTTCAGAAAGAGTCAACAAGTGCTCTTCGATTTCAAATGTAAATTCTGCCATTTTCTTCTCCTTTTTTAGCTTTCATTTGATTATTCGTAAAATCTTGTAGATTTTAGGAAAATTTTATATAATATTGATATAAAAGAAGGGAGGCCACTATGAGACATAAATTCCAGCAAGTTCTAGGTAAAATACATGACTTTTTAAATGGACATGACCAACCTGACCATACTGAAAGCAACTCCCTGACAGCCACTATTGAAGAGGC
The DNA here is from genome assembly GCF_000960025.1 of Streptococcus mitis. GTDB lineage: Bacteria > Bacillota > Bacilli > Lactobacillales > Streptococcaceae > Streptococcus > Streptococcus mitis_DH. The sequence goes on along the minus strand of NZ_JYGQ01000001.1, from coordinate 451,051 downwards.
TATCCAGAAACAAACCGCTGTTCACCTTATCTTGTCTGAGACAAGCTTTACAGGTGACATCATCAAATACGATCAGCAACGCCAGCAAATTATCGTGAAAAATTTTGCCAAAAATGTGAGCCGGATTATTCGCATAAGCGATATTCAACGCCTGCGATTTGTCCCTTCAACTGTCCAAACAGCTCAAAAAAATAGATTTAAGAAAGAGTGAGATGTAGTTGCTTCATCCCACTCTTTTTCTTAGCGAATTTGTTCAAAATGTAAATGAACAGCGATATGGTCTCCATAACCACTTCTTTCCAAGTCACGTTGTAGACGATAGGAAATGTAGTGTTCTGCAATGGTAATGTAACCTGCACCCAGTAAACGATGTTCAACCATAGACTGAATCATGCTAATGGTAGCACGTTCCACCTTGGCTTCTTCCAAATCCAAAACCACTTTCTTAGTGACTTGTGCAAGGTTTTGACGCAAATCATCTGTTAATACATAGACAGTCTGGGCTGCCTTTAAGATGGCTTGGTAAATCTTATCTGGATTAAATTCAGCAATTTCGCCATTACGTTTGATTACTTGCATAGGTTTCTCCTTTATTCTTTGTTTTCTTTGATTTCTGCCAGCATTTTTTCTTCTTCTGCTGTCAGTTGATAATGTTCAAGCAAATCCGGTCTGCGCTCATAGGTTTTCTTTAAACTCTCATACAATCGCCACTGACGAATTTTTTCATGGTGTCCACTCATCAGTACATCTGGCACCACCATGCCTCGATAATCATAGGGACGTGTGTATTGAGGATATTCGAGAAGGCCAGAAGAAAAACTATCATCTTGGTGGCTAGACTCCTTACCAATCACTTCTGGAATCAGGCGTACCGTAGCATCAATCATAGTCATAGCCGCCAACTCTCCACCAGTCAAGACATAGTCGCCCAGGGAAATCTCATCTGTCACCAAAGTCTTAATGCGCTCATCATAACCCTCGTAATGCCCACAGATAAAGATTAGCTCTTCCTCTTGAGCCAAATCTTCAGCATAAGCCTGATCAAACTGCTTTCCAGCTGGGTCTAGGAGAATGACGCGAGGATTTTTCTTTTCAATAGCATCAAAGGCATCGAAAATGGGTTGAGCTCGGAGCAACATTCCCTGTCCACCTCCATAGGGCTCATCGTCTACATGGCGGGCCTTTTCAGCATTTTCTCGAAAATTATGATACTGGATATCCAAGAGCCCTTTTTCTCGAGCCTTTCCAACGATTGAGTGCTCCAGTGGAGAAAACATCTCTGGAAAAAGGGTTAAAATATTAATCTTCATCGTCTAACCCTTCTAAGATTTCCACATCGACACGGTTATTTGGAATATCAACATTGAGAACCACTGGTGGGATATAAGGCAAGAGCAAGTCACGTTTACCTTTTCGCTTGACCACCCAGACATCGTTGGCACCTGGTTGTAGGATTTCCTTGATGGTTCCAATCAAGTTATCACCCTCATAGACTTCCAAACCGATAATCTCGTGATAATAAAATTCACCATCGTCTAGGTCATTCAAATCTTCCTCAGCAACCTTGAGACTGTATCCCTTGTACTTTTCAATAGCATTGATATGGTACATATCTTTGAATTTAATAATGTCAAAGTTCTTCTGTTTACGGTGGCTAGAGATGGTCACTGTTTGAACAAACTGATCTTTTTCATCAAACAAGGCAAGCTCAGTACCTTTTTTAAACCGTTCTTCTGCAAAATCCGTCACAGACAAGACTCGCATCTCACCCTGCAACCCCTGCGTATTGACGATTTTCCCAACATTAAAGTAATTCATCTTGTCTCCTGTATCTATTTCTATCCATCTTATTCTAACAATTCTCGAATAATAGTCGCAATTTTTTCTGATTCTGACCATTGTAAATAATGGTGATTCCCTCCTAAAATGAGTTTAGTATTGGAAGTCCAATATTCTGATTCTCTGTACTCTTTTTCTCTATAAGCCTGACAAAAAATAAATACAGGGGTACAAGTTTCTATCGACAAATTCTCAAAATCTTCCTCAGTAATCTCTCCAGATATCTGAAATCCTGGATCTTGATTTTCCAACTCTGAGCCTTTTCCCTGCATTATTTCCCAGATTTCTTTATTAATTTCAGGTCTAAATGTTGCTTGAGTTAAGTTCTTAAAATAAAGTTCAGGACCACACTCGTCAATCAGCCTCATCTGCTCTTCCATTTCTGGATAAGAATTTTCTGAAAAATCAGCAAACATGACGTTTTTAGTTGTCGGTTCAATTGCTAGTAAAGCCTGACACTTAATTGGTTTGTTGAGCAATTTGCAAGCTAAAATTCCACTCAAACTATGTACACAAAGTATATATTCAGAAATCGCCAATTCTTCAAGTGCTTCATAAACTGCATCTGCAAGATTATCCAGATTTTTTCCAGCTTGGTCATTCATCGGACTCCTACCTGTGTTCGGAAAATCAATAGTCAAATAACCAATTGTAGGAGGAAGTTTTTCAAGTATAAGTGAAAAATTTTCATAACTTGGTAGCAAACCTGCGCCACTTAAACAAACTAGCATTTTCTTTTGCTTTTGATAAGTAACAGAGAGACTACCAATTTCTGTAGATACTTCAATCCTCTTCATAAAGAAATCCACTCGTTCTATATAATGAATTATTAAAAACCCTTATCCTTTATTTTAACACGTTCCAAGGATTTTCTCAAGTTGGAGGAAGAGGACATCAACTCTCCTTTCCTTTCAAAAATCCTTCCAAATCTTGTTCATGCTGATACTTGATTGCTGCCTTTTTGTCTTTTTCAAAAATAGTCTTCGTTAGGTCAATATCATTAATAGCTGCGATGGCGACAGTGTAGTGAATGATGTCTACCAGCTCTTTTGCCAATTCCTCATTTGAATCCTGAACTCCTTCTTTTCGACCAGAGCGTCCATTTAAAACCTCAGCAACTTCTCCAACTTCTTCTACTAGCTTAATAAAAAGCCCTTCTTCTGTTCTAGATTGTCGGTAATGGTCAAGTAAATATTCCTCTAGTTGTCTAACTGTTAAATCTCTCATTCTTTCTCCTTGCAAAAAAAGCGAGACATTCGTCCCGCCTTTCTTATTTTTCATCAATAACGATTCTTACTTTTTTGTCTTCAGTTGGGACAGAGTAGACAATCGTTCTTATCGCAGAAATAGTGCGACCCTTACGACCGATTACACGACCCACATCGCTTTGATCAAGATCCAAATGATATTCCAAAAATTCTGGTGTATCTTCAATCTTGATAGTTAAGGCATCTGGTTGTGAAATCAAGGGTTTCACAATCGCAATAATGAGATTTTCAATCGTATCCATCTGTCAACCTACTTTAAACTTATTTTGAGAATTTAGAATCGTGGAATTTTTTCAATACACCTTCTTTTGAAAGGATGTTACGTACTGTATCTGAAGGTTGAGCTCCATCAGCCAACCATGCAAGAACGCGGTCTTCTTTCAAAGTTACTTGGTTTTCATCAACAAGTGGGTTGTAAGTTCCAACTGTTTCGATGAAACGTCCGTCACGTGGTGAACGTGAATCTGCTACGTTGATACGGTAGAAAGGTTTTTTCTTAGAACCCATACGAGTCAAACGGATTTTAACTGCCATTTTTAAAGTCTCTTTTCTTATTTTTTATTTCGGTGAAATAGCTGAGCTATTTAGCACATGTTCTATTATAACAGATTTCTGATAGGTGTCAAGAAAAAAACTTGACAGACTATAAAATTTTTAAACCATTTAGAAATTTGTTATATTTTTAAAGAAAAATCAGAAAGAGAATGTCATGAATCCTTTTTTAGAATCTTTTTTAGAAACATTTTATAAAGACCACCAAGTCAAACCCTTCATATCGCCTGAACGAGATTTGAATACTTGGCTCCTAAATCCTAAGCCCGTTCCCAAACGAAATATCAAGGATTTTAAGAACGATATCTACTAATTAATTTATAAAATATGAATTAATAGATTCTAAATAGGGGAATAATTTAGTTCTGTAAAAACTAATTTCTACACCTACAAAGCTTATTCTGACAGACTTTATAACAGTCTAAGAAAAAAATAGAGATTCATACAGTATCTAGATTTTTCAAAAAATTTTTATCATAAAATATTCTTAACGAAACTATCCAAACCAAATCCGATGCATTGCTTCAAAGAATTCTTTAGTTGTTTGACTATCGAGAGCTTTTATTAAAAAATTTTTTCAAATAATTGCCACCTTGGCACAAAAATTCTTGCTTTCTAAATTTAAATGTGATATATTTATAACATAAAATTTATGTGTTATATATTTATAACACAAAAAAGGAGTCTATCATGAAAAAAAGTCAAAAAATGCGTGGCCTCATTGCAATGATTGCCGTAGCTCTCTTTATTGATTTTATTGTTTTATTTGGTTCTAATCTTAGTTGGGGACCCAAGTTAGTTATTACTGGTATTTCAGTGTCAGGTCAAATTGTAGCTATATCGAGCTGGCTACATAAGAGTCAGAAAGGTAAGAGAAAAATTATTTTTGACTTGTCTGCTAAGCTTTACACGATACTTGTGTTTGCAGCAAGCATTTTTTATACAGTAGGAATTTGGGTTGCGACCCCAAGCGAAAGTTCTGGTATTAAAGAATGGATTTTGGGAATTGGCCTCGTTATTGAAGTGATTCTATTTGGTTTTTTCTCTTTAAAAAATGTCAAGGAAACTCCGGACGAACGCTTTTATGCTAATTTAGCAAAGGCAGCTAGCTTGATGTTGGTTTTTATACTAGGCGCACTGATGATCCTAGCAGTTATCATTGGGTATATGGGGCCTCTCACTCTTTACATGGGCCAGATCTTTATTAGCATAGCTACCTTGATTTGCATCTTTGCGGTTGTCTATCTTATCTTGGAACGGAGAGGATAAGCATGGCCAAAGAAAGCAAGATTATTACTAATCTCAAATCTGTTCGTGAGTCCACAGGCATGACCCAGCAGGAGTTAGCCGACCTCATCGGCATGCGCCGCGAGACAATTCTGCACTTAGAAAATAACCGTTACAATCCTTCACTAGAAATGGCTCTTAAAATTGCTCAAGTTTTTAATCTGAAAGTAGAAGACCTCTTTGAACTCAGACAGAAAGAGGAAGCATAATTCTTTTCGAGACCTAGCATTAAGTTCATTGATTCATTAGGAATTAAGCCGAAAGAAAAAATCCTTTGAAAATGTGCTCTTTTAAAATATAGTAATTCTTTCGAATTAACGTTTACTAATTGTGATGCTTTACGAGCTTTCTTAAGATCTGGTTCCCAAAATACTTTGAGTATACTTATGGCATTGATGCCCCTAAGCAAGCGACTTTCTGGTTGGCTTCCTCTTAAACTGTCTTGTCACTAATATTTGAAATCCACTTCCTTTTAGGGTACAATGGTAGAAATGAATTTTTGAGAGGAATAGAATGAAAAAACTAGCAACCCTTCTTTTACTATCCACTGTAGCTCTAGCTGGATGTAGCAACATACAACGTAGTTTGCGTGGTGATGACTATGTAGATTCTAGCTTAGCTGCTGAAGAAAGTTCCAAAGCAGCTGCCCAATCTGCCAAGGAGTTAAACGATGCTTTAACAAACGAAAACGCCAATTTCCCACAACTATCTAAAAAAGTTGCTGAAGACGAGGCTGAAGTGATTCTCCACACAAGCCAAGGTGATATTCGTATTAAGCTCTTCCCTAAACTCGCTCCTTTAGCGGTTGAAAACTTCCTCACTCATGCCAAAGAAGGATACTATAACGGTATTACCTTCCACCGTGTCATCGATGGCTTTATGGTCCAAACTGGAGATCCAAAAGGGGACGGTACAGGTGGTCAGTCCATCTGGCATGACAAGGATAAGACTAAAGACAAGGGAACTGGTTTCAAAAACGAGATTACTCCTTATCTCTATAACATCCGTGGTGCTCTTTCTATGGCTAATACTGGTCAACCAAACACCAATGGTAGCCAGTTCTTCATCAACCAAAACTCTACAGATACCTCTGCTAAACTCCCTACAAGCAAGTATCCAAAGAAAATCATCGAAGCCTACAAAGAAGGGGGAAATCCTAGTCTAGATGGTAAGCACCCAGTCTTTGGTCAAGTCATTGATGGTATGGATGTTGTAGATAAGATTGCTAAAGCCGAAAAAGATGAGAAAGACAAGCCAACTACTGCTATTACTATCGATAGCATCGAAGTGGTGAAAGACTACGATTTTAAATCTTAAAAACCAAAAAATACAGTATCCACATTCGATACTGTATTTCTTTTACTCTCATTCTTAAGTTAAATTATTAAAATCCCAGATTTGGTCCATCCAGCCTTCATAGAAGTCTGGTTCGTGACAGACCATAAGAATAGATCCCTTGTATTCTTTGAGAGCGCGTTTGAGTTCATCCTTGGCATCCACATCCAAGTGGTTGGTCGGCTCGTCCAGCACTAAAACATTGTTTTCACGATTCATCAAGAGACAGAAACGAACCTTGGCTTGTTCCCCACCTGACAAGACCTGAATTTGGCTTTCAATATGCTTGGTTGTCAAACCACAACGGGCAAGGGCTGCACGAACTTCTGCTTGGTTGAGAGCTGGGAAGGCATTCCAAACAGCCTCTAGTGGTGTTTGGCGATTACCGCCTTCTACTTCCTGTTCAAAATAACCGAGTTCCAGGTAGTCACCGCGTTCCACTTCCCCAGCGATTGGCGGGATAATGCCCAAGAGAGACTTCAAGAGAGTTGTTTTACCGATACCATTTGCTCCGATAATAGCAACCTTTTGATTACGTTCAAAGGTAAGATTTAAAGGCTTGGTCAGAGGTCGATCATAACCAATCTGCAAATCCTTGGCTTGGAAGATAAAGCGCCCTGGCGTACGAGCCGGTTTGAAATCAAATGATGGCTTTGGTTTCTCACTTTGCAGTTCGATAATATCCATCTTATCCAATTTCTTCTGACGAGACATGGCCATGTTTCGTGTTGCAACACGCGCTTTATTACGTGCGACAAAATCTTTGAGATCTGCAATCTCTTTCTGCTGACGTTCGTAGGCAGCCTCTAGCTGAGATTTCTTCATAGCATAAACTTCTTGGAACTGGTAGTAGTCACCAGAATAACGCGTCAGCTGTTGATTTTCCACATGATAGACAATATTAATCACATCGTTCAGGAAGGGAATATCGTGTGAAATAAGAACAAAGGCATTTTCATAGTTTTGGAGATAACGTTTGAGCCAGTCAATATGCTCAGCATCCAAGTAGTTGGTCGGCTCGTCCAACAGCAAGATATCAGGCTTCTCAAGGAGAAGTTTAGCCAAAAGCACCTTGGTTCTTTGCCCACCTGACAAAGAAGTTACATCTATATCCATGCCAAAATCCATGACACCAAGGGCACGCGCCACTTCGTCAATCTTAGCATCCAAGGTATAGAAATCACGACTCTCCAGACGGTCTTGAAGTTCGCCAACTTCTTCCATGAGAGCATCAACATCCGCTCCATCTTCAGCCATTTCCATATAGAGGTCATTGATACGAGCTTCAGCTTTGAAAAGCTCATCAAAGGCCGTACGGAGAACATCGCGCACCGACTGCCCTTCTTCCAAGACAGAATGTTGGTCCAAGTAACCAGCAGTCACATATTTAGACCATTCAACCTTCCCTTCATCTGGCAACATCTTACCAGTCACGATGCTCATAAAGGTTGATTTCCCTTCACCATTAGCACCGACCAGACCGATATGTTCTCCTTTGAGAAGACGGAAGGACACATCTTCAAAAATTGCACGGTCACCAAAACCGTGACTCAGATTTTTAACTTCTAAAATACTCATTTTAATTCCTTATCTTGTTTTTATGTAATCGGTTATAGAGGAGCCAAGCCAGATAGCCACCCAAGGTATTGGTCCACAAATCATCAATTTCAAAGACGCGATTAAAATCAAAGAAAAAGTCCAAGACTAACTGCGTACACTCGATTCCAAAACTCACTAGAAAACTAAAAAGAAGGACCTTTTTTGTTTTACGCAAGTTTGGAAGGAGATAAAGGAGTTGGAAAATCAGAGGAAAAAGCAAGAAGACATTGAGGATATTTTGTAGAAAAATCCAACATAATTGTCCTATGTCACTCACTTCACCCAGTTTCCAGAAAGAATTGAAAGGAGTCAAAAGAAAAACCAGGCGTCCAAGATGCTGAATACCTGGAGTTTCCACTCCCACGGGAGAATGTTCTTGAGGAGTAAAGCAAAAATAGACGATACAAATGCTATAGAAAATGACTCCCCAGACCAAAACATGATTATAACTCTTCTTCATCATTAAGGATTGACTGCTGCGACTGCTTTCTGGCGGTCTCGTTTCATTGTATTGGAACGCAATTGTCCACAAGCTGCATCAATATCAGTACCATGCTCTTGACGAACAACACAGTTAACACCTTTTTTCTTAAGCGTATCATAGAAGGCCAGGACGCGCTCTTTAGGACTACGGCTATATTGGTCATGCTCACTAACTGGGTTATAAGGAATCAAGTTTACATAAGACAATTTCTTGATATTCTTGAGCAATTCAGCCAATTCCAAGGCTTGTTCTACACCATCATTGACTTCATTGAGCATGATATACTCAAAGGTCACACGGCGATTGGTTGTTTCGATGTAGTACTCAATAGCCGCAAAGAGTTTTTCAATCGGAAATGCACGGTTAATCTTCATGATACTTGAACGCAATTCATTGTTAGGTGCGTGAAGGGAAACGGCAAGATTGACCTGAACTCCTTCATTAGCAAAGTCACGAATTTTATGGGCCAAACCTGAAGTTGAAACCGTGATGTGACGAGCACCGATGGCCATTCCTTTATCATCATTGATGGTACGGACGAAATTCAAGACATTGTTGTAGTTATCAAATGGTTCACCGATACCCATGACAACGATATGGCTGACGCGTTCATCCTGACCACGCTCATCAAAGTATTTCTGAACCAGCATGATTTGCGCTACAATTTCACCGTTATTAAGATCACGTTGTTTCTTAATCAAACCAGAGGCACAGAAGGTACAACCGATATTACAGCCAACCTGAGTCGTCACACAGACAGATAAACCGTAGTGCTGACGCATCAGTACTGTCTCAATCAACATACCATCAGGCAACTCAAAGAGATATTTGACAGTACCATCAGCAGACTCTTGTACTATACGTTGTTTCAAGGGATTGACCACAAACTGGTCATTGAGCTTAGCAATCAAATCCTTGGAAAGGTTGGTCATCTCTTCAAATGACTGGACACGTTTACGGTAAAGCCATTCCCAAATTTGATCTGCACGGAATTTCTTCTCTCCCTGCTCCAAAACCCATTCCTGCATGGTTTGACGTGTTAAACTATAAATTGACGGTTTCATTTCTACTCCTTATTCTCTACTCACTTCTGACGAATGACAAAATGGCGTTGCCCCTTATCCTCTTTCTGAGAATTCTGGTCCTTCTGACGACGTCTATTTTTCTTATCTGCATTCGGTTTTCGTTTGGTTTGAGCCGGTTTCTTCCCTTTTTTAGAAGTCTGGTCTTCTTCCTTCTTACGCATTTTCTTGTCAAATGATGCTCGCTTAGGGGCTTCATTTTCTAAGACAAAATAGGCACAACCATAACTACAATACTCTAAAAGGTAGTCTTGTAAACGACTGATCTTTTCAAGTTTTTCTTCTGTTCGGTCATCCTTGTAAAAACCTCGTAAGCGAAGCTGTTCGTTGCTCCAATCTCCTACGATATAATCAAACTTGGTTAAGACTTCTGAAAAACGCTGATTAAAAGCCGTCACATCAAAGGCATCCTTGATGTTTTCCACCAAGGAAAAAACTATCCCTTCCGTTTCGACCTTGTCCCCGTGTAAATGGAACTCAGGACCAGGAAACTTGTTATAGTTGTATAATTCAGGTGCAATTTCTTTTCGCATAGATATCCTTTTTCCACGATTACTTATACTCAATGAAAATCAAAGAGCAAACTAGGAAGCTAGCCGCAGGCTGTACTGGAGTACGGCAAGGTGAAGCTGACGTAGTTTGAATTTGATTTTCGAATAGTATTAATACTTTATTCTACCATAATTTGTAGCACTTAGCACGTTTCTCATAAAAATGAAAAAAGTCTGACGATTTTGTCAGACTCGAATCATATAACCTAAAAAAGAGAAGAACAATTCTTCCCTCCGTATATCATTATTTAGCAGCTGCGTACAATTCATCTACTTTGTTCCAGTTAATCACTGAGAAGAAAGCTTTGATGTAGTCAGGACGCACGTTGCGGTATTTCACATAGTAAGCATGTTCCCAAACGTCCAAGCCCAAGACTGGTTTTTTACCTTCTGAGATTGGTGTGTCTTGATTTGCTGTTGAAGTCACTTCAAGTTTACCTTCTTTGTTGACAACCAACCATGCCCAGCCAGAACCGAAACGAGTTGTTGCTGCTGCAGTGAAGGCTGCTTGGAATTCTTCGAATGAACCAAATGTTGCATCGATCGCTGCTGCAAGTTCTGCTGAAGGAGCTGTTTTCTCAGGAGTCATCAATTCCCAGAAAAGAGCATGGTTCAAGTGTCCACCACCATTGTTAATGAGCGCTTGACGGATATCAGCTGGGATAGATTCTACATCAGCAAGCAAGGCTTCAAGGTCTTCACCAATTTCAGGGTGTTTTTCTAGAGCTGCATTAGCATTGTTGACATAAGTTTGATGGTGCTTGTCATGGTGCAAATGCATTGTTTCCGCATCGATGTATGGTTCCAAAGCGTCGTATGCATATGGAAGATCTGGTAAGATAATAGCCATCTGTAATACCTCTTTTTCTTTCTATATGAAAATGATAACGCAAACATTCACTTTTTTCAAGTTTTTTGCTTATAGTTAGGGAAATCACTAAATACTTTCTAATAATACTCTTCGAAAATCTCTTCAAACCACGTCAGCTTCACCTTGCCGTAGGTATAGTTACTGACTTCGTCAGTTCTATCTGCAACCTCAAAACTGTGTTTTGAGCTGACTTCGTCAGTCTTGTCTACAACCTCAAAACTGTGTTTTTAGCAGCCTGCGGCTAGCTTCCTAGTTTGCTTTTTGATTTTCATTGAGTATAAAACAAGCAAATCACCAAGAAACCCACGACAAGATAATCCTGACGCGGGTTGTAGTTTCAAAAAAATGTCAATTGACCTGACTAGCAATCTGTAAGAGTGCCTTTTCAAAAAGGAAACCTTTTTCATAAAGACCTGTCTTAATCTGATAGTCTGTCTCAATCAAATAGGAAATAGCTTGCTTCAAAAAGCTCAATGAAAGTCCTCGTGAATCCCTCAACGCAAACTTGATTTGATAGGGATTGGGATTGCGTCCGAGAAAACTGCCTAAACTACTTGCAATCTGAGATTCTGCTTGTCCAGACTCCGACAAAATTTTCACCTGAGTAAAAGTCCGAAATTGTCCTAGCATGACAGCTATGAGCTTAATTTCATCTTCCCCTTGCAAGGTCAAGTCTCTAAGCAAATCGCGCGCCTGGTCCATCTTTTTAGTCAGAATAAACTGAGTTAAATCAAAAATATTGTCCTGTAAGGTCTTGGGAATTGCGTTAACAATATCCTCTTCCTCGATAACAGAGTCTTCCTTATAGGACTGTAAAAAGAGGAGATTTTTCTGGATTTCGCTAAATTGAAAACCCGACTTGATAAGGAGATTTTCAAAAGAATGATTGGTAAACTGCAGACCTTGTTTCTGGCTCCACTTTTGAAAATACTGGCGCAGTTCTTGTTCTTTAGCTTCTACTGCATCGAAGACCTTGGCATCACGCTTAAGTAATTTTACCAGCCGTCTTTTGCTATCCAGCTTTCCTTCCGCAAAGATTAACAACTTGGTTGTTGGTGAAGGATTATCAAGGTATTCCTCAAATGACTTGAGCTCATCATCTGTTAAAAAGCGCTTTTTAGCAGTCGTGATATCGACAAAATGATCCAATATCACGATTTTCTCATCCGCAAAGAAAGGAAGGCTGACCAACTCCAGTTCCACATCCTTGTAAACTACTTCTTTCATATCAAAGTAGGCAAAGTTTAGGTCGGCAGAATCATAGCCAATCTGTTTCAACACTTGACTCTTCATCACTTCAAACTGACCCTGATCTGTCCCTGTAAAAAGGCTCAGGTTCGGTAAATTTGCTAAAGTCAACTTCTGACTCTCTTCAATGGCTAGCATCTTCTCTCCTTTCTTCTGATTTTTTAATGAATTTAATCAATATAGCGTAATTTCCCACGGAAATCTTCTAGGCTCTCGTACCCTTTTTCCGCCATGATTGCTTTCAGTTCATTGGTAATACGATCAAAAGCACCAACTCCTTCTTTGTGAAGGGTGGTCCCCACCTGCACCATACTTGCTCCACAGAGGATATGTTCAAAGGCATCACGACCAGTCAAAACGCCACCTGTTCCGATGATTTGAATTTGAGGATTTAAGCGTTGATAAAAGGCATGAACATTAGCTAGAGCAGTCGGTTTGATATACTCGCCACCAATGCCACCAAAACCATTTTTAGGACGAATAACGACAGACTCATCTTCTATATAAAGGCCGTTTCCGATAGAGTTAACACAGTTGACAAACTTGAGCGGGTACTTGTTGAAAATAGCTGCCGCTTGGTCAAAGTGAACAATATCAAAATATGGTGGCAATTTAATTCCCAGAGGTTTGGTGAAGTAGGCAAATACTTCTGCCAAAATCCGGTCTGTTGTCTCAAAATCATAGGCAATCTGAGGTTTACCTGGAACATTTGGACAGGAAAGATTGAGCTCAGTCAGACCACGAAACTCACTCTCTTGGACTTTTTTCAAGATAGTATGGGTTTCCTCTGGAGACATGCCGACTAGAGATAGGAAGAAAGTCCGGTTTGGCTCTTTTTCCTGCAAGTCCAAAAGATAGTCCAAATAATAGTCTAAGCCATTATTCGGCAAACCCATAGAGTTGATAGAACCAAGTGGAACATCTTGATAACGTGGCTCAGGATTTCCCTGACGAAAGTCCAAGGTCGCTGTCTTGGTCACAAAAGTTCCTGCCGCTGAGTTTTTAACCCCTTCTAGCTCCTCTATCGTCATACAAGCCACACCTGCTGCATTCATCAAGCAATTGTCAAACTCAAAACCAGCAATTTGCGTTTTCGTTGATACCATGATTCTGATCCTCCAGATTCCTTTTATTGCTAATATTATACCATATTTTCAGATTTTCTCTTTGAGAAAGATATTTACAAGAAAAAGGTTCGTTTTTTATCTATTTTTAAAAAGTCTCAAAACTAAATTGATAGAATTTTTAGAAAATTTTTGTTTTTTCTCTTTACAGTTAAAAAAAATTCTGCTATAATGACACACATAATTAAATTAGAATTTAAGGAGAACGATATGACATCTGCTAAAGAATATATCCAAAGCGTGTTTGAAACTGTAAAAGCTCGTAACGGGCACGAGGCTGAGTTCCTTCAAGCTGTTGAAGAATTTTTCAACACTTTAGAACCTGTATTTGAAAAACACCCTGAGTATATCGAAGAAAATATCTTGGCACGTATTACTGAGCCAGAGCGCGTGATTTCTTTCCGTGTTCCTTGGGTTGACCGTGATGGAAAAGTTCAAGTAAACCGCGGTTACCGTGTTCAATTCAACTCAGCTGTTGGACCATACAAAGGCGGACTTCGTTTCCACCCAACTGTAAACCAAGGGATTTTGAAATTCCTCGGATTTGAACAAATCTTTAAAAACGTTTTGACTGGACTTCCAATCGGTGGAGGTAAAGGTGGATCAGACTTCGATCCTAAAGGTAAAACAGATGCTGAAGTGATGCGCTTCTGCCAAAGCTTCATGACTGAATTGCAAAAACACATCGGACCATCACTTGACGTACCTGCTGGTGATATCGGTGTAGGTGGACGCGAAATTGGTTACCTTTACGGTCAATACAAACGTCTTAACCAATTTGATGCTGGTGTCTTGACTGGTAAACCTCTTGGGTTTGGTGGTAGCTTGATTCGTCCAGAAGCAACTGGTTACGGTTTGGTTTACTACACTGAAGAAATGCTCAAAGCTAACGGTAATAGCTTTGCTGGTAAGAAAGTTGTTATTTCAGGTTCTGGTAACGTTGCTCAATACGCGCTTCAAAAAGCAACTGAACTTGGTGCAACTGTTATCTCTGTATCTGACTCAAATGGTTATGTCATCGATGAAAATGGTATCGACTTCGATCTATTGGTTGATGTTAAAGAAAAACGTCGCGCTCGTTTGACTGAGTATGCTGCTGAAAAAGCAACTGCAACATATCACGAAGGTTCTGTATGGACTTACGCTGGAAACTATGACATTGCGCTTCCATGTGCGACTCAAAACGAAATCAACGGTGAAGCAGCTAAACGCTTAGTTGCTCAAGGCATTATCTGTGTATCTGAAGGTGCCAACATGCCAAGCGACCTTGATGCCATCAAAGTTTACAAAGAAAATGGTATTTTCTACGGACCTGCCAAAGCTGCCAATGCCGGTGGTGTAGCCGTTTCAGCCCTTGAAATGAGCCAAAACAGTCTTCGCCTTTCATGGACTCGTGAAGAAGTTGATGGACGTCTCAAAGACATCATGACAAACATCTTCAACACAGCTAAAACAACTTCAGAAACATACGGTCTTAATAAAGACTACCTTGCAGGAGCTAATATTGCTGCCTTTGAAAATGTAGCAAATGCTATGATTGCCCAAGGTATTGTTTAATACTTGAAAAAAGTTAGCAAAAAGCAACAGCTAGACAGTTGTTGCTTTTTGTATTTTAAAGAAAATAAACTTGCTAGGTTTTAGAAACAATATTAAAATAGCTATAAGATAATAGCATTTCGATTATCTTAAAATCAAGAAACTATAAAAGTCTTACTGCAAGTTGCACAGGTCAATTTAGTTCCAATTACTCCATCTGTTGGCTTATGACAAGTAGGACAATAAACACGTTTTGCTGATAATTTATAAGATAACTCATCTCGCAATTCTTTCCCTTTAATTTCAATAACATCCTCACCTTGTTCTTCAAACTTAAGAACTGTTATCAAAGCTTTATCATATTGTTTCATACGAGGCTGTTTCAAAAATAAAAAAGACGATATAATCAAAAATAGGAAAAATAAAACAAACAAAATTGTAACTATTAAAAGCCACATAAAGTAGAAATCATAAAGTAAACCTTCTTTTTTTCCTAAAATCCATCTTATGTAGTTATCAATGTACTGATAAAATTTCAATCCGGTGACAATACATATGAAAGATACTATAGGATAAACAAGCTTGGAAATGATTAAACGATAGCGTCTCATTTATATTTCCTTTCTAGATAACCATGCACCACAATAATCACATGATTTACCTTGCCCTAAGTCAAGCAGATTCTCGCCACTACATGATGGACAAATAACGGGATATGTATTTTTGTTAATCTGGTGCTTTTCAAATAAAGTGAATAAAGCTTGTATTTGATTTTGTTTCTTGACTTCTTCTTGTCTCCTAGACTCACAATAAGTCATTACTAAAATTAAACTCACACTAAGAAAATACCAAGGAACTAAAAGAAATAAAAATCGAATAGACCATTCCCTAGATTTTTCATATTCAAAAAATGATGATAAAATGATTAAAACAAGCATTTGAAGTAAATTCTTCTGTTTTAATTTCTTCAAGGAAAAGGAATCTTTAATTGTTTCTCGAAACAAATATAAAATAACTAAAGCAACTGGCACAAAGGTAACATTTTGAAATGATAAAAATAAAAAACTGATAACAACGGGAATTCCAATAGATTTTGCCAAAATTATAAAATCAAGATTTTTCAATATAAAGATTCTTGGTTCATCATCTATAGAAAAGATAGCAAGTGATAAAACTACAAAACAGAGTATTACTATATTTGAAATTAACCAATGAAAGCCTTTTTTCCAATTATTCTTAATACACTGTTTCACCTATCTTCTCCTCTAGTTGCTATATATTCTCTATAAAGAGCTTTCCCATTATATATCTCATCCAAAGCTTTGACTTTAATTTTTATATTTTCTAAAATACCAAAGCTATAAAATGCAAAGGATGACAAAAAGAAACCTGATAAAGAAAAAATAATAGGAATCAATATTGAGAAAATCGGCCTACCATGTTCAAGAAATAGAGTTATAGCCCATAGTGAAAGAAAAAATGTTGCACTTGTTAATCCCATAAAAAGTATACTTAATAAACGAAATACTTGGTACATCTACAATATCCTCCTGTCATAGAACTTGTCTAAGTAAATCCCTTACTCTCTTAAAAAATTTCCAAATACTCTTCATGACCCTTTGTATTTATTCATACATTTCCAGACTTAGAATTACATAAATTGAATGATTTAAAAATACAAACAAAGAAATCATAGTTTTCAAATTTCTAAGAAAAAGGGAGATTCTGGCAATACCAGACTTCCCAAATAAAACAAAAGTAAATTTGAAAATGTAAAAAATCAAAGATTAAAGATAATGCTTAAACAAGATTGATATAAAAATGATTTTTCCAATCATTTGAACTATCTTTCGTCCCCGCAATTAGAACAGAAGTTTGCTCCTTCCAAAAAAGCAGTCCCGCATTGGCTACAAAACTTAGCTAAGCCTGTTTCTCCTTTGAGGTCAGTTTGATGCTGATTCACATCTTTGTCAAATGAATTCCTATCTTCAATCTGATCCACCAAGTTGCTAAATTTAGCTCCCAAGGAAAGTCCCATAGCTATTTCCACGCCTGCTCCCATTAGATTTCCTGCAGAATCATTATTTTTTGCTGCCTCTTCTAAAAGATCAAATTGTCTCTCTTCTTGATAAGTATACTCTTCAATATCTCGACCAGCCTGCTTGCTTTTGGCTTCTAAAATTTGCTTGTGGAATTTAAAGATTTCTCTATATCCATTGCTATTCTGATTTACCTTTAAAGCCTCAATGTTAAATTCCTCAATACTAATTCCATATTTAGAAAAATGGCTGGATAAAATAGCTGACAAAGCAACAGACATATCAAAACTGTGCATCTCAATATCAAGAATTGGAATCTTATGGTTGTATATTACTTGTGAAATAGCTGAACTAATCAACCCACTAACAGTTTGTCTAAAACGTTTTTGTAAAATAGGAGCTGTTATAATATCGGGGTGACTTGGCATAAATTCTAATATAAAAGCTTCTAAGTCTACAATTCGAGGAATGAAATTCCCATGTATTTTCAATTCTACAGGAATATCACTTTCTGGATCTCGAACCATTATAGGAGAAGAAGTTCCCCATCCAATCGGTTGTAAATCATACATATTCACAAACCATAAAAACAATGAGTCAGACGAAATACCTCCACTTAGAAAGTTTTTTATTCCTGAAACTACTTGAATATCATATCCTTCAATCTTATGTTTACCAGCATCATAAGTAGTTACTGCTCTTCCATTTGAAAACAATACAGCACACTGACCAGGGTTTACAATTACAGTTGCTCCTATCTTGATATTCGTTTTAGGATGTCTCCAAGCAAGTATATTCCTTGTATCTTCACCTTCATAACGAATAACATCAAACAAATTTAATGCCATCTTTTCTCCTCTAAAATGAAAACTATAAATTATAAGATTAATCTTCCATACCTATATTACTATTATATAACCCCTTTGTTGAAAAGGCAACTCATACTTATAAATTATTATCTTTGGAGCAATCCCCTATATAAGTTGTTGATGTCCTGGATAAAATATATAAATAGTTTTGCCCCATTTGTGCCCCATGACAGATAAAAATAAAAACCGCTAGTCCTAAGAATAGCGGTTTAATCATGTTTTTAAGCTACTAATGTAGTCGCTCTATTATTTAAGAGTAACTGAAGCTCCAGCTTCTTCCAATTTAGCTTTGATTTCTTCAGCTTCTGCAGTTGCAACGCCTTCTTTAACAAGTGCTGGTGCACCGTCAACAAGTTCTTTAGCTTCTTTAAGACCAAGACCTGTGATTTCACGTACAACTTTGATAACGCCAACTTTTTTGTCGCCTGCAGATGTCAATTCAACGTCGAATGAATCTTTAGCAGCACCAGCGTCAGCAGCACCAGCTGCAGCAACAGCTACAGGAGCAGCTGCAGTTACACCAAATTCTTCTTCGATAGCTTTTACAAGGTCGTTCAATTCAAGGATTGAAGCTTCTTTAATTTCAGCAATAATGTTTTCAATGTTCAATGCCATTGTTATTTCCTCCAAATATGTTTTAAATTTATAATAGATTTTCGTAGCTAGGCTACGCTGCGTAGCTTAAGATTAAGCTGCGTCTTCTTTGTTGTCTGCAACCGCTTTGACTGCAAGAGCAACGTTGCGCACTGGCGCTTGAAGTACAGAAAGGAGCATAGAAAGAAGTCCTTCGCGGTTTGGAAGAGTTGCAAGAGCAAGAATCTCTTCTTTAGATGCGACAGCGCCTTCGATTGCACCACCTTTGATTTCAAGTGCTTCAGCGTTTTTAGAAAAGTCGTTCAAGATTTTCGCTGGTGCGATAACATCTTCGTTAGAAAATGCTACTGCAGATGGTCCAACAAATACAGATGCAAGATCTTCAAGACCAGCTTTTTCAGCTGCACGACGCAAGATTGAGTTTTTAATCACTTTATACTCAACTTCGCTTCCACGAAGCTCACGACGAAGAACTGTATCTTGCTCAACTGTCAAACCACGAGCGTCTACAACGACGATAGATGCAGCAGCTTTCATTTTTTCAGCTACTACGTCAACTAGTTCCGCTTTTTTAGCAATAATTGCTTCACTCATTAGTGTGTTCACCTCCGTTATTATTTTGCTTGGGGAAATTTTTCAAAAGAAAAACGCGCCCAAACCTAGACACGAAAGTACAATACGCTTCTTTTTACATGATACGTTTTGTCCTCGGTAGGATATTTATGAGTCGAGCTCCCCTACTGTCTTAGGCAGTTTTTTCAAACCGTATATAAGTATAGCATAGTTAAAAAAAGAATGCAAGATTTTTGCAAACTTTTTTAAAATTTTTTGTGATTTTTCTTTTAAAGTTCTACTGTTAGGACTTGCCCTTGCTTAACAACCTGTTCTCCAGCGATATAAACATCATCAACGTCACTGGATTTGACTGCATAAATGAGGTGGGACAGCATATTTTCCTGAGGTTGGAGATGAATTTTCCCTTGTGGTTGGATGACCAGAAAATCTGCTTGCTTGCAAACTTCCAGACTTCCTATCTGATTTTCCATTCCTAGGACCTTAGCACCTTCGATTGTCAGAGCCTTGAGAGCTGTTTCGATAGGGAATTGGCTGGCATCCCCACTCTTCATTTTCTGTAAGAGAGCTGCTGTTCGTCCTTCCTCAAACATATCAAGGTTGTTGTTGGAAGCAACTGAATCTGTCGCAATTCCTACTGCCATTCCCGCTTTTTGGAGTTGGATGATTGGAGCGATTCCTGAGGCCAGTTTGAGGTTACTGATAGGATTGTGAGCAATAGCCACTTGAGAAGTTGCCAAACGTTCAATTTCTCTCTCGTTTAATTCGACCCCGTGAGCAAAGACAGATGGATGATCTAAGTAACCCAGTTCTTCGAGAAAAGCAAGAGGACGTTTACCGTATCGTTTCAGGATAATTCCTGATTCCTCCTTGGTCTCCGCCACGTGGATATGGATAGGAATATTCAACTCTTTTGCCAGATCTAAGCTTTCTGCCAGCAAGTCTCTACTACAGCTGTAGGGAGAATGTGGGGCTACCATCACCTTGAAATTTGGATTTTTATATCCAATAATTTCTTCAATGATTGCTCGAGTTCTACTTATAGTCTCAGCAGTTGTCTCTGCCTCTGAAGAAAAAAGAGTCGGTGAGAAATAACAACGCATCTTGGAATCTTTCACTGCCTGATAAATCCGCTCAATATCCACACCATTGGGATTATACATATCATTAAAGGTTGTTGTTCCTGACTGGAGCATCTCTGTCAGAGCTTCTTTGACCGCCTTAGTAGTCATGTCGGGAGTAAATCCTGCTTCTGCAGGCCAGATATAGTCATTGAGCCATTCATGGAGATTGCTATCATCTCGAATTCCTCTCAATCCGGTCATAGCAGAATGGGTGTGACAATTGACCAAACCAGGCATAATCCAGGCTCCCTGATAGTCTATAATCTGCTCAGCTTGCTCTATAATCTCTGACTGCTCTTGACCAACATAGACGATTTTAGAATCCTTAACGGCTAAGATTCCATCTAGATAAACATGGAAATCTTTGTCACAAGTCACGATATTTACATGCTGAAAGACTTTCATTCTAGGCTCCTTTTCTATAAGACAATTTACAGTGAATAATTTTTCTAGCTATTGTAACAAAAAAGTCACCCGAAGGCAACTTTTTTTCGTTCATAAGATTTTAAAGTAGAAGGGATTATTCAAAGCTAAAAGCTGCAGCTTGCTGCATTTGATAATACTTACCCTTTCTAGCCATGAGATCCTGATGATTGCCATGCTCCACGATGTCACCATCCACTAAGACTAGAATCATATCCGCATCCTGAATGGTTGACAAGCGGTGGGCAATGATAAAGCTTGTACGCCCCTTCATGAGTTTAGCAAAGGCATCCTGAACCAGCACTTCTGTCCGTGTATCGATGGAGGAAGTTGCCTCGTCTAAGATAAGAATCTTAGGGATAGCTAGAAAGACTCGGGCGATGGTCAAAAGCTGGGCTTGACCGACAGAGAGAGATTCTCCTGCATTTTCCAACTTGGTATCATAGCCTTGAGGTAGCTGTTGGATGAAAAAGTCTGCATTGGCTGCTTTTGCAGCAGCAATCACTTGCTCCCGACTGGAATCAGGATTTCCAAAGGCAATATTATCATGAATAGTTCCTTGCTTGAGCCAGGTTTCTTGGAGCACCATCCCAAACTGCTGGCGTAAAGAGGCACGACTATAATCATAAATGGATTTCCCATCCAGCAAGATATCTCCTGAGTTAATAGGGTAAAAACGCATGAGGAGATTGATAAGAGTTGATTTTCCAGCACCTGTCGGACCAACAATAGCAACCTTGCTACCAGCTGGAATATCAATAGATAAATCCTTAATCAAAATCTTTTCAGGATGGTAGCCAAAAGAAACCTGTTTAAAGGAAATAGCTCCCTTAACTTGGTCACTAGTCAACTCTTCCTTACCTGTTTCAGCCACCTCAGGACTATCTAAGACTCCATAAACACTTTCTGCACAAGCCAAGGCACTTTGCAACTCAGCTAGCACTGAAGAAATATCATTAAAAGGCTTGGTGTACTGTTGAACATAGTTCAAAAAAGTCACTAAGCGTCCAATGGTCAAGGTAGAGCCTATCATGATACGATAAGCTCCCACTCCAGCTAGAAGGGCATAAATAAGCGCATTGACAAAGCGAGTCGAAGGATTGACCGTTGAAGAATAAAAGATAGCTGACTGTGAATAACCTGCATAGTTGGCATTCGCCTCGTGCAGTCTTTGGATAAAATCTTCTTGAGCATTAAAGGACTGGATAATGGTCTGCTGGTTCAACGATTCTTCAATCAACTGAGTCTGAATTCCCCTCGTCTCTGTTTGCTTTTGGAAGAGATGATAGGAGCGTTTGGCAATAAAGCGTGAAATCACCATAGATAGTGGCGTTAACAACAAGACCAAGAGGGTCATGAGGAGGTGAATTTGAAGCATGGCTAGAATACTAACCAAAATCATCAAAACACCAAGGAAAAATTGATTAAAAATCATGGTCAAGCCAGCTGCCAACTGTTCTATGTCTGTTGTCACCCGACTGACCATCTCCCCACTGCCTTGCCGATCCACAAAGGCAATCGGTAACCGATGGAGCTTATGGATGATTTGCTCTCGTAAGTCTCTGGTATAAGAGAAAATTAGGCGATTATAGAGGAGAGGATTGGCCCACTGTACAAGAGTATTTCCTATGACCACCAAGATCATTTGGAGAAAAATCTGCCAAAAAACTGGTGAAGAACCAGCCACTAGGACTTGGTCGATGACCTGCCCAATCAATATAGGTAGGTAGATTGATAAGGCAACCTGGGCAATGGTTCCTAGAAAGGCTAGAAAAAGAAGGAAGGTATGACTTGCTAAATCTTTTGCCAAACATTTGAGCGTCTGGTTTGCAGTTTGTCGTCTCATACTAGTCCTCCTTACCATGTTGGGATGCATTGATTTCATGATAGACTTGACTGGTCTTCATCAAGTCATCGTGCTTGCCGATAGCTAGGAGCTCACCTTTTTCCAAGAGGAGAATCTGGTCAGCCATCTGTAAAGTCGATGTTCTTTGAGAAATCAAAATTAAGCTTGTATTTGGCAAATTTTCTCGAATAGCTTTCAAGAGCCTAGACTCGGTAATGGTGTCGAGGGCCGAAGTCGCATCATCTAGGATGAGAAATGGAGTTTGGCGCAAAACTGCTCGTGCGATGGACAGCCTTTGTTTTTGACCGCCCGAGAAATTTCGCCCTCCTGCCTCAACTATGGCATCCAAGAGTCCTTCCTTTTCACTGACAAAATCCTTTGCTTGCGCAATTTCCAAGGCCTGCCAGAGTTCTTGGTCAGATAGTTCTTGACCTAAACCTATAGTCAAGTTGGAACGAATGGTTCCTTTAAAGAGTTCGACTTTTTGGGGCACATAGGCAATCCAAGACCGCCACTGCTTCAAATTAAGAGGACTACGTCCATCTCGATAAAGGTCAATGCTCCCCTTGTCTGCTGGATAAAGTCCAAGGATGAGTTGCACCAAACTTGATTTACCAGAACCCGTTCCCCCAATGATACCAAGGATTTGCCCTTGCTTCATATCAAAGGAAATGTCTCTCAGAGAAGGCTGGGCCGCATCAGGATAGGTAAAGGTTAATTCCTTGACTTGTAAAACCTGATCGCTGGTAACCTGTTTTTGTTCTAATTCTGAATGAATATCTTCTGGAGCTTCAGCAAAGACTTCCTCGATTCGTTTAGCTGAGATATAGGACTGGTTGAGAGAATTGATCAGCATGGCTAGCTTGACCAATTCCACCAAAATCTGTAAGAGATAGTTGATAAGGGCAATGAGAGCACCTTGACTGAGCAATCCTCCTTGAATAGAAATATAGCCTTGCCATATAATGACGAGGAGAGTTCCATTTACAATCAGATAGGTCAGGGGTGTTAATAAACTGGACCAGAAACCTGTCTTTTCTTGTAATCTAGCATAGACTTGGTTAAGAGTTTGAAAAATCTGTAACTCTCGTTTTTCTTGTCCAAAAGCACGAATAACCCGCATTCCTTGTAATTGCTGACGTGTTTCCTGAACCAGTTGATCCGTTTTCTTTCTCAGACTGCTGTAGAGAGGATTAACCAGTCTAGAGAGCCCTACAATAACAATGGTCAAAATGACAACCATGACCAAGAACCAAAGAGTCAGCTCAGCTGAGATTCGATAGGCCATAAAAATGGCTCCAAAAACGATAATAGGCGCTCGTAAAAAGAGACGCAGGAATTGATTGATACCAGTCTGAATCTGGTAAGTGTCCGAAGTCAAGCGAGTGACCAAGCTAGAAGTGGTCAAACGATCTCTGCTGTCCTTGGGCAAGGAAAGAATATGGCGATAGAGGTCACCTGTCAATTCTTTGGCAAATCCAACCGCAGCCTTAGCTGAGTAGAACTGGGCTATTAAGGCTACTACCACACCAATCACTGCAAAGATAAGGAGCAACCCAATCTGCATCCAGAGATGTCCTTGATTTCTCTGGGGCAAGGATTGGTCAACAATCCCAGCAATCACCATGGGAACCAAGAGCTCAAACACAGCTTCTAGTAACTTGAACAAGGGGGCTAAAATGGATTCCTTGATGTAGGGTTTAAAGTAAGATAATAGGTGTTTCATAAATCCCTTCTATTCGTATTCTGGAAATGAAGAAAGTGGGAAGCACCCACCCTCTCTATTTTATTTGTTTAAGTATGGCAGTAGATAGCCATATCCTGCTTTTTCCATCTCATCCTTGGCCACAAAGCGCAAGGAAGCAGAATTGATACAGTAACGGAGGCCACCAAACTCACGCGGTCCATCTGTGAAAACATGGCCCAAGTGAGCATTCCCCGACCGAGAACGAACCTCAATTCGCTCCATTCCATGACTGAGATCCTTGTAATAATGAATCAATTCCTTGGAAATCGGACGGCTAAAACTTGGCCAACCACAACCTGAGGCAAACTTATCCTTGGCAAAAAAGAGTGGCTCACCTGTCGTAATATCTACATAAATTCCCTCTTCAAAGGTTTGGTCATAGGCATTGGTAAATGGAGCCTCTGTGGCAGCTTCTTGGGTAACACGATAGGATTCTTCAGATAAACTGCCCTTTAACACATCTTGACTAAGCTTTTCATAGTTTGCTGCATCAATCAATGGCTTCTCAGCATCGGTCACATCGATATGACAGTAACCTGAAGGATTCTTCTTAAGATAGTCTTGGTGGTAATCTTCAGCTAAAATATAGTGGCGAAGTTTCTCCACTTCCACTGCAATCTTTCGACCAAGCATGCGCTCCTGCTCCTGCACCACTGTGTAGATAGCTGGCAAGTCTGCTTCATCCTGGTAATAAATCCCAGTTCGATATTGGCGACCATGGTCATTCCCTTGTTGATTGACTGATAATGGATCAATAACACGGAAATAATAAAGCAAAATTTCTCTGAGTGACACTGCCTTCTCATCGTAAATCAGTTGAACCGTTTCTGCATGGTCTGTTTCTTTGAGCAACTGGTAATTGGTCGTTTCGACTTGCCCATTAGCGTAGCCAACACTGGTTGCTAGCACTCCAGAAATACGTGAAAAATACTCCTCTAGGCCCCAAAAACAACCACCTGCTAGATAAATTTCTGCCATCTTTATTTCTCCTTTATCAAGTTTTTAACTAATACTCTTCGAAAATCTCTTCAAACCACGTCAGCTTTATCTACAACCTCAAAGCGGTGCTTTGAGCAACCTGCGGCTAGCTTCCTAGTTTGCTCTTTGATTTTTATTGAGTATAAACTTCTTTTCAAAAAAAGGATAGGAAGCCCTCTGGTCAAGAGTTTCCCCATCCTATCATCTATTCTTTATTTTGCTTCGACACGGACACCTTGGGTATCAACTTTCAAGTCATGAAGTTTTCCTTTGAAAGTTTGCTTTTCCAATTCTGCCTTAATCGTTGGCATCTTGTCATGAGAAGCCAAAACCATAACTGTCGGCCCAGCACCAGAAAGGTAGGTTGCATAGGCACCATTTTCTTTGGCTACTTGCTTAATCGTTGCAAATTCTCTCACCAAGTCCTGACGATAGCGCTCGTGGAAGAGGTCGCCCTCGATTGCTTGCCCAGCGGTCACCATGTCTCCTGCCAACAAGGCTGCAACCGCCACATTGGCGATAGAACTAGCCGCAACAGCTTCCTTGTAAGACAATTTCTTAGGCAAGACGCCACGGCTGTCTCGAGTACGCAATTCATAGTTTGGAATGTAGGCTAGGAAATCACACTCTGGGAAGTCTGCTACGATAGCAGAAACTTGCCCTTCAACGGAACTTGCAATAACGAGATTACCATAAATGGCTGGAGCCACATTGTCAGGATGCCCTTCAATCTTTGTCGCTAACTGCAATTTTTCATGGTCAGATAAGTTGAGATTCCCCAGTTGGTTAGCTAGTTCAATCCCAGCAACGATAACCGAGCTAGAAGAACCCAGACCACGCGCCAAGGGAACATCACTGGTCATTTTCAAGCGTCTTGGTTGCAAGTCTGGTACAATTTGCAAAGCAATTTTGAGCAAGAGATTGCGCTCGTCATGAGGAATCCATTTGCCAATCTGGTGTTCAATCAGCCACTCATCTCGTTCTTCACAGACCTCAATTTGAAGATACTTGGTTACAGCTACACCGACCGAGTCAAAACCTGGCCCGATATTGGCACTGGTTGCAGGTACAATAATCTTCATCTTATTCTCCTAGCACCTTGAAGGTATTCAAGAGGTCGAATTCTGAAACCTTCTTCAATTCAGCTGAGACATTTTCAAGCTGGGCTTTATTAATCTTGTGTGTGATGATAACAACACGCGCCTTGTCACCATCTTTTCCATCTTGGAGGATTTGCTTGAAGGAAATATCTTGAGAGTTAAAGATTTCAGCCAATTTCAAGACCTGACCTTTTGAGTCTGGTGCCAAGATTGAGAAGTAGTAATTAGCTTTGACATCTTCTGGATTAGCTAAGACCAATTCACGACTATATTCGTTGAAGTCTTTTCCAATTGTTCCATCATTCAAGCGACGAACGATACGGACAATATCCGCCACAACACTTGTTGCAGTTGGTTTTTGACCAGCACCTGGTCCATAGTACATAGACTCACCGATACCAATAGATTCTACAAAGACAGCGTTCATTACGCCATTCACACTAGCAAGTGGGTGTGATTTAGGTAGGAAGGTTGGAGTTACTTCTGCAGCAATACCTGAAGGAGTTTCCTCGATAGAACCAACCAATTTCACTACATAACCAAGCTCTTGAGCCACAGCTACATCTTCTGGTGTGATGTTGCGGATTCCCTTGTGAGCCACATCGTCAAAGGCAACCTTCATGCCAAAGGCAAATTGGCTCAAAATCACCATCTTGTAGGCTGCATCAATCCCATCTACGTCATTTGTAGGGTCACTTTCTGCAAAACCTAGTCTTTGTGCTTCCGCAAGAGCATCATCGTAAGACCAGCCTTCTTCCACCATCTTGGTCATCATGAAGTTGGAAGTTCCGTTGACTACACCAAGCACACGAGTGATTTTGTCAGAAGCTAAGGAATTTGCCAAGGTACGAAGAATTGGAATCCCACCAGCTACTGCTGCTTCGTAGTAAAGTGCTACATTATGCTCTTTAGCGATTTCTAACAATTCTGCACCATGGACAGCCAAAAGGTCCTTGTTAGCAGTCACAACGTGTTTGCCAGCCTCCAAGGCACGAGTGATAAAGGTTTTAGCTGGTTCGATACGCCCCATCAATTCCACTACGATCGTAATATCTTGATCTGACAAAATGTCATCCACATTGGTTACAAAGTTAAAGTCATTCCCTGCTGCAAGCAAGCGGTTCTTTTCATCTTCGTCCTTGACCAATACCTTAGCAACTTCAATCTCTGAATGTGCTGATTGATTGATTTTTTCTCCATTTTCCTTTAGGAGGAAAGGCACACCACTTGCAACGGTACCAAATCCTAGTAAAGCAATTTTAACTGTCATGTTTGTCTCCTCGAAATTTTCTATTATAGCCATTATAACAGAATTTTGTGAAAATTCCTATCATAGTAATTCACTATTTCAGTATAGAAAAGAAAAAACGAATCAAACGATTCGCTCTTCTTATAATCTAGAAATAGCTTTCCAGAAATGATTATCCGATTTTTTGCAGATTGAGCACAGCATCGTGATTCATCAAGACTTGGCCATACTCTTGCAAGACTGAACGACTGATGTCACTATCGTCTGCAAACTCGCGCATACGGGCCAAAAGCCACGCTGGATATGGACTTGGATGATTTTCAATATCCACTAAAATGGTCAAATAATAGCGCTCATTCATCTTGTAGAGTTCAGAAGTTTCCATCTCAAATGTCACTGTCTTGGCAAAAGCCACCAAATCAGCTAACTTAGCAAAAGAAAGGATGTAGTAGATGTAAGGCTCTTTCTTGCTCTCAACTTCTTGTTCAGCCTGTTCCTGCTCTTCTTCCTTGGCTTCGACTTGCTCTAGAGATTGAATGGCTTCGATATCATCCTTAGTTTTGTCCGCGATACTTTTTTCCAGGGTTTTGATAAATTCATCTGGCGACATTTGAGCCAATTCTTCCATGTCTGGCAAATCCGATAAATCTTCAAAATCTAGATTTTGGTCAATCTTTGATTTGGTTACAAAGACATCGACCTTATCAGGTTTTGGAGTCACACGGAAGCTCAACATACCTGTATCTAGGAAGCTATCAGGCATCTCTAACTCATCCAAGATAGCATAAAAGAACTCTTCTGTTTTTTCTTGAGGAACGAGAAAGTCAGCAATCTCCATGCCTCGATCCATCAAATCTTCTAAAGACATCGTGATTTTTAAAGTTGTATCACTGATTTGTTTCATTTTCATTGCTAGTAACCTCATACTTTCAGTTCTATCTATTATACTAGATTTTTACGATTTTATCAAAAGAAGGCTCCTCTGTCGGGATAGATTTTCCCTAGGGTAACTTCTGTAGAAGACTCTAATACTCTTCGAAAATCTCTTCAAACCACGTCAGCTTTATCTACAACCTCAAAGCGGTGCTTTGAGCAACCTGCGGCTAGCTTCCTAGTTTGCTTTTTGATTTTCATTGAGTATAAAAGAAAATTTCTGCAAACAAATAGAAAAAGCCTTCAAAATCAGCTCTTAGCCAACTTTGAAGACCTAATACATCAGAAAGCTTATAGTTTAAAGGTTGCTACACCAAGGATAGAACGATTTAAGTTTCGAAGAATTTGAAGACTTTGTTCAAATTTCTTATAACGAGTTACTCCGTACTCTTCAACAAGAAGGACTGTATCTCTTTCTAAAAGAGATGGTACATCTTGTAAATCTACAAAATGCATTCCTTTTAAAGTCTCTTGATTTTGTTTTAATTTATCTAGAATAGCTTTATTTGAGCTAACGATAGTCAATTCTTGTCCAGCATTTTTGTATGATAGAATATCTGCTAGATTAGCAATTGTTGTAATCTCTGTTACAAAATCAATTTGATATTGAGAAAAATCACCTGCTCTATTGATTGTTGGGTTAAAGAGATAAACCAATACATTTCCCATCACAACCAAAATCACACAAACTACTCCAATAACAGCTAGACGAAGGATCAGATTCTTGACGTTTAATCCAAGCGCTGTCTCACCGTTTGCGTTCAATTCTTTAGAATTGATGGTTTCCAATTTTTCAATTTTCACGTTTGCATAGGTATTTTTAAATTTATCAACCAATGCATCAATCTTTTTCTCTAACAAGTCATTGGCATCTTTACTTGGTGTCAAAATTTTCACACCAACCCCTGCATCGTCAATCATATAGTAGACAGTCAATTTTTTCCACCAATAGTCACTTGTAGAATTTTTCAAGGTTGTCTCTGTCGTATCTAATTCACTGGCAATTTTTTTCAACTCACTAGGCTCTACATCATTGAAAAGATAAGCTCCATTCAAATTCCCATCAATCAATTTCCCGTAGAAATCACTATAACCACCAATTTGATGATTCAAAATTGTTTTAGCTGAATCTTCTGGAGGTGTGATTTTATAGCTGATATAAGTTGAATAACTTGTTGTATCTTTGACAGTATTTTTATTCTTAACTGCTTTAATTGTAAATGGTACAGCAATGAGAGCAAATAAAGCGATGAGAGCTAGAATATTTGCTTTTCGTTTTTTATAAAGATTTGCAAACAAATCAGCTACTGAATAATGTTCAAACATGATTTTTTTCTCCTTTGTTTAGTAGATACTGGTTCTCTTTTGTAAGCATTTTCGCTACAAATATAATCACAAGAACAATTCCCCAGAATTGCATTGTAAATAAATTGAAGAAACTTTCTGAAAAGCTACTTCTTGGCATAAAGAATAGATTATTCAAGATGAGTAGGGACAAGGCAAATAGGATTGTTCTTGAACGATAGGCTACTTGCAGCATGGCTATGAATAACATACCTAGCAAGAGACTAAGTAGAAAGACTCCTATCATACCATAGTCGGTATACAACTCCATAATATAGCTACTTCCGATACCATGTCCTTTCAAGTATTCCTTGTTCAAGACAAGATAGGATAGATTGTGGGCATAACTATTGCTATCAATAGCTAGTTCCACACTATTGGTTGTATGTTCAAAGGCTTTTCCTCCGAAAATGGCCCCTAAACTTCCCCTTGCAAAATAATCAATAACAGGACCAAAAGTAAAATTGCGTAAATCTCGGTAAGGGAGGCTACTGTTAAATAGAAAGCCTCTAGCCAAAACACCAAAACTGGTTCCTTGTTTATAGATAAAGTCAAGCAGGATATCCCAGAAACCTGTATGGGAAACCTGGACATTATCCCGTACATAATTGAGTATTCCCATCGCTAACATGAGAATAGGAGAACCTACAAAAATCGCTAACTTTTCTTTAAATCCAATCCATTTTCCCTTTTCTGTTTGCTCCCGCATAAAGTAATAAACGAAAGCAAATAAAATACTTAAAATAAAGGGATTGCGTGTCCCGATTGCCAAATGAATAGTATTAGCTGCAATAAAGGAGACAAGCACTGCTGTTGCCTGCAATTTCTTTGGCTTGGTTGCCAAATACATACACATTGCATAGACCGTAAATGTTGATAAGATATAGGTAAAATAAGGCAGTTTACTTTCAAAGTTTGCATAGTAGGCATAGTAGGAAGTCTGCAAGCGATACAGGAGCCGTTCAAATAACCGAATGAAATAGAAAGGATAGGTTAGAAGAAAAACTCCTAGCGATACAAAGCGCAACCGCTTGATGTAAACATCTTTTAGAGAACTTCTTATCTTGGGTACTTGTATTTTCTTTCTAGCTATAAAATAGCGAGCTAGAAGTCCTCCTGTGGTCAATCCCAATATCGAAACCATGACAACTATAAAGGCAAAGCGATAGGCTATGGGATGATAGGTATCCAAAGCACCATCCCTAAAGTAATCAATAGTCGGCCTTGATACCAGAAATACAAAAATAGTTAAAAAGAAAATAAAATGGATTAAGTAATACTTGATATCATTCCAACAAGCAATTAAGCTACTAACCAGTAAGAACAATAAAGTAGAAAGCAAGCTAACATTGTTATTATTAAACAGATACACAATTCCACTTACTAGCGTCAAGGCATAACTGACTATGGTCAAACTAAATAATAATCGTTTTCCATCAATCACTTGCTCACCCCCGTTCTAATGTAATTTTTTAGATTTTTCAATATTTTTCAGTAATAAGAATCGGTATAAGGAAATATTTATGAATAGAGCCAAAGCACTAATTCTTCTCCCCTTACGGAAAATTGGATTCCTAACAATAGTAAAGGCATGGCCTTTTAAAAAACGATGAATTTGAGAATAGGCTTTAAACTGTTTATACTGATCATCTAGCAACATCTTATCCAGAATAAAGAAGTGGGCATAAGCCAATCTGAAAAAAGCAACCTCTTTCAAATCCGGATAGTTTTTCACAACTTCATTGTAAAACTTTTGGTAGATATCAATATAGGCTAAATCCTTATCTGCATAGGGTTTAGTCGTAATACTATCCCCTCTATGGAAATAGTAATAATAGGGTTTGGTATTAACAACGTACTTCTTGGCCAACTTGATTAAATCAAAATGATAATAAGCATCTTCATAAATCAATCCCTTTGGAAAGGATAGGGCAGTTGCACTCTCTCTCTTGATTAGCTTATTGCAGATCGTTCCAGGTATTTTTTCACCTATGAGGTATTCCCTCAGAAATGTTTGAGAATCACAGACAAAATAGTCATCCTGATTGGCTGACTGTGGGCTTTCATCATTAGC
This sequence comes from Streptococcus mitis, assembly GCF_000960025.1. GTDB lineage: Bacteria > Bacillota > Bacilli > Lactobacillales > Streptococcaceae > Streptococcus > Streptococcus mitis_DH. The sequence goes on along the minus strand of NZ_JYGQ01000001.1, from coordinate 419,382 downwards.
ATAGACATTCATGACACCACAGCTCGAAACATCCGCATCTTCTTGAATTAATTGCTCATATAAGCTCTGAATCATTTCTGGATGGATATAATCATCTGAGTCAATGAAAATCAGATAATCTCCGTGAGCCTGCTTCATTCCATCGTTTCGTGCTTGCGACAAACCTTCGTTCTTTTTATGAAGCACTGACACCCTATCATCTTGTTCAGCGATTGAATCACACAAGCGACCACTTTCATCCGTTGCTCCATCATCAACAAGAATGATTTCCAGATTCTGATAGGTCTGCTTCTGAATGGAAGCTATCGATTTTTCTAGGTACTGCGCCACATTATAGACTGGCACAATCACACTGATTAATGCAGTTTCCATGCTACTCCTCTAATAGTTTTTCTACTTGTTCGATTTGTTTGGCAATTGTGAATTGTTGAATGAATTGGCTAGCCTCATTGACATCGAAATTTGAGGCAGTAGTCATGTAGTTCGTAATTGCCTGAGCTGCCTCTTGATTGCTCTCAATGATTTGTCCAAATCGTCCTTCTTGGGATAATTCCTCAGCCCCTCCAACATCCGTAGAGACAAAAGGAAGTCCCAAACTCAAGGCCTCCACATACACTCCAGGAAAACCTTCTTGTTTAGACATAGACAAGAGAACTTTCGTCTGAGATAAATACTGATAAGGATTTTTTTGATAACCAAGGAAATGTACATAGTCTTCAAGCTCATATTCTTTGACGCGTTTTTTCAGTTCCTCTTCCATATCACCAGCCCCTATGAAGTAGAGATGATAGTTTTTTCCCTCTTGATGTAATAATCGTATCACTTCCACCACACGGTCAGAACCCTTATTTTCCTCAATCCGTCCGATAGTACAGATACTTTGAGGCGCAATCTCGATATCGATCTTCTCTTGAGATTTTTCTAAAATAGTCTTAAAATCATATCCATTGTAGACCGTCTGTAATTTCGAAGCATAGTCTGGATAGACTTCCTTGATAGAATCGCTGGTCTTTTTTGAAATTCCTACAATGGTATCCGCAGCATCCAACTGGCATCTATGTGACTCCCTTTTTGAGCTATCCTTAAGAAATTCTTCGATACTTCCATGAATCCAGGAAATTTTCTTGACTTCTTTTCTTTTAGAGAACAAAAGTGGAGGATTCATAATGGTAAAGGAAACTTCAACATCATAGTCATCTTTCACCAGTAAGCGACGTGTCAATCTTGGAAAATAAATTCTCATTCTCCACAAAAGAGCTCGAATCCATCTGGCTTGGCGATAATCCTGAAAGGATTTTAAAATGCGTACATGCTTGGGAACAGATTCATATCCCTTATCAAAATGTTCCATTTCAAGAATATCAATATCATACTTTTCTGGATTCAGATTTGAAACAATGGTAGATAGAATCTTCTCTGCGCCACCCCCGAGAGAAAAAGACCACATAAAAAATAATATTTTTTTCTTAGCCACCATATTCTCCCTTGTATTCTGTATAAGACTTATCCATATCAGCGATGACAGCATCATGATGTGGTAACTGCTTGTCTGCTGGTGGAGGTGTCATGTAGTCTCCAAAAGCAGTGCTGAGATAAGCATGGTAGCCGACTGGAACGGGCATCTCTGTCTCTTCAAATGGCAAGAAAAGATTATCCTCAAAAGATTCGATTAGGTACTTGTTTCTCATGTAACCAGGACCCGAGCATAATTCTGTGATGCCATCGCTCTCACCCAGACTATACTTGGTCATTTCTTTCTCAGCTTTTTTCCAAATGCGATAACGAAGAGATTTTGGAGTCAACCCCAGTAAAATACGGCTTCCCCATTTCATAAGTGCACCATGCTTTTCTGGAATAGTCTGCGCACAAAAGAGTGAATAAATCAGTGCCCAGCGAACCTGTTTTTTCCGCTCAGCTGGATTTTTCGGATAATAATCCAAAGGTAACACATCTAAGGCCAAACCATGTGGCAAATCCAAATCCTGCTGATAAGGTTTGATACAGGTAGTTTCCTTGTCACGAATAGTAATAAAAAGATTGCGGTCGACAAAATCCTTGTTACTCTTTGACAAGAAATAACGCTCATCTGCATAACGAGGCCATAATTCTGCTAATTTCTCATAATCTTTACGGGGCATAAAAAAATCTAGATCATCATCCCAAGGAATAAAACCCTTGTTTCGAAGGGCACCAATAGCACCTCCTCCACAGAGATAACAAAGCAAATCATGTTCCTTGCAAAAGGCCACAAAATATTCAGCCATCTCCAGACTTCGAGCCTGAATTGCTTTTAAATCAGTCATATTGTTCATTATTCTTTCTATCGTATCGTTCCATTATACCACAAATAAGGGATGAAAATCTATTGCAGACTGTAAAAAATCAAAGCCTGACTGCTAGATAAATAGCCTTCAAACTTTGATTTTTCTATCTTAACTTATCTCATTCCCATTTGAGCAAGCTTGGTTTGATATTTATTTTGGTCTACTAAGAGTGCCTGTCCTCCATAGACATCATAGGCATCGACCCAATCACCTAGTTCTGGAACTGTTAATCTCTCAATGCCATTTTGCGCTCCATCTAGGAAGGATAAACCATTGGTCAATAAGAAACTATAGGGAACATTCGTAGAGGTCATGCCAAAGACCTTACCAAGTGCTTCTGATCCAGTAAAGAGTTTGGTTGGATCCTTGAGTTGCTGCAGAACAGCTGTCAGCACTTGCTGTTGTCTCTTGGTACGACCGTAATCACCTTCATCATCATCACGGAAACGTGCATAATTGAGCAAGGTTGAACCGTTCATCTGCTGTTTCCCAACTTTAATAGTCTGGGTTGGTGACTCTGTTTCCGTAGCATGTAAATCATCTCCGACTGTAGCTTCGGTTAAAGGTTGACCTTCTAAGGTTGAGAATTTAGCATCAACCGTCACGCCATCAGGGAAGAGAGTGTCAATAGCAGTTGCGAAGGCCTGAAAGTCTACCAAAGCGTAGTACTTAATGTCCAAGTCAAAATTATCTTTTAGGACTTTCCGAACCATTTCAGCCCCTTTTTGCCCCTCTTGTTCCCCTAACTCATAAGCAACATTTAACTTATTATCGGACTGCTTTCTACCGTTAATGACTTGGCTGTAACCGTCTATATAAACCAAATTGTCACGCATAAAGCTGGCCAGTTTGATTTTTTTATCTGAGCCACCAACGTTTAGAACCATAATCGAGTCCGTTCTCGTCTCAGCACTGTTTTGGCCAATCCGTCCATCCGTCCCCATAATCAAAATATTGACCCCATCCTTGGTATCTTGACCATGAAAAACTTCTACTTGAGCTGCCTTAGCATTGGCAGGTTTGGTTGGATCCGCATTTGAATAACCTTTTAGGAACATAAAAATCATACCAAAACCAACACAGGCTAGAAGAGCAAGCAATCCTGCAAAAATGCGCCCCCAACGAATCTTACGTTTCTTGGACTTAACCTTTGGAAGAGAATGGCTTTTCTGGTATTTTTTTGCACGACTACGGTTACCATAGGATGGAAGAGGAGACTGATTGATTGGTTCCATGAAAGACTCTTCCATATCGTGATTTTCATCATGAATTTCTGGAGAAGTCTCACTACTGCTAGCCATATTTAACTTACCTTGCAGGTAAGCAAACTCTTTTTTCTCTCGCTCATTGAGGTAATGAATGTTCTTAAAGAGATAGTCATAACGTAACTGCTCATGATGACTTAAGGGATTTTCTTTACTCATCTTCTCTCCTTTCCGTGGTCTGATATTGGATAAATAGGATAGGCTCCCAGTACTCTATACTGGATTCCAATCGCTTCTAATTCTTTTTGGGCAAAGTTAACCAAGTCCTTATCGGCGTAATCCACATCGATAATGAAAAAGTATTCTCCCAGTGCTGTCTTGAGTGGTCGACTTTCAATTTTTGTCAGGTCAATTCCTCTCCAAGCAAAGGTCGACATGGCCTTATAAAGTGCGCCTGGAAGGTTGTCCGGTAAGGTCAAGGCCAAACTCATTTTCTCAGTTTGTGATTTCAAGGGAATAAAAGGTATTTCAGCTCCCAAAACCCAGAAACGGGTAAAATTGGCTTCCATTTCCTGAATATCCTCGGCAATCAGTTCTAAACCATATTCTTCAGCAGAACTTCTAGGTGCAATCGCTGCATAAGGTTGGTCTGGATGTTCGGAAATAAAACGGGCCGCATAAGCTGTACTAGCTGTTACCTCGATTTGGGCATCTGGATATTGTTCATCGATGAATTTCTTTCCTTGAGCCAGAGCCTGAGGATGAGAAAAAATCTTTTCAATCTTAGTATGACCTGGAACCACCATCAACTGCTGATGAATAGGCTGAACGATTTCTGCCACTGCTTGGATACGAGCCTGATGAAAAAGGTAGTCCAAGGTTTCATGAACACTACCCTCAATAGAATTTTCAACTGGCACCACAGAATAGTCCACCAAACCTTGCTCATAGGCCTTAATGACATCTGTAATATTGGCAAAGGCCTGCAATTCCTCATGAGGAAAAGCTGTCTGCACAACGTGATGTGAAAATGATCCCTTGGGACCTAGATACGCAATTTTCATCTCAGTTCCTCTATAATTTCCTCTGGGCTTAGTTTGGTCACATCCAAAATCCGACTAGCCACTTCCTCATACCAAGCCTGTCTTTCTTGGAAAATAGCTACTAATTCTTCCTTGCTATTATTTAGAAAAAGCGGGCGCTGATTGTCCTTATCAGCTGATATGCGTTGGTAGAGGGTTTCAAAATCAGCTTTCAGGTAGATATTATCAGAATTTGTCTTGAGTAAGTCACGATTTCGCTGAGAAATGACTACTCCTCCACCAGTTGACACAACTTGATTTGTTTCTAGTAACTCAGCTAGGACTTCAGACTCTATCTGACGAAAAGATTCTTCTCCCTTTTCCGAGAAAAATTCCGCAATGGACATACCTAAACGCTTCTCTATCAGAGCATCCATATCAAGGTAATTAGGGTCCAAGCCTCTTGCAATAGTCGATTTGCCAGCTCCCATAAATCCTAGTAATACCTTAGCCATGAATCAAGTTCTCCAAATCATCAAAGAAGCTAGGATAGCTGGTATTGATAGCTTCAGCACGATCAAGATCCACCTCTCCATTTGAAACCAAGAGAGCCGCGATAGCCGTCATCATGCCGATACGATGGTCTCCAAAAGTATTGACTCTAGCACCGTGAAGGGCTGATTTTCCTTTGATAATCATTCCATCTGCTGTAGGTGTGATATCCGCACCCATGCTATTTAAAGCATCTGCTACCACCTGAATGCGATCTGTTTCCTTAACCTTAAGTTCCTCAGCATCCTTGATAACTGTTGCACCTTGGGCTTGAGTCGCAAGCAGAGCGATAACTGGCAATTCATCAATCAAGCGTGGAATCAAAGCGCCACCAATCTCTGTTCCTTTCAAGTCAGAAGACTCAACAGTCAAAGTAGCAGATTTAGCGACTGGGTCAATTTCAGTAACTTCTAATTTTCCACCCATGGCGCGAATGACATCAATGATACCAGTACGCGTTTCGTTGATGCCCACATTTTTAAGCACCACACGAGAGTTTGGAACAATCAAACCTGCGACCAACCAAAAGGCTGCACTGGAAATATCTCCTGGTACGACCACCTTTTGTCCAGTCAGTTTTTGAGGCCCTTGGACTGTGATTTTCTTGTCGTCCACACTTAAATAACCACCAAATTGTTGCAACATATCTTCAGTATGATTACGGGTGCATTCTTTTTCGATAATAACGGACTCCCCCTGGGCCTGCAAGGCTGCAAACATCAAGGCTGACTTGACTTGGGCAGAGGCAATTGGCAACTCATAATGAATAGGTCTTAGGTTTTTCGTCCCTTGCAAACGCAAAGGAGGCAGGTCTCGTGCAGTTTGCCCTGAAATGCTGACGCCCATTTTTTTCAGTGGAATAGTCACACGATCCATAGGACGTTTGGAAAGACTGTCGTCTCCGAACATCTCTACTTCAAAATCTGCACCAGCAAGGACACCTGAAATCAGACGAATCGAGGTTCCAGAATTTCCCATATCAAGGGCATTTTGCGGCTCTTTTAAGCCATCCATGCCTACACCTTGAATGGTAATAACCCCATCTTTGTCCTCAATTTCAACACCAAGGTCACGAAAAACCTGCATGGTCGAAAGGACGTCTTCGCCACGTAATATATCATAAACCTTGGTCTCACCCTCAGCCAAACTTCCAAAGATAATGGAACGATGACTAATAGACTTGTCACCTGGAACTCGGATACTGCCGTGTAAGTGGCGAATGTTTGTTTTTAGTTTCATACTAGACCTCATACTTGCAATACTTTTACCTATTTTATCATAAAAAGCCAGAAATTCCTTAAAAATTCCTGACTTTATGATAGTTATTTTCTTATTTTAGCAATTCTTTTTCATTTTCAATTTACCAACTATCTGAAGAACCACCACCATCAAATCCACCGCCACCCCAATCATCTGAAGACCAAGATGAACTAGAACTACCAGAATCATATCTAGAGGAAGAAGAATCTGACTGTGCTCTTTGTGAAGCATAGTAGCTTTTTGTGAGCTCGGAAGTCCAAGAAGCATTCCTCACAAAATCGTTATCGTTTGGGTAGAGTTTCCCCTTCCCATTATAAGAGTATTGAGAGCGATTGAGCCTATCTAGTTGCTTTCTTTCAACTTCTGCGTAGTATGCTTCTATAAGTAATGGAGTCCAAGTGTCATTAGGTAGAAAACCTTTTGAGTCTGGATAGAGTTTGTTATATCCTTCGTACTGATATTGAGACCTAATTAAACGCTTATTTTTTTTATAGTCAGATTTACGTTCTTCAGTCCACGTATCATTAGGTACAAAGTCAGGAAAATCTGGATACAGCTTGCCTTTTCCCTCGTACTCATACTTAGAAAAGCGGCATCTTTTTAAGTACTTGATCCACGTTGCTAAACTTAGTAAAAGAAAGAACAACAGATAGAACAATATCGGAAACGGAATGTAATCGAAGTACTTACTAAAGCCTTCATTATTTTTTAATGATTTTTCATAGCTTTTTGGAAGTCGATTATTTTCCTTCTTGTTTATGATTTCAGCTTTGCTAGACTCGGCTTTAGAAATACCTACTAGAATTTTGTTAAGAGCATCAGTATATTTCCCTTCTTTCATGTACGGTTTAGAATCATTTAGTAAGGAACTAGCCTTAGAGTCAGTAAGCCAAATTGCTGCTTCGTTGGATGTTTCAATACGAAACTTCCTATCTTTTATAGCAATAGCAATTAGAATTCCACTGTTGGAATCTTGTTTGCCAACTTTCCATTTGCGTGCAACCTCATTGGCTACCTCTTCAATACTAGAACCGTCCAGGGTATCTACAATATAAATACCCACTTGGGTTTCACTCCCAGCATTCATACTCTCTAACGTTTCTGCAACACTAGTGGTTAAATAACCGTTAGGATCGTAAATACCATTTAAAGGACGATCTGGAACAGCTATATTAGCCGCAACAATAGGCATAAAAAAGAATAAAGGGGTAATTAAGAGTAAAAGTAACTTTTTCATAGGAGATCCCCCACAAGACTAATCAGTTAAATTGACTTTAGGGACCACCTTTGCATCTTTCTCTGCTTCAATTAACTCAGCTCTTTGGAAACCAAACAAACTAGCTATCATATTAGTAGGAAAACGTCTAATGGTCTTATTATATTCTGTTGCAGTATCGTTGTAATCTTTACGAGCAACAAACAAACGATTTTCAGTTCCCTCAAGCTCTGAAATTAGAGAAGACACTTGTGTATCAGCTTTTAACTCCGGATAATTTTCTTGAACAACTAGCAATCGAGAAATGGCAGAAGTTAATTCGCTCTCCCCTTCATTTTTTGTTTCTGTATTTCCTGAGCCAATCTTAGAACGAGCATCCGCAATCTTTGTAAAGATGTCTTCTTCGTGCTTCATATATCCTTTTACAGAATTTACAACATTTGGAATTAAGTCAGCCCTACGTTGAAGTGCAACTTCAATCTTCGAGTTAGCTTGTTTCACAGATTCATCTTTGCTAACAAGACTATTGTACGAACCTGCCAACACTATAATACTGATGAAGATAATTCCTACAGGAACTCCTATTAGAGCAATTAATTTTTTTGACATATTTTTCCCTATTTTCTATTGTTCATCATTTATCGATAATAAAAATTTCATTCTCTTTCATAATTGTTTCTATATTTATTATCTCATCAACAATTTCTAACTTATCAATTGAAGTAGAAAATAACAGTTATAAACTTTCAAATTCGTTTTGTATTATAGTTATGATTTTCAATAGCCTATTTAATTTGTTTTGTATTTTGTTTATTAGTAAAGGCATTCATCCCCACAATTATTAAACAGGCCATTCTAATAGCTCTAACTTATACAGTAGTTATCAATGATAAACATACGTTTAAAAAATACCTATAAAAAATGAACAAAATAATGTTCTTATTTTAGCAATTCTGAAACTGGTTCAAAAACAATTTTTTCAATGTCAGAAAGGTAAATTGCCAATTGTTGTTGCTTGGTAAAGAATTCTGACAAGAGGCTGTTCCCCTGAATCTGCTTGCCAAAGCCTTCCATTTTCACTTGGAAGGAAGCATCTGGCATTTGACCTGTCTGTGCTAGTTTTTGAATTTCCTCTTGGAAAGTAACATATTCTGTAAAGATTTTGCTTGCCTCAGCATCTGCTGCAATCGCATCTTTAGCTGCTTTGACAGCCTTGTATTCTGGTAATTCGCGTAGACCGCGACTGAGTTCGTTTGCACTATCGTAAATATTTGACATGATTTTCTCCTTATTTATTTCTTTTAAAATTAATAGTCACTCAGTGATCTTTATTATTGTGCAATAACTTCAATATGACCTCTTGAATGTCCATAACTTAATTCCTTATCTGGTATATACTTTATCTTCAAAGAGCCTAAATTAGAATCTGTTATAGTTTCATTTGATACAAGATTATCAAAATAACTATTTATCTCATCATCAGATAAAGACGATTCAATTGCTCTAACAATATCATGAAATACTTCTTTCATTCCTACAACACCAGATTCACTATTTTCATTTGTCTGATTTATTGTTACATTGATTTTATCAGTATCATTTGCATGTAAAAGCTCCAAGTAGTATCCGTAGCTTGATGCGAAATATTTTATTTTTATATTTCCTTTTTTGATATTTTCTAATGGGCTATCAGAATTTTGATTATAGCTATTAATAAAATCATTAATAATCCTATCGTCTACATACTTTGAATTAGTTTTCTCTGAACTTGTTTCTTTCTTGGATGGTTCATTTTTTGTCTCGACACTTGCTTCTGAATTAGTTTTCACATCTTTTTTAACAGCACAAGCACCAAGTAGGATAAAAGAAAAAAAGATAATACCAAATATTGATTTATTTATTTTTGACATGATTTTCTCCTTACTTGACAACGACTGTGTAGTCAGTATTTTCTGTTATGAGATGCTCGGCTCTTTCTAAGTCTTGAGCATTTTTAAATGAAATTTGTAGAATCCCGTGAATATCTTCACGGTTTTCCTCGTTAATATGAATATTGACCAAGGAAGTTCCTCGCAGCAATTCCAAAATCCGCAGGATGACGTTTTCTTCATCGGGAACGTCGACATAGAGGTCATAACAGCTATCCACACCACCACGCTTATGAATTTCCATGGCCTGACGTTGCTCACGCGCTTGGTTGAAAAAGTTCCAAATCTGCTCTTCATCTCCCTTGCTGATAGCTTGTCCAACCTCATCTAAACGTTCCTTGAAATCCTCAATGCGGTCTAGAATAGTCTCACGATTGGACAAGAGAATGGAGGTCCACATACCTGGTTCGCTTTCCGCAATTCGGGTCATATCTCGAAAACCACCGGCCGCAAAGCGCCTTGCCATCTCATGTTCTTGAGCATAGACCGCGGTCTGCTCCATGAGACTGGAGGCCAGAATATGAGGAAAATGGCTAATCTGAGAAGTCACGCGATCATGCTCCTTAGCATCAATCTCGATAAAACGGGCATGAAGACCTGAAAGCAAGTCCTTCATTTCCTCAAGTGTGTCAGGACTTGTTAGACTAGACGGTGTAAAGATATAATAAGCATTTTCAAAAAGATTGACATCCGCAGAAGCAGCCCCTGTCTTATGACTACCAGCCATAGGATGAGCCCCGACAAAGCGAACAGGTTTGCAAGCCAAATACTGCTCCGCCGCATCCACAATGGCTGACTTGGTCGAACCAGCATCTGAAATAATCACGCCTTCTTTCAAGTCCAAGTTGGCCAACTCCTTAATAAAGGAAATGGTTTGCTTTATTGGCAAGCTAAGAATAATGATATCCGCAAGAGGAGCAAAACTAGCAAAATCATCCGTTGCACGGTCAATCATGCCTTCTTTCAAGGCGATATCTCTCGAAGCTTGACTGCGATTATAACCTAAAATTTCATAATCTGGATGATCGCGTTTGATACCTAAGGCCATAGAGGCACCAATCAATCCAAGGCCCGCGATATAGACTGTTTTTGCCATAGGAACTCCTTAATAGTTCTTTGTATAGTCTCGGTGTTTGGCCACTGCTTCTTTTAATTCCTCTAGATTGTCTGATGAGAATTTTTCGAGGATTTCTTGTGCCAAAACCGTTGCCACAACAGCTTCCATGACCACACCGGCTGCTGGAAGAGCGGTCGGATCACTTCTCTCCACTGTTGCCTTGTAGGGTTCATGGGTTTCGATATCCACACTCATGAGTGGTTTGTAGAGAGTAGGAATGGGCTTCATCACGCCTCGAACAACGATGGGTTGCCCATTGGTCATACCACCTTCAAAGCCACCTAGATTATTGGTACGGCGAGTATAGCCGTCTTCTTCAGACCAGAGAATTTCATCCATGACCTGGCTGCCTTTACGATAACCAGCTTCAAAGCCAAGACCAAATTCCACCCCTTTAAAGGCATTGATAGAGACAACTGCTTGGGCAAGTCTGGCATCTAATTTTCTGTCCCATTGGACATAGGAACCAAGACCAACTGGAACACCTCCAACGACTGTCTCCACAACCCCACCGATGGTATCACCGTCACGTTTGATTTGGTCAATATAATCCTTGATTTCCTGTTCTCTTTCTTGGTTGACAATAGAAACTTCAGACTGGGCAGCTCTTTCCTTAATCTCAGCAACTGTGAGATTCTCAGGAACATCAATTTCCTTGCCACCAAAGACTACGACATGGTTGGCAATCTCCATATCCAGCTCAGCCAAGAGGCGTTTGGCTACTGCCCCAACTGCCACCCGCATGGTGGTTTCACGAGCTGATGAACGCTCCAAGGAATTACGCAAATCATCAAAACGGTACTTGATCCCCCCAACCAAGTCGGCATGACCTGGCCGAGGATGGGTGATTTTTCGTTTGCTTTTAAATCGGTCTTCAATGTCCTCCGCAGACATGATATCCAGCCATTTCTGATGGTCCTTATTGACGACATCCATGGTAATGGGAGCCCCTGTCGTCTTCCCATGGCGAACGCCTGAAGTAAAGACAACCTGGTCACTCTCAATCTTCATACGACCACCGCGGCCGTATCCACCCTGACGACGTTTCAAATCCTCATTGATGTCCTCTGCTGTCAAAGGAAGTCCTGCTGGAATTCCTTCAATGATAGCCGTCAGACGGGGACCGTGTGATTCTCCTGCAGTTAAATATCTCATACGTTCTCCTTATTTTACCAAGTAGTCTTTCATCTCTTCCAGAGAAACTGGGTGGATGGTTGCAGAACCAAGCTCTGGTACCAAGACCAATTTCAAGGTATTGCCACGCGCTTTCTTGTCATGAGTCAAAGCCTGATAAAGCTTGTCAACATCCCAGTTTTCATAATCAACAGGCAAGCCAAATTTCTGACACATATCTGTAATGGACTGAGTTATGCCAGCTGGCATAAGGCCTTTTTCCTCAGCTACCTTGGAAATCTGCACCATGCCCATGGCAACAGCTTCTCCATGCATGACCTTGCCATAACCGGCCGTTGCTTCAATAGCATGACCAATAGTATGGCCAAAATTGAGGTAAAGGCGAACACCATTGTCCAACTCATCCTCAACTACCATCTTACGCTTAACCTGGCAAGAATGTTCAATTAAAGTCTCCGCATGCTCCAAAATGCTCTCTACAGAACCATCCAGCTCCGTCAAGAGAGCCCAAAGTGCTGGATCCTCAATCAAGCCGTACTTGATAACCTCACCCATTCCTTCAATCAACTCTCTTTTTCCGAGAGTTTCAAGAACAAGTGGATCAATCAGAACCCCGTCTGGTTGGGCAAAGGTACCCACCATATTCTTAGCAAATGGAGTATTGACGCCCGTCTTTCCACCGATTGAAGAATCCACCTGGGCAGTCAAACTAGTCGGAATCTGAACAAAGTGAATGCCCCGCATATAGGTAGAGGCTACAAAGCCTGCCAGATCTCCAACAACACCGCCACCAAGAGCCACGATTCCATCACTACGAGTCAGACCTTGCTTGACTAAAAATTCATAGACTTTCTGGACAGTAGTTAAATTCTTTCTTTCTTCGCCTTCTAAAAAGTCAAAAACTGCTACCTGAAAACCAGCATCTTCTATGCTGAGCTTGACCTTCTCTGCATAAAGAGAAGCTACATGGTTATCTGTCACAATGACTACCTTTTGTGGTTGCCAGAGTTCTCGCAACCATTGACCAGCCTGAGCCAGACAACCTTTTTCAATCTGAATATCATAAGGATGATGAGGAATATCGATTCTGATTTTCATAGGAGAATCTCCCTTTCTTTATTGGTATTTTTCTGTTAAGGACTGCCAAATCTCTTCTGTCGGCATTTCCTTTCCTGTCCACAGTTGAAAAGCTTCTGCAGCTTGATAGAGCAACATTCCCAGACCATTGACGGCTGGATTCCCCTGACTTCTGGCCCATTTCAAAAATGGTGTTTCAAAGGGTTGGTAAATGATATCTGCTACTAAAATAGTTTCTGATAGAACAATGCTTTCAGGAACTGGAGATGATTGACCATCCATCCCTACACTTGTCGCATTGACCAGTAAATCCGACCCAGCAATCCTTGCTTGCAGTTCGGGAACATCTTCTAAAGCATACAAGTCCACTTTAAAGCCTGTCTGCTCTTGTAACTTGGTCAGGTAAGGTCTTGTTTTTTCAATAGAAACTGAACGAACAAAGACAGAAATCTGACTGACGCCGTCCAAAATAGCCTGTGCCAAAATGGACTTGGCCGCACCACCTGCACCCAGCATGGTCATCTTTTTACCTGAAATTGTAAAAGAAGGCAAGCTCTTAAAAAATCCCTTGCCATCTGTATTATATCCAATTAAATTGCCATTCTCATTGACAACCGTATTAACCGCACCAATCAAGCGCGCTTCATCGCTCAGCTCATCCAAATAAGAAATCACTTTCTCCTTATAGGGCATAGAAAGGTTAATTCCAAACATCTGGTAGCGACGAATATTGGCCACTGTTTCTGCCAAATCAGCTGCATCAATCTCCCAAGCCACATAGACACCATTGGTAGCTGTCGCCTCAAAGGCTCTATTGTGGATGAAGGGAGAGATAGAATGTTTAATAGGGTTGGCAACAACTGCAGCTAAACGTGTATAGCCATCAAGCTTCATCCAAAATCTCCCTGATTTTTTTCATGTTAGCTAGGGAAATCTGACCTGGGGCACTGGCCTCATCCAGACTAGCAAAGGACCAGCTAGAACCAGTCACATCTGCAGTGATACGAGAGACCTTGCCCACCTTGCCCATAGAAATGGTCACATATTCCTGCTCAGGATTGAGGGTTTTAAAGCCTCGTGTATAGTTCATCAAGTCTAAGACATCCTGCTCCGTGTGAGCCATCACCGCAACCTTGACAAGTTTTGGATTTAGGCTCGTCAACTCTGACAAGATTTCCATCATGTTTTCAGGTGTTTCTTGGAAATTGTGATAACTCAAAACGATATTTGGGAAGTCCAGCATTTCCTCAAAAACATCCTTGTAGCTATAGTACTCAAAATCAATATAGTCTGGTTGATAGAGTTGTGCCACTTCCTTGATTAGATGGATATATTCTTCTGGAGAAAGGTCGATTTCTCCCCCTTCAGAGCGAGTTCGTAGCGTGAAGACCAACTCACGACCTGCGAATTTTTCAAAAATCGCTGGAGCCACCTGCAAAATCGCTTCCTTAGGCAGATAGTCGGCACGCCATTCAATGATGTCGGCATCCAGGTACCTCGTGGCATCCAGAGCCTGGGCCTCCTCTAAACTTCTTGGCATTACTGAAACAATTAATTTCATTTACTAACCTTCATACTAATCACCTTGAGGTAATTACTACTTTCATCTTTTTTATTATAGGCAAAATCTGCTGGAAGACCGTATTTATTTAAAATCTGGTAACTTCTTCCTGCAAAGCCTTTATCAATTTGTTCTGTAAATTTCTGGCGGGATACATTGGCAGCATTGGTGCTGGCAATAATAATACCGCCCGGATTTAAAATCTCAAGACTCTGGGAAATCAATTTGTGATAATCCTTGGCCACAGAGAACGTTTGTTTTTTGTTCCGAGCAAAGCTAGGCGGATCTAGGACAATCACATCGTAGGTCAAGCCTTTTCGCTTAGCATACTTGAAATACTCAAAGACATCCATGACTATAAAACGATGGTTGTCTGTGCTGAGCCCATTTACCTGAAAATGCGCTTGAGACAATTCTCGTGAACGTTTGGCTAGGTCCACAGAAGTTGTCTGGCTAGCTCCCCCCATGGCTGCAGCTACTGAAAAGGCTGCTGTATAGGAAAACATGTTGAGCAAGGATTTACCCATAGCCAATCCATCAACTAGACTACCACGAACCTCGTGCTGGTCTAGGAAAATCCCTGTCATCAAGCCATCGTTCATAAAGACTTGATACAGAACACCATTTTCCAAAACAGTGAAAAAGTCAGGTGCTTCTTGGCCATAAATATGGGCAGATTCATAGTCCAAACCCTTAAAGCGGATCTTCTCATAGGTCCCTAACACCTCAGGAAAAGCCTGTCTAAAAGCTTCTGAGATAACCTTGCGAATCTGATAAACATAAGAGTTATACCAAGAAAAGACAGCATAGTCGCCATAAAGGTCCACTGTCAGACCGCCAAAACCATCTCCCTCTTGGTTGAAGAGACGAAAGGCAGTTGTCAATTCATCTTGATAGTAGGCACTTCTCTTTTCTTTAGCTTGTCTAAACAGCGTTTCAAAGAAAGCTTGATTGAAGGTCACCTTGTCTTTGCTCACAAACCAGCCCAAGCCCTTGTTTTGCTGAGAAAGGTAGGCACTACCAAGAAAGTTTCCATCTTGACTATGGACTTCTACTTCCTGATCCTTGAGATTGATATTCTCAAGATCGCTGGCTTCTAGTAAAACAAACCCCTTGGAAAGCTTTTTTTCAACCCGTTTGTTGACTCTTATTCTATTCATAGTCCCTATTATAGCAAATTTTGTGACAATTCTCAAAAAAGAAACTACCCTTGCTTTTTTACTCTAGTTTTAAAAAATGGTATACTAATACTAATAAAAACTTAGGAAGTAATTGTGTGAGAATCAATTTTAACAAAATCCAAAAAGCCATGGGTACCAGACTGGGTTTTGTCCTAACCCTTTTAATCCTCTATTGGCTCAAAACCTTATTAGCCTATACCATTGACTTCAATTTAGATATTCAAGTGGGCAAGTTGCAAGGGAATTACCTTGCCTTTATCGCCTTTTTCAACCCCCTTCCTTTGGGACTCCTCCTGCTGGCTCTAGCCCTCTATGCTCGATCAACCAAGGCCTTTTACAGTCTTAGTATAGCTATTTATAGCCTTTTGTTTATTTGGCTCTATTCTAATATTTTTTACTATCGAGAATTTAGTGACTTTATCACGGCCAATACCATGAATGTGGTCAGCAAGGTATCTGTTGGTACTGCGGAACTAGAGTTACTGCGCCCTTGGGATTTTATCTATTTTATGGATTTCCCATTGCTGGCTTATCTTCTCTATAAAAAGCTTATCCAGCTGGACAGGAGACCTTTCAAATTCCGCTCCAGTGTTGCCATCACTGCTCTCTCGGCCCTGCTCTTTTCAGCTAACCTTTTCTTGGCTGAAATTGAGCGTCCCGATCTCCTATCACGAGGATTTTCTAATTATTATATTGTTCGTGCCCTTAGTTTGCCAGCCTTTTTAGGTTATAGTGCCAACCAATCCTACAGTGCCAACAAAGAACGTGCCAAGGCCTCTGAGACCGACCTTCAACCTATCACAGACTATATTCAAGAACATTCTGCTAAGCCCAATCCAGACTATTTTGGCTTGGCCAAAGGGAAAAATGTGATTTATCTCCACTTGGAGAGTTTCCAGCAATTCCTACTGGACTATAAACTCAACATAGATGGAACTGAGCATGAAGTCACTCCCTTCCTTAATTCCCTCTACCATTCGCAAGCAACCCTAGCCTTTTCGAATATCTTTAACCAAGTCAAGGCTGGTAAAACCTCAGATGCAGAAACCATGCTAGAAACTGGCTTGTTTGGACTTGACCAAGGTTCCTTTATGGTCAATTACGGTGGTACCAATACCCAGCAGGCAGCTCCTTTTATCCTATCAAAAAACGGCTATCAATCGAGTGCCGTCTTTCACGGTAATATCGGGACCTTCTGGAATCGAAATACGACCTATAAACAATGGGGCTACCAATACTTCTTTGATGCTTCCTATTTTACTAAGCAAGACAGTAGCAATTCTTTCCAATATGGTTTAAATGATAAAATCATGATGAAAGATTCTATTCAATATCTAGAGCATTTGCAGCAGCCTTTTTATGCCAAGTATATCACGGTGTCCAATCACTATCCTTATGCTAGCAATCTGACAGGCGATGAGCTTGGTTTCCCCTTGGCTAAAACCAAAGATGAAACCATCAATGGCTACTTCCAAACAGCTAACTATCTGGACAGTGCTATCAAGGCCTTCTTTGACTATCTCAAAGAAAGTGGCCTCTATGAAAAATCCATCCTCGTCATCTATGGAGACCATTATGGAATTTCTAACTCCCGCAATCCTGACCTGGCTCCCTTGATTGGCAAGACTTCTGAGAACTGGTCGAATTACGACAATGCCATGTTGCAACGAGTGCCTTTTATGGTGGTCATGCCTGGTTATGAAAAGGGGCAAATCATCAATACCTACGGTGGACAAATCGATATCTTACCGACTCTCGAACACCTCCTTGGTATTGAGTCCAATTCCTTCCTTCAAGTTGGACAAGATCTCCTATCACCAGACCATCAAGAAATCGTTGCCTTTCGGACTGCTAATTCCTTCGTCACACCTAAATACACCAGTTATGACGGACGAACCTACTATACTGAGAGCGGTCTTGAAATCAGTAATCTTGATGAACAAGCTCAGACTGAACTAGAAATCGTTCGTCAAGCAGCCAGTCAACAGCTGAAAATTAGCGATCAGATTCAAACTGGCGATTTGATCCGTTTCTACCAAGCAGATCATCTTGGAAAAGTTGATACAGAAAGTATTTCTTACCTCAATTCTTTACCAATTCTGCAAAAGATTGAGCAAGAAAAAGGAAGTCAATCAACGAGCCTCTTTAGCCAACGACAAGGCAAAACCAGTACTGACCTTTTCAAGGCACCAAGTTACCAAGAACTCCACCCAGAGTCGGCAGAAACCGAATCAAAATCACAATAAAAAATGCTCTTCCAAGAACGGAGGAGCATTTCTTTTTAAAAATTTATCAAGCAAGCGACCAACTATCTCATCTTTTTTCTATCTCTGCCAATATGCGTGACAGGTAATAATAATAGCTAAAAATAGCAAGACCAAGCAGGAGGATAAGAGCTCCTACTCCCAAGCTGATGGCAAGGACAGGGGAAAGAGACTGAAGCAAGTATACGCTCACAATAGTTGAAATCAATAAGATAGCACTATAAATAATAATCAAAACCATTGTGACTATACCTTTTGAACGATTCACCAGGTCCGTAATGCTACTCCAATTGGTTGACAGATTTTTCATATCTTTAAAATAATGGTGGCAAGAAAGGCTGACACTGGCAAGAACCCATGCCACAAGAAGGTAAATCATCGAAAGGATAGGCAATCCTAAATAAAGGGAAAGACCAAGTAAAGTCAAGATAGGTAAAAAGGACTGGACAGCAAAGATAATCCAAAATTTCACTTTCACATAACGAGCAAAGTCAAAGGGTAAACTCTTCAGAAAATCAACATTTTCCCTCTCCAAGGATAAGGCAATTGAAGGAAGGCTGGTGATATTGTTATTGACAACTGCTATAAACATTCCCACGAAAAACAAGGGTAACCAGTATGGAGGATGAATATCTGGAACTATCTGAGAATCTCGAATTTTGGAAATCAGACCGATCATCATGAGATAAGGAAGAAAAGCACTTGTAAAAAGCACTGTAATCACGCCAGTCCCCTGTCCCAAGAGGGAGAGGTTGTAGCGCAAAACCATGCGGAAAAATCCCTTTTTAGTTCTTGAAATCCCCTCTTTACTGCGACGTTCTTTTTTGATCTTCTCCTCACTGTTAAGCAGAATCACGTCATAAAAATGAGGAAAAACCTTCTTTTTGGTCAGATAAAGCAAGAAAACAGTTAAAGCTATCCAAGCGAGCAGACCCAGTATGGCCTCTGTCGAAAAAGGCTCCACTGCTATTTTGTAAAAGAGATGAATAGGATAAAGGAGAAATGGAATATCTCTAACTCTGTCAACTATATCTCTAGAAGTCGACTGTAGAAGGAAGACAAATAATAAAGGTATGAGAACCCCAATCCCAATCATCACATTGGCAAAAATAGACTGATACTTTCTAAAAACGGTAGTTTGAGCCAAGAAATGCACTACCCCTACCATCACTAAAGTAACAGAGACAAATAATAAGGCCAAGGACAGCAGCATCAAAGGCAAGCCCAGCCAAAGAGAAGGAGCTAACCTAATGTAGAGGACTAGAAAATAAGCTAGGGTTGGTACAATTCCAGTTAGAGCTGGCAAGAGGACAGACAGTCCTTTAGCGATTATAATCTCTGATTCTTTAAAGGCATAGGGACTATAGGAGGCCAAATCCTTACTCTCATAAAAGACATTGTAAAAGGCAGTGAAAGCCGTTGAAAAGGCAAGCACCAGTAAAATAGCAACCATGGTACTAAAAAGACTTGGCATTTCCTCAAAAGGAAAATGAAAGGCTATATTTATAAACAAAAGTAGCATCAAGAGGCTAGAAAAAATGTAAGAACTTAGGACTCTAGCGGAAACATTTACTTTTTTCCCAGGGTTCTTAGCCTGCTTCTTTCGTAGGTTAGCCAGATTCGCTTCTTTAGATGAATAGAGGATATTGATATCAACTAATTTTTTAATGACCTTGAAACGCATCTTCACCCTCCTCTTTTCTACCAGCAAGGCTAAGGTAGATACTTTCCAAAGACTGGTCTGGGTGGTCTTTTCTCAAGTCCTCTACACTACCACAATAAATCAAATGCCCCTTTTTCAAGATTGCAATCCGATCACAGACTTGCTCAGCTACCTCGAGGACATGGGTTGAAAACAAGACTGTCTTACCTTTTTGTGCATGTTCCTTCATCATTTGCTTCAAATCAAAGGCAGCCTGGGGATCCAAACCAGTCAAGGGTTCGTCCAAGACCCAAATATCAGGATCAGACAAGAGTGCCCCGATGACAAAGACTTTCTGACGCATTCCGTGAGAAAGGGTTTCAATAACCTGATAACGGTTTTCAGCAAAATCAAAAACCTTCAATAGCCTATCTAGACTAGCCTCCAAGTCAGAGCTGCTCAAATCATAGGATGAAGCAATCAATTCCCAAAATTCATTGGCCGTTAAACGTAAAAATAAGTCAGGCGAGTCTGCAACGTAGCCAATCTTTCGTTTGATAGCCAAGCGATTTTCCGATAAATCTAAACCGTCAACCAAAATACGACCACTGCTGGGTGAAATGATACTGACTAGGGATTTTATAGTGGTCGATTTCCCAGCACCATTATGGCCAATCAAGCCCATAATCTCTCCATTTTCAATCTGCAGATTGAGATTGCTCAAAGCCGCTTTATCACCATACAACTTACTAACATTTTGAAATTCAATCATGGGCTGACTCCTATCTTTATCTATGTAATTTACTATTATTATAGCGCTTTCATTTTAAAAATCAACATTTTATATAAAATAGTCAAAAACTTATTATTTAGTATTACGCAAACGTTTGAGTCAAGAGATACTTTATGATAGAATAAAGAACAAGATTGACAAGTAAGAGGAAAAATCATGCAAAATCAAACACTTATGCAATACTTTGAATGGTATCTCCCCCACGACGGCCAGCACTGGACGCGTCTAGCTGAAGATGCTCAACACTTAGCTGATCTCGGTATTAGCCATGTCTGGATGCCACCAGCTTTTAAGGCAACCAATGAAAAAGATGTAGGCTATGGTGTCTATGACTTATTTGACTTAGGAGAGTTTAATCAAAAAGGAACTGTCCGCACCAAGTATGGTTTTAAAGAAGATTATCTTCAAGCCATTCAAGCTCTAAAAGCGCAGGGAATCCAGCCTATGGCTGATGTGGTGCTCAATCACAAGGCTGCTGCTGATCACATGGAAGCCTTTCAGGTTATTGAGGTGGATCCTGTAGACCGTACAGTTGAGCTTGGAGACCCCTTCACAATCAATGGCTGGACTAGCTTTACCTTCGATGGTCGCCAAGATACATACAATGACTTCCACTGGCACTGGTACCACTTCACCGGTACAGACTACGATGCCAAACGCCGTAAGTCTGGGATTTATCTGATCCAAGGTGACAATAAAGGCTGGGCTAACGAGGAATTGGTCGATAACGAAAACGGAAACTACGACTACCTCATGTATGCCGACCTAGACTTTAAACATCCTGAAGTCATTCAAAACATCTATGACTGGGCTGACTGGTTCATGGAAACGACTGGTGTAGCTGGTTTCCGCTTGGATGCCGTTAAACACATTGACTCTTTCTTCATGCGCAATTTTATCCGTGATATGAAGGAAAAATACGGTGAGGATTTCTATGTTTTTGGTGAATTTTGGAATCCTGACAAGGAAGCCAATCTGGACTATCTTGAAAAAACGGAAGAACGCTTTGACCTTGTTGATGTTCGTCTCCACCAGAATCTCTTTGAAGCCAGTCAAGCTGGCGCAAACTATGACCTTCGTGGCATTTTCACAGATAGCCTGGTTGAACTCAAGCCTGACAAGGCTGTGACTTTTGTCGACAACCACGATACACAACGAGGTCAGGCTCTTGAGTCTACCGTTGAAGAATGGTTCAAACCAGCAGCCTATGCCCTCATTCTATTACGCCAAGATGGGCTTCCATGTGTCTTTTACGGCGACTACTATGGGATTTCAGGGCAATATGCTCAACAAGATTTCAAAGAAGTCCTTGACCGCCTCCTAACCATCCGAAAAGATTTGGCCTATGGAGAACAAAATGACTACTTTGATGATGCTAACTGTATCGGTTGGGTACGCTCAGGTGCTGAAAATCAATCCCCAATCGCAGTCTTGATTTCAAATGACCAAGAAAACAGCAAGTCAATGTTTGTCGGCCAAGAATGGGCTAACCAAACCTTTGTAGATTTACTTGAAAACCACCAAGGTCAAGTTACAATTGATGAGGAAGGTTATGGACAATTCCCAGTCTCAGCTGCTTCGGTAAGTGTCTGGGCAGCTAATACAATCTAATTGCCAATGATTATAAAGCCAGGTCCAATCGGATTTGGCTTTTTTGTATTCAAAAAAAGACCTACCCAAATGGATAGATCTTTACTTGATTACAATTTACCTGCTACTGCATCCAACAATTCTTGAATCTTAGCTTGGTTGCTTCCTCCTGCCATGGCCATGTCTGGTTTACCACCACCACGTCCATCGACGATTGGTGCCAATTCTTTGACAAGGTTTCCAGCATGAAGGTCTTTTGTCTTGCTTGCTACAAGGACATTGACTTTGTCACCGATAGCAGCAACTAGGACAAGAAGATCAGAGTAGTCTTTTTGTTTCCAGTTATCCGCAAAAGTACGAAGAGCACCTGCATCTGATACAGAAACTTGACTAGCAATGTAACGGTGACCATTGACTTCCTTCACATCCTTGAAGATATCGCCTGCGGCTGCAGCTGCGGCTTTTTCTTTCAATTCAGCATTTTCTTTTTGAAGTTGACGAAGTTGTTCTTGAAGTCCTTCTACTTTGTGAGGAACTTCCTTGACTTGAGGTGCTTTCAAGGTTGCTGCGACAGCTTTAAGAGCGTCTTCTTGTTCACGGTAGGCTTCAAAGGCTTCCTTACCAGTCACTGCCAAGATACGGCGAGTTCCTGATCCAATACCTTCTTCTTTGACAATCTTGAAGAGTCCAATCTCAGAAGTATTGCCAACGTGGGTACCACCACAAAGCTCGATAGAGTAGTCACCGATAGTAACAACACGGACTTCCTTACCGTATTTCTCACCAAAGAGGGCCATAGCACCCATTTCCTTAGCAGTGTCAATATCTGTTTCAACTGTCTTCACTTCAAGAGCTTCCCAAATTTTCTCGTTAACTTGCTGTTCAATGGCACGAAGTTCTTCAGCAGTTACTGCTTGGAAGTGAGTGAAGTCAAAGCGAAGGAATTCTACTTCATTAAGCGAACCTGCCTGAGTTGCATGGCTGCCAAGGATATTGTGAAGAGCCGCATGGAGCAAGTGAGTAGCAGTGTGGTTTTTCATGACACGGTGACGACGATTTGTATCAATTGCCAAAGTGTATTCTTGGTTTAAGGCAAGCGGTGTAAGAACTTCAACCGTGTGAAGAGCTTGTCCGTTTGGAGCTTTTTGAACATTTGTCACAGTAGCTACAACCTTGCCTGACCCATCCAAGATTTGTCCATGGTCAGCTACCTGTCCACCCATTTCAGCATAGAATGGCGTTTCCGCAAAGATAAGTGAGGCAGTTCCTTCTGATACAGCTTCTACTTCTGCATTGTCAGCCACGATAGCCACCAACTTAGAAGGCAATTGGCTAGCATTGTAGTTGAAGACACTTTCTACAGTGATGTTTTGAAGGGTTTCATTTTGCATACCCATTGAACCACCTTTAACAGCTGACGCACGCGCACGTTCTTGCTGTTCTTTCATAGCTGCTTCAAAACCTTCACGGTCTACAGTCATACCAGCTTCTTCAGCGATTTCTTCAGTCAATTCAACTGGGAATCCATAAGTGTCATAAAGTTTGAATACATCTGAACCAGCAATGACAGATTGACCTTTTTCTTTCAAGTCTGCTACAATGCCTTGGGCAAAGTGTTGACCTGAGTGAAGAGTACGCGCAAATGATTCTTCTTCGCTCTTAACGATTTTTTCGATAAAGTCACGTTTTTCAAGCACTTCTGGGTAGTAGCTTTCCATGATTTTTCCAACGGTTGGAACGAGTTTGTAAAGGAAAGGCTCGTTGATTCCCAATTTTTGACCATGCATAGAAGCACGACGGAGAAGACGACGAAGGACGTAACCACGACCTTCATTTCCAGGAAGGGCACCATCACCGATGGCAAATGAAAGAGAACGGATGTGGTCAGCGATGACCTTGAAGCTCATGTTGTCGCCATCTTGGTCATAGACCTTACCAGACAATTTCTCCACTTCACGAATGATCGGCATGAAGAGGTCTGTTTCAAAGTTGGTCTTAGCCCCTTGGATAACTGCCACCAAACGCTCCAAACCAGCGCCCGTATCAATGTTCTTGTGTGGCAATTCCTTGTACTCGCTACGAGGAACAGCAGGATCTGCATTAAATTGTGACAAAACGATGTTCCAGATTTCGATGTAACGGTCGTTTTCGATATCTTCTGCAAGAAGGCGAAGACCGATATTTTCTGGGTCAAAGGCTTCTCCACGGTCAAAGAAGATTTCTGTATCTGGTCCAGAAGGTCCTGCACCGATTTCCCAGAAGTTGTCCTCGATTGGAATCAAGTGACTTGGGTCCACTCCCACTTCAATCCAGCGGTTGTAAGAATCTTTATCATCTGGATAGTAGGTCATGTAAAGTTTCTCAGCTGGGAAATCAAACCATTCAGGGCTTGTCAAAAGCTCATAAGCCCAAGTGATGGCTTCGTCACGGAAGTAATCACCGATAGAGAAGTTCCCCAACATTTCAAACATGGTATGGTGACGTGCAGTCTTCCCTACGTTTTCGATGTCGTTGGTACGGATAGCCTTTTGAGCATTGGTAATACGTGGATTTTCAGGGATAATAGTCCCGTCAAAATATTTCTTAAGAGTTGCTACCCCTGAGTTGATCCACAAAAGAGTTGGATCATTTACAGGAACCAAACTCACTGATGGTTCTACAGAGTGACCTTTGGTCGCCCAGAAATCAAGCCACATTTGGCGTACTTGTGCACTAGATAGTTGTTTCATATTGTCTCCTTATTTACTTGTTTAATGTGATTGGCTTTCCAGCATCTCCACATAGTCAATCGCGACACAGAGGGAAATGACTAGGTCTGCATAAGCGTCCTCAATAACTGTTACGTTATAAGTAGAGGTCAGATGGAAGAGTTCTTTCCTGATTTCCGCAATCAACTGATCACGATCATCCAGCAATTTGAAATTCAAATCCCATATATTACCCTCGATACGAAGCCCTAGATTATCAAACTCATACTTATCTCGCCAGAAGGTCAACTTCTTACGAATGACAAAACTCGAGCCATCCCGAAGCTGAATCTCAAAACGAGGAAGCAAGGTTAAGATTTCTTTACTAATCTGACTGACCTGTTCACCATTAACGTCATAGATGGTAAAAGTTTTGGGAATCTTAAAAAATGATCCCTCTACCTGATAGGCGATTTCTCCCCTGTCATCCTTGATAGCGAAGCGTTCGCCTCCAAGACGAAACTTTTGTTTGACAAGAAATGTTTTCATCAACACCTCCAAAAATCAAAAGACAAGCTCATATCACGAAGGGCGAAAAACCGCGGTACCACCTTCATTCAATGAACTTGTCATTCTCTTATTCTTATGCAATTGTATGATTGAGTAGCATGACTTTCTAGCTTAGATGGCTCGCAGCACCGCCATTTCTCTGGACTAAGACAAGTGAAAATCAATTCTCAACTTTCTTATTATAACGTTTTTTTAAGTCTGCGTCAACTGGAAATGATACCCATTTAATAACCCATTTCCTACATCTCAGATTACTTTTTCAGAACATATTTTTTCTTACTACTATCACTCTTTTTATCCCAACTTTTATTCCAAAGTTTTGAATTGTTAAAGATAGCTTCGAAAAAATTTACAAATATAAAGAACCCTATCACCAAATGTATGGAATCAGTTGTTAGGTATTGTCGATCCAAACCATCCTTTAGAGAGAATAGTATAACAGTTTGCTGAACAGTCAAAAAGGCTGGCCAAAAAAATTTTTTGAAAAAAGTAGATATTTTCATTATTTGTTACCGCTTTCTGTATGGTTAAACTTAGTATACTACTGGGAAAGAAAATAAGCAACTAGAATAGAAAAAGATACCGTTACAAAAATTGCCTTTTATTTTTTAAAAAACGAACCAGCTTGACTGATTCGTTTTCTTACGTTCTCCTACTTCCGATACATTTTAAACTGTAGGAAGAGGTCGCTATATTTGCCTGTCCATTTATGGTCAAATTTCTCATAAACTTCTAGGTGTTTCATGGTTTCAGCATCTGGATAGAAGGCTTTATCTTCTTTTTTCTCCTCTGGGAGTAATTCCTTAGCTGGTAGGTTTGGTGTTGAATAGCCGACATACTCTGCATTTTTGAGTGCATTTTCAGGTTTCAACATAAAGTTGATAAAGGCATAGGCGGCATCTTGGTTTTTGACTGTTTTGGGAATGACCATATTGTCAAACCAAAGGTTGCTGGCTTCTGTCGGTACCACATAGCGTAGGTTTTCATTTTTTTCTAGCATTTGGCTGGCTTCACCAGAGAAGGTCACACCGATTGCAGCGTTATTCTGAATCATGTAGCCCTTCATCTCGTCTGCCACAATAGCCTTGATATTTGGAGTCAGCTTGTAGAGCTTATCTACTGTCTCTTCCAACTGCTGGGTATCCTTGGAGTTAAGGCTATAGCCGAGGGAATTTAGTCCGAGTCCCAGCACCTCACGCGCCCCATCAAAGAGCATGATAGAGTTCTTATACTCTGGCTTCCAGAGGTCATCCCAATGCTCAGGCGCCTCATCTACCATGGTTTCATTGTAGACAATTCCCAAGGTTCCCCAGAAGTAAGGAATGGAGAATTTATTGCCTGGGTCAAAGGACTGGTTGAGAAACTCTGGTCCGATATTTTCAAGACCTTCAAGTTTTGAATAATCAAGCGGAACCAAGAGATCTTCGTCCTTCATCTTGTTAATCATGTATTCACTAGGAATGGCAATATCATAGGTCGTTCCACCCTGCTTAATCTTTGTATACATGGCTTCATTGGAGTCAAAAGTCTCGTACTGGACTTGGATTCCTGTTTCTTCTGTGAATTTCTCCAAGAGTTCAGGATCGATATAATCACCCCAGTTGTAAATGACCAGTTTTTGACTATCTCGACTATTGATTTTACTATCTAGATGCGTCGCAATTCCCCACAAGACCAGGATAATGGCTACAATTCCTGCTAAAAATGAATAGAGTTTTTTCATGCTTGCTCCTCCTTCTCACGTGAGATAAAATAATATCCAACAACCAGGATAATACTAAAGAGAAAGACAAGGGCAGACAGGGCATTGATCTCTAGCGAAATCCCCTTCCGAGCACGAGAGTATATCTCAACTGATAGAGTTGAAAAGCCATTTCCCGTTACAAAGAAGGTCACAGCAAAGTCATCTAGCGAATAGGTGAAGGCCATGAAATAACCAGCAATGATAGACGGAGTCAGGTAAGGAAGCATGATTTCCTTAAACATCTGAAATTGACTGGCACCAAGGTCATAGGCCGCATGAATCATATCGCCATTCATTTCCTTGAGTCGAGGTAAGACCATCAAGACCACGATAGGAATGGAGAAGGCTACGTGACTAGATAGAACAGTCAAAAAGCCAAGTGAAAACTTGAGTTGGGTAAAGAGAATCAAGAAGCTGGCACCAATCATAACATCAGGCGCAACCATGAGGATATTATTGAGTGAAAGAAAGGCTTCTTGGTATTTCTTACGAGACTGGTAGATGTAAATAGCTCCAAAAGTCCCGATAATGGTCGCAATCAAGGCTGACAGGAAGGCCAAGAAAAAGGTCTGGGTCACAATTAACATAAGGCGACCATCGCCAAACATAGTTTTAAAATGGCTCAGGCTGAAGCCTGTAAAGCTATTCATGTCGTTTCCTGCATTAAAGGCGTAACCAATCAAGTAAAAAATCGGCAGGTAGAGGACAAGAAAAACCAGTCCCAGATATAGATTGGCAAATTTTTTCATCGTTCTCTCCTTTCCTTGGTCACCCACATGGTGATGAACATGGTCAGGATGAGAATCACACCGATGGTAGAACCCATACCATAGTTGTCATTGGTCAGGAAGTTCTGCTCAATGGCTGTACCTAGTGTGATAACGCGGTTTCCACCAATCAAACGGGTCAGCATGAAGAGACTCAAACTTGGGATAAAGACCGATTGGACCCCACTTCTCACTCCGTTCATAGATAGAGGGAAGATGACATGACGGAAGGTTTCCCACTTGGTCGCACCAAGGTCGTAGCTGGCATTGATGAGATTGTTATCCATATCGTCCAAGACATTGAAAATCGGCAAAATCATAAAGGGAAGCTCGATGTAGCTTGCGACAAAGATAAAGGAGAAATCGGTAAAGAGCAACTGCTGTGAACCGATTCCGATAAATTCCAAAAATTGGTTAATAGAGCCATTTTGACCAAAAATCCCGATAAAGGCATAAGCTTTGAGGAGCAAATTGATCCAAGTAGGCAAGATAATCAGCATAAGCCAGAGTTGACGGTGCTTGAGACGGGTCAAAAATAGGGCTGTTGGATAGCTGATAAGGAGGGTTACAAAGGTCACAATTCCTGCATAGAGTACAGAGTTGAAACTCATTTTTAGATAGGTCAAGTTTTGTGACGCAAAGTAGGACTTATAATTTTCTAAACTGAACTGACCTTCGATATTGAAAAAGGATTGTCCGAAAATCAAGACCAAGGGTGCCAGGACAAAGAGGGCAATCCAGAGCATATAGGGCACTACAAAGAGTTTAGAGCTTGTTTTCTTCATCTCTTTCCTCCTCGATTGCATTGATCAGACCTGCTTCTTGCTCTTCGATTTCCACGTACTCCTCGATACGAGCATCGAACTCTTCTTCAGTTTCGTTGAGACGCATGATGTGGATGTCTTCTGGTTCAAAGTCCAGACCGATTTCCTCACCCACGATGGCCTTACGAGTCGAGTGGATCATCCATTCATTTCCAAGTTCGTCATAGGCGATAATTTCATAGTGAACTCCACGGAAGAGCTGGGTATCGACCTTAACTTGGAGCTTGCCTTCTTCAGGAAGGGTAATCCGCAAGTCCTCTGGACGAATAACAACCTCGACAGGCTCATTTGGCTTCATCCCCCCATCGACCGCTTCAAAGCGTTTGCCGTTAAACTCAACCAAGTAGTCCTCAATCATGGTTCCTGGCAAGATATTTGACTCACCGATAAAGGTGGCAACAAAATGGTTAATCGGCTCATCGTAGATATCCACAGGTGTTCCAGACTGGACAATCTCGCCATCATTCATAACAAAAATCCAGTCACTCATAGCCAGGGCTTCTTCCTGATCGTGAGTGACAAAGACAAAGGTAATGCCCAATCGTTGTTGCAGTTCACGTAGTTCATACTGCATGTCTGTTCTTAATTTCAAGTCCAACGCTGACAGAGGCTCGTCCAACAAAACCACACGGGGTTGGTTGATGATAGCACGAGCGATAGCCACACGCTGGCGTTGTCCTCCAGAGAGTTTTCGGATGGAACGCTTCTCATAACCTTCCAACTGAACCATCTTGAGAACTTCTGCTACACGCTGCTCGATTTCTTTCTTGTCAATCTTGCGCAAGCGGAGCGGAAAGGCAACATTTTCAAACACATTCATATGTGGAAACAAGGCATAGGATTGGAAGACCGTATGGACGTCACGCTTGTTGGTTGGAATGTCGTTGATACGAACACCGTCCAGCAAAATATCTCCAGTCGTCGCATCCAGTAAACCCGCAATGATGTTAAGGATGGTTGATTTCCCTGAACCAGATGCGCCTAGAAGGGTGTAGAATTTCCCTTCTTCCAACTCAAAGTTGATGTCTTTGAGAACCTTGGTGTTGCTGTCTTCAAAAACTTTAGAGACGTTTTTGAATTCAATAATTGGTTTTTTCAATTGTCATTTATTCCTTCTTTTTCATAGATTAACAGATCAGGGCTCTGTCAGGCCGCTACTACCTCGTGTAGGAGATTGAACTGCCTACATTCTTCTGCACTAACGATAGGCTTTCACCCCCTTTCCATGATATAGCAGCAGCTTTTCAACTACAGCTTTCTACTTGCTTTCACCTAAAATACGGACTTCTCTCTCAAGAGTAACGCCAGAGTGTTCCTTGACTTTTTCAATCACAGACTCAATCAAGTCCTCATAGTCTTTGGCCGTTCCATCTGCGACATTGATCATAAATCCTGCATGCTTTTCTGAGACTTCTACGCCACCGATACGATAGCCTTTCAAGCCAGCTTCTGAAATTAATTGACCTGCAAAATGCCCGACTGGACGCTTAAAGACCGAACCACAAGATGGGTATTCTAAAGGTTGCTTGAGTTCACGTAGATGCGTCAAGCGGTCCATTTCTTGCTTGATAACCTGATGGTTTCCTGGAGCAAGGGCAAATTTAGCTGACAGAACAACTGCACCAGACTCTTGAATAGCTGAATGGCGGTAACCAAAAGCCAGGTCCTTGGCAGACAGAGTCTCGATTTCTCCATCCTTGGTCAAGACCTTACAAGACTGTAAGATATGGGAAATCTCGCCACCATAAGCGCCCGCATTCATAAAGACAGCACCACCGACGCTCCCTGGAATGCCACAAGCAAACTCAAAGCCAGTCAAACTATGACGAAGGGCAATGCGAGTTGTTTCAATCAAGTTAGCACCAGCTTCTGCTTCAATGGTATAGCCATCAACAGAAACATTATTGAGCTTGTCACACAAGATGACAAATCCACGAATTCCTCCATCACGAACGATGATATTGCTGGCATTGCCAAGAACCATCCAAGGTATATCTTCTTGATTGGCAAATTTCACAACGCGAGCCAACTCAAAACGATTTCGTGGAAAGACCAAATAATCAGCCTCTCCACCTACTTTTGTATAACTATAGCTATGCAAGGGTTCCTTAAAACGAATATCAATTCCTTCTAAGATTTCAAGCATTTTTTCTTTTACTGACATGACACTCTTCCTTTTACAAAATTCATTCCATTATACCATTTTTAAGACCATTTGACGACCCTAAAAAAATCTTGGGCTTATTTTAAACAAAAAAAGAGGTTTCCCCCTTTTCTTATGATTTTTTGCAAAAAATTGCCTTAGTTCCATAGGCAACTAGGAACAGTTCAACTAGTAGAATGACTTCAACCAAGACTGGACTTGTCAGCCAGCCAACTTGGGCTAGAGATGGTGCCAGGTCAAAGAAGGCATGTAGTCCATAGGCCGCTAGGAGATAAATCCATTTCTTCTGGCGAACAGCTTGGTAAACCCAAACAGTCAAAAGCAATTGGAAACCTAGAGCCAAAATTCGCTCAAAACCAAGCAAATAAATCTGCCAGACAGAAAGTGACTGGATAGTTTTCAACATATTTTCAGACAGCAATTGCATAACCTGTGGATTCTGAGTTTGAACTGCCGAGAGAACGATGTAGAGATTAATCAAACTAGTAAGGCCTAGGAAAATCAATTCCAAACCACCATGCCCCAAGCCATAGGCCAAGGCATCTGCCTTTTCCAAACTTCTCTTTTTCTCCAACCATTTGAAGAAAACAAGGCGAGCTGTTTCCTCAAAAAATGCTGCCATGGCTAGGCCATAGATGATATAGACAAGCGGATGGTCTTGCAAGAGGGTAATACTACCGTCTTTTTGAGGATGTAAAACCAAGATATGCACCAGTTTTTCTAAAATCTGTGAAGAGACAAAGAAAGCAACAGCCCCCAAGCCCAAGACAGCTAGATTAATCTGGTGTTTCTTTTTGGCATACCAAATGCTTCCTATCAAGAAAGCCAGCAACAGAAACATGGTAATAATGATATGAATGGTCATTTTCTTCTCCTATTCCGCCTTTTCAATATCTTTTTTCATCTCGTCAACATTGAACTTAGCAAACAAGTATTGACGATCTTGGACTGGAAAACGTTGGTCCAACTGGTCAACCGCTCCCACCTCGATAATCCCTTCCTTGATGACAAAGTCCATGACATGCCCACCGAAGGTCAAATCATCTGAGATGAAGTGTAGATGATAGCCTGCCACACTAACTCCATGGAAAATCTCTGGCGTCCAGAAACCAACGATGGTTCCTGCGACATTGTCACGACGATATTCAGGCTGATGGGTTGCAACATCAGCAAACTTGGTCTCTGGTGTCGACTTGGGAATCATGCGCACATGCATATGTGAAAATTCCCCACGAATCTTGATAGAGCGGAAAAGATTTTCCCCGTCATAATAAGACTCAATTCGCTCCTCCAATTCCTTGTCCGTCATCTCAAAGCGCTGGCGGAAAATAACCTCTGCCTGATGCGGTACTACCGCTGCATAAGGAATAAGGGCATCTGGTGATACTTCCACAATTTCTGGCTGATCTCCTGATCCTTTGGCCTGATAAGCCTTACCATCCAAGACAATTAATTCCCCATCAATGGAATCCAAGGTCCCCAAACCAAGGTCACCATGCTCTAGCAATTCTCCTACTGTCATGGTACCACCATAAAGGCCAGCCATCAAGGCTCCAAGGGTATTGTATTGAAATAATTTCACTGGTTCCTGCACGTTCTTATCCATTCTCTTTCTTGTCTGTTATTCTATAAATCTTACTCCTAAGTATACCACATTTGCCCCTAGATGTGAACGAGAGAAACACTTTAGACATTGCCAAGAAGGAAAAAAAAGGGTACAATGTAACAAAATCAAGGGAGGTATGGAATGAAGAAACAAAGCAAGTACCAAGAGGTCGTATCTTATCTGAAAAATAGTATCGAGTCTGGACGCTTTCCAACGGGAAGTCGCCTGCCTTCTATCCGTCAACTGAGCCTTGACTTTCACTGTAGCAAGGATACTGTCCAACGAGCCCTGCTGGAATTACGGCATGAACAATACCTCTATGCCAAGCCCCAGAGTGGTTACTATGTCCTAGAACAAGGGCAACACCAGGATCTAGAAATCGAAGTCACTGACGAACATGCCAGTGCCTATGACGATTTCCGACTCTGTGTCAATGAAACCTTGATTGGGCGGGAAAACTACCTCTTCAACTACTATGACAACCAAGAAGGATTAGAAGACTTAAGACAATCCATTCATAAACTCCTCTTTGACCAAGCCCTCTACTGCAAGGCTGACCAACTGGTATTGACTTCTGGAACCCAACAAGCCTTATTTATTCTCTCTCAAATATCCTTTCCTAGCCAAGCCAAGGAAATCTTGGTGGAACAGCCGACCTACCATCGGATGAATCGCCTCTTGATTGCTCAAGGTCTGGACTATCAAACGATCGAACGAGGCATTGATGGGATTGACTTTAAGGAGCTGGAGCGACACTTCAAGACAGGAAAAATTAAGTTTTTCTACACCATTCCTCGTTTTCACTATCCTCTGGGGCATTCCTATTCTGAGCAGGACAAACGGGCTATTCTTGACTTAGCTACCAAGTATGGTGTCTATATCGTAGAGGACGACTATTTGGGGGATTTGGACTCTAAAAAGGGCCAGACCTTCCACTATCTAGATACAGAGGGGCGCGTCATTTATATCAAGTCCTTCTCAACTAGCCTCTTTCCAGCCCTGCGGATTACAGCACTCATCCTTCCAAATGCTATCAAAGAAGCCTTTGTGGCCTACAAAAATATCCTAGACTACGACAGCAACCTTATCATGCAAAAGGCCCTGTCACTCTATATTGACAGTCAATTGTTTGAGAAAAACCGTCTAGCTCGCTTGGCCAATCAGGAAGACTACCAAAAACAACTCGAGGAAAGATTAGCTAACACTCCTTGTTCCCTTCCTCATTTTCCCCTACACGATGGTTTATTACTAGACCTAAGACAGTATCCTAAAATTGCTAGTCTCAAACACAGCCAACTGGGCTTGGATTTCTTTGAAGAGGCTTACTTGGGTGCCTGTCCTTATCAATTTGCCAAGGTGTCCTTAGAAAATCTGGAAAAGGTTTTAAACTATTTAAAAGCAGAATTGGAATGACTTCCAACTCTGCTTTTTTCTTATTGTTCAACTTCTGTTAAGGTTGCCGCTTTTTCAAGATATTTTTGGTAGGTACCGTCATCCTTGAGTTTTTGGATGACCTTGTCCACCACTTCTTTCAAATCAGCACTATTTTTTCTAAGGGCAACTGCATTAGCTTCGCCGTCCTTCATCTTCAAGCTGACCGTTGCGACAGCTAGGTCGGCATTTTTAGCAGCATAGCTAAGGGCAACAGGCTCATCCATGTGAACAGCATCAACTTTTCCAGCCTGCAATTCATTAACTGCTTCACCCATATTGGTTAGGGAAGTTAATTGAGCTTTTGGCAATTGTTCCTTGACCATAGCTTCTGGAACAGTCCCTTTTTGGGCTGCAATATTAGCACTTTCAAGGCTAGTTAAATCCTTGTATTTTTCTACATCAGACTTACGAACCAAGAAACTAATCTTGTTTTCATAGTAAGGAATTGAAAAATCAAAGACTTCTTTTCTCTCATCAGTAGCGCTAATTCCTGCAACCGCTAGGTCAGCCTTACCAGTTTGAAGACTGGTCAATACATTGTCAAAACTCATGCTTGAAATTTCCAACTTCACCCCAAGTTCATCAGCGATAGCTTGGGCCATATCAATATCTGCACCGACTACCTGATTTTTCCCGTCAACTAAAGACTGAAATTCAAAAGGTGCATAGTCAGGACTAGTCGCGACAACTAATTTCCCCTTTTGCTTAATGGCATCAACAGCTGACTGAGACTCATTAGAACCCGACTGACAAGCTACTAAGAAGAAACTTGCAAGAAAACTACATAAAACAAATATCCATTTTTTTGATTTCATAAATAAACAACCTCTCTGTTAATTTTGTATAATTATAACGCTATCCAAGATGCTTGTCAAGTGTTTTTTGAATTTTTATCTTAAAAATATTTTTTTCATTCAATAAAAGGAGCTATCAGTTGATTCCAAGCTCCTTTTTATACAGAATAAATCTACTTTATAGTTCGACAATCTTACCTGTTTCAAAGTAAACAACCCATTCACAGATATTTTTAGCATAGTCTCCAATACGTTCCAAGAAGGCAATCACTTGGAAATAATCACGACCTGTAACAATGGCATCAGGATTTTTCTTGATCTCTTCTGTAGCCAAGTCACGAATGCTATCAAAATAATGGTTGATTTTTTCGTCCATAGCTGCTACTTCATAGGCCTGATCCACTGAACCATTCAGATAGAGTTCAAGGGCTGCTTCGACGAAGTTCTTGACATCACGCCCCATTCTCTTAATTTCTTCTTCAACAGCAGGGATACGTTGCTCCCCCTTCATACGAATTGCCGCCTTGGCAATGGAAACGGCATGGTCCCCCATACGCTCCAAGTCAGATACAGCCTTCAAGACTGTTAGAACTGTACGCAAGTCCTGAGAAACGGGTTGTTGAAGGGCAATCATTTCAAATGATTTCTTCTCCAATTTCACTTCGTATTCGTTTACTTCTGCATCGTCTTCGATGACTTCCTTGGCCAAATCACGGTCATGCGTAACAAAGGCACGCACTGTCCGATTGATTTGGGATAGCACTTCTTGTCCCATAGCATAGAACTGGTTGTGCAATTTCTCTAAATCTTCCTCAAATTGAGAACGTAACATCATTTATCTCCTTATCCAAATTTTCCTGAAATATAATCTTCTGTTTCCTTGTGTTGTGGGTTGAGGAACATCTTCTTGGTATCGTTAAACTCAATTAAATCTCCATCTAGGAAAAATCCTGTCTTGTCAGAGATACGAGAGGCTTGTTGCATGGAACGCGTAACCAAGAGCATGGTGTATTTATCTTTTAGACCATACAAGGTTTCCTCAATCTTCCCAGCAGATATAGGGTCCAAGGCTGAAGTCGGTTCATCCAAGAGAATGATTTTAGGACTGGTTGCCAAGACACGGGCAACACAAACACGTTGCTGTTGTCCACCTGAAAGCCCGATAGCTGAATCATGTAGGCGATCCTTGACCTCATCCCAGATGGAAGCTCGTTGCAAGGCTTTTTCTACTGCTTCATCCAGCACCTGCTTATCCTTCACTCCATTGATACGAAGCCCATAAACAACGTTTTCGTAGATAGACATAGGGAAGGGGTTTGGTTGTTGGAAAACCATCCCGATTTCCTTCCGCAATTCAACTGTATCTGTACGCGGGCTGTAGATATTGTGGCCGTTGTAAACCACTGAACCAGTTGTGGTTACCTCTGGATTGAGATCCCCCATACGGTTGATAGCCTTGAGAAGGGTTGACTTCCCTGATCCAGATGGACCAATCAAGGCTGTGATTTCCTTGGGTTGGAAAGATAAGGAAACACTATTCAAGGCCTTTTTTTGATTGTAGTAAACGGACAGGTCTGATACCTGTAAAATCGCTTCTGTCATACTGTTTCCTTTCTATCCAAAGTGTCCTGTTACGTAGTCATTGGTTGACTGTAGTTTGGCATTTTGGAAAATATTAGAGGTCTTATCGTACTCAATCAAGTCGCCCAAGTAGAAAAATCCTGTGTAGTCACTAGCACGCGCAGCCTGCTGCATACTGTGGGTCACGATGATGATGGTAAAGTCCTTCTTCAATTCCAACATCGTTTCTTCCAGCTGAGCTGTCGCAATCGGATCCAAGGCTGACGCAGGTTCATCCATCAAGAGGATATCTGGTTTAACAGAGATAGCACGAGCGATACAGAGACGTTGCTGCTGACCACCTGATAGGGTCAAGGCAGACTTGTGTAAATCGTCCTTGACCTGGTCCCAAAGGGCAGCCTGACGGAGAGAGGTTTCCACAATTTCATCCAAGACTTGCTTGTCCTTAACTCCTGCACGTTCATGGGCAAAAGTGATGTTACGGTAGATAGACTTGGCAAAGGGATTTGGTCGTTGGAAGACCATTCCAATATGCTTACGCATCTCATAAACATTGATTTCTGGGCGGTTGACATCAATCCCTTGATAGAGAATTTGACCTGTTACCTTGGCAATATCAATGGTATCATTCATACGGTTGAGACTGCGGAGGTAGGTTGATTTCCCTGAACCAGAAGGGCCAATTAAGGCAGTAATTTTATTCTTTTCAAATTGCATATCGATGCCCTTAATAGATTCATTTTTACCGTAGTAAACATGTAAATCCTTAGTTGAGAGGGCCACTTTCTCTTCAGGAAAGGTGATGATATGCTTTTCATCCCAATTATATTTTGACATGGCTTCTCCTTTAGGCAGCGGTTAATTTCTTATGTAGGTAGCTTCCGAGTTTACGGGCTCCAAAGTTAAAAATGAGGATAAAGATAAGGAGCACGGCCGCAGAACCTGCTGATACGATAGTTCCATCTGGAATAGTACCTTCACTATTGACTTTCCAGATATGGACAGCCAAGGTTTCTGCTTGACGGAAGATAGAGATTGGACTGGTCACACTGAGAATATTCCAGTTAGACCAGTCAAGGGCTGGAGCGGATTGTCCTGCTGTATAGATAAGAGCCGCAGCCTCACCAAAGATACGACCAGAAGCTAAGACGACCCCAGTCACAATACCTGGAAGAGCTTCTGGAATGACCACATGGACAACTGTCTCCAAACGAGAAATCCCAAGGGCCAGACCAGCCTCACGTTGCGTATGGTGAACGTGTTTCAAACTGTCCTCGACATTACGAGTCATCTGAGGCAAGTTAAAGACTGTCAAGGCCAAGGCAGATGATTTGCCAGTCAAGAAAGACCAAGAGATGTGGGGCAAACCACGAACCAAGATATAGAGAATCAAGGATGCCAAGATGGCAACAATAATTCCTGCAATTGAGTAGAGGACAGCTGTTGCAATTTTATCTAATTTCTTAGCGTGCATAGTTTTTCTTTCCTCTTTCTTTCGTAATCAATTTAATCACACTGTTAAAGGCCAAACTCATCAAAAGCAAGACTAAGGCCAGTGACCAGAGAACGTTATTGTCAACAGTTCCCATAACAGTATTTCCGATACCCATGGTCAACACAGAGGTCAAGGTCGCAGCAGGTGTTGTTAGTGAAGTTGGGACTACGGCTGAGTTTCCGACCACCATCTGAATGGCTAGAGCTTCACCAAAGGCACGCGCCATCCCAAAGACCACTGCTGTAAAAATCCCTGAACGCGCTGCCTTCAAGGTCACGCGCCAGATGGTTTGCCAGCGAGTGGCCCCCATAGCCAAACTAGCTTCACGATAATGACGAGGCACCGCACGCAAGCTATCGGTTGTCATAAAGGTTACCGTCGGTAAAATCATGACAAAGAGAACGAAAATCCCTGACAAGATTCCAAAACCAGTTCCACCAAAGATACTACGAACAAAGGGAACAACGACCTGCAAACCGATAAATCCATACACGACGGAAGGAATCCCAACCAGCAATTCAATAGCTGGTTGCAAAATTTTAGCACCCTTTGGTGAAACCTCGGTCATAAAGACTGCCGCACCAATGGCAAAAGGAGTTGCGATAAGGGCTGATAGGATTGTGACAATAAAGGAACCCAAAATCATGGGAAGGGCACCAAATTGTTTACCTGAAGGATTCCAAGTTTGTCCAAAGAGAAAATCAAAGATATTGACCCCATTGACAAAGAAGGTCGACAAACCTTTTTGGGCTACGAAGATTAAAATCATAGCCACAATGATGACAATCAAAGACAAACAGGCAAAGGTCAAGCCTTTTCCAAGTTTCTCTAAACGAGAGTTCTTTGAGGGAGAAAGTAATTTTTTAGCTAATTCTTCTTGATTCATTAGTGACTCCCTTCTAGTGCTGTCACCGTTCCTACAGCATCTTTTTCAACCTTCATTTCCTTAACAGAAATATAGCCCATCCCCTTAACGATTCCGCTTTGCGCTTCATCAGAGAGGACAAAGTTGAGAAATTCTGCCACCAATTCATTTGGTTGACCTAGGGTGTACATGTGTTCATAAGACCACAAAGGCCAGTTATTGCTTGTAACATTTTCTGCAATCGGCTCATAACCATTCAACTTCATGCGTTTAACTGAGTCATCCACATAGGCAAAGGCTAGGTAAGAAATGGCTCCTGGTGTCTGGGAAACAATGTTTTTGACCATCCCATTTGAATCCTGTTCTTGACTCTGCACGGCAGATTGACCATCCATGATAACACTATCAAAGGTGGCACGCGAACCTGAACTTGCCGCACGGTTGATAATGGAAATGGCTAGGTCTTTCCCACCGACTTCTTTCCAGTTGGTCACTTGACCAGTGAAGATGCTACGAAGTTGTTCAGTTGTCAGATTTTCAACATCAACTTCCTTGTTTACAATCACCGCCAAGCCCGCTACCGCTACCTTATGGTCCACTAGAGCGGATGCGTTGATACCGTCTTTTTCCTCGGCAAATACGTCTGAATTTCCTACATCAACAGCTCCAGACTGAACCTGAGACAAACCTGTACCAGATCCTCCACCTTGGACGTTGACTGTTTTTCCAACGTGCATAGAGCCAAATTCATCTGCTGCTGCTTCGACCAAGGGCTGAAGAGCCGTTGAGCCAACAGCTGTCATGGATTCTCCACGATCAATCCAGCTAGCACATCCCGCCAAAGAACCTGCCAGCAAAAGAGCTGCAAGGGATAAAGCGAGTTTTTTCCTTTTTTTCACTGTTTTTCTCCTTGAAAATAATGGTGAATGCTGTGAATTTTTTCAACTATTTATTTATGTTTTTCTTTTGAAAATTGGGAGCCAACTGAAGTTCTTTGCTTAGTTTTACTAGTCATTTGCTCAGTTACCTTGCCCACCAATTTTGACTTAAAATGAAAGACAATTTGAAAAAAATCCATACTTCCACTATAACATAGACAAGCTACTTTGACTAGCATTTTCACTTGAATCTGAGGCCTTTTGGAAAATAATTTTTCAAAACATTTCCAGTCACCTTTCCAAAGCCCAACCCGTTGCCTTGAACCAAAACTTGGTACCAACCATTTGGCAGACTTTCCGCCAGCTGAACGGTTTCTCCAGCCGCATACTTTACAAACTCCTCTCGGTCAATTTCAACTGACTGCTTTACCTGACTCGGTTTCAAGGCTAGACCAAGAGCAAAACTAGGCTCAAAGCGTTTCTTCTTAAAGGTACCCAGATGCAGTCCATTGCGAGCAATCTTGAGCTTCCCTAAATCTGGCAAGAGTTCGGGCAAGAGATAGAGTTGGTCACCAAAAGTCTGCAAGATTCCCCTTAGATTGATTTTCAAATGTTTTTGGGCAAATTCCTGCCACAAGGCAACTTGTTCTCGGCTGAGATTGCTTTTACTTGCCTTAAATTTAGGGGCGTGATTTTCACCCTTAAACTGTAGATGGGCTACAAACTGACCTTCTCCCTTAAAATGATGAGGATACATCCGAGCCGTTTCTGGCAGGTCAATACCAGCTACCATTCCATTGATATGCTCAACTGGCAACAAGTCAAAATCATACTCTTTCAGTAGCCAATTGACAATCTCTTCGTTTTCCTCAGGTGCCCAGGTACAAGTCGAATAAACCAGACGACCGCCCTCAGCTAACATGGTCACTGCATCTTCCAGAATTTCTCTTTGCAAGCTAGCGCATTGACTCGGATAATCTAAGCTCCAATAGTCCATAGCATCTGGTTGCTTACGGAACATCCCTTCACCAGAGCAAGGAGCATCAAGGACAATGAGGTCAAAATAGCCTTTAAAAACCTTGGCCAAGCGGTCAGCAGATTCATTGGTCACCACGACATTTGTCGCTCCAAAGCGCTCCATATTTTCTACTAAAATCTTAGCCCGTTTGCTTGAAATTTCATTGGAAACGAGAATACCCTCCCCTGCTAGATAGGCAGCCAGCTGAGTTGATTTTCCACCTGGAGCAGCGGCCAAATCCAAGACTTTCATACCAGGACTGGGTTGGGCTACCTGAGCAACCATCTGGGCAGCGGGTTCTTGCGAATAGACCAAACCTGTAGCATGCTCAGGCGATTTCCCTGAAACCTTCCCATAATGTCCCCAAGGAGTTTGAGGAATGGCATCAGGAAAGGAAACTTGCGCTTCTTTTAAAGGATTGACCCGAAAGGCCGAAACCGCTTCCTCCTCAAAAGAGGCAAGAAAATCTCTTGCCTCATCTCCTAATATCTCTTCATATTTTTCAACAAATCCTTCTGGAAATTGCATTTAAGTTCTTTTCCTTTCGTAAATATAGGATTGAATTTCCTCCTGCATCTCAAGAGGGACCATCATGACCGGCTGTCTGGTTTTAAAATCAAGCGGTTGACCAGATAGAGTCACGACCCGATAGCCCAGACTTTCCCCTAAAATACTAGCCGCAGCATAATCCCATGGTTGCAGATAAGTGACATAGGTCAACAAACGCCCTGACAAAATCTTGGCAAAACTAATGGCCGCACTCCCATAGACACGAACACCGAGGACCGCTTGACTCAAATCAGCCAGCCCCCATTCGTTGGTTTCCAGCATGCCACTATTGCCTGCAATGAGAAAATCTCCAAGTGGTTTTGCTTTAAAGGGAGCTAGGGGCTTATCATTTAGACAAACTGGAAATTCTCCACCACCGTGATAACAATCCCCTTTGACCACATCATAAATCAGGCCAAACTGTCCCTGACCATTCTCAAAATAAGCCATCATAACAGCAAAATCTTCCTGCTGGGCTACAAAATTATTGGTCCCATCAATCGGATCAATAACCCAAACCCTGCCCTCTTGAACCGAGGCTCGCAGACAACCTTCTTCAGCACAAATCTTATCTTCAGGATAACGAGACAAAATCTCACCAACCAATAGCTCCTGAACTTCCTTGTCCAGTCTGGTCACCAAATCTGTTGGAGAGGACTTGGTCTCAACACACAAGTCTTCCTGCATGTGGTCAAGAATGTACTGGCCTGCTTTCTTAATTAGCTCTTTAGCAAATTCAAACTTACTTTCCAAGAGAAATCTTTCCTTCCCCTTTTTCCTTAGCCGCCTGAACTACTCGGTAAAGCGAATAGCCACTCACTGTTTCAAATTCTCGTCCCAAACGTTTTTCTTCGCTCTTACTTGGCACGACCGCTTTGAATCCTTTATAGGAGTCCAGTAACTTTTGAGCCTCTACCTTGCCCTCATAGGCAGCTTCAACATCATTAAAAAAAGAAAGCACTGAAGCAAGTTCTTCAGTGCTCCACGACAAATCTAGTGGGTAACTATACTGTTTGTTCATTAACTAATACCAGCTCTCATTCTTGCTTCTTTTAGTTCTTGCTTACGGTAACTACGAGGGAGAAAAGCACGAATCTCATCTTCATTAAAACCGATTTGCATACGTTTGGCATCAATAATAATGGGACGACGCAAAAGACTAGGGTACTGCTCAATCAAATGAAGCAATTCCGATACCGAAATACTTTCTACATCAATATCTAATTTTTGAAAAATTTTTGAACGAGTTGAAATGATGTCATCAGTACCATTTTCGGTCAAGGAAAGGATGTGTTGCAATTCTTTTCTTGTTAAAGGACTGGTCATAATATTGTGTTCCTCAAAGGGAACCTTATGTTTTTCTAACCAGGCCTTTGCCTTACGACATGAAGTACAGCTCGGTGATAGAAATAGTGTAATCATGCTTTTCTCTTCTTATCTATACTTTGCTACTTCTATTATACAAAAAAATAAAGCGCTTGACTAGAGATTTTTAGAAAAAAAGCCTATTTTTTCAAGAAAAATAGACTGTTTGCGAACGATTAATACATTTCTTATTTAGTTAATTCACTCTTGGAGAGCTATATAGGGAAGTATTGGGCTCACAAAAAAGAACGCCACAATCTTGCGACACTATTTTACTTTTAAACGTATCTTCTAATCTCGATAGTAATAATCTTCAGCTCTATCTGATTTTCCAAATTCCTCAAAGAATAGACGGTCTTTGGATGAATCTGACGCACCGTGAGGCGTTCCTGCCGGTATAAAGAGTACAGGTGTTGTTGCTCGTCTTCCAATCTCAAATCTCTTTC
Source organism: Streptococcus mitis (assembly GCF_000960025.1). GTDB lineage: Bacteria > Bacillota > Bacilli > Lactobacillales > Streptococcaceae > Streptococcus > Streptococcus mitis_DH. The sequence continues at coordinate 376,729 of NZ_JYGQ01000001.1, read as the reverse complement.
CAACTGCTCCTTCTTGGTTCTTGGACAAAAAGATTCGTTCATATTTATTGACTAAGCCAGAATCATGAATAATCCAGTTTTTAGGTTCTGAACCAGTCCTTGACCAACTACCTGCTACTAGTGATATTTCATCCTTTTGAGGATTTCGAACAGAAGGATTACCAACTACAGGTTCACGACTCGAACTCTGAGACGTCTCCTGATTAGTACCATTCTGAGAGCTTGTATTATCAAAAGTTGTTATGCCATCTGATTTTCTGTAGAAAAACTTATCTGTTGGAATAAATGGACTATTTGAGAAGGCTATCCGATCCTTACTACTATCTGACCGGCCACCTTGAGAATGACTTGGTGTATTAGCTGGATAAACAAGGACACCTTCTTCTGTTCTTCCAACAATCAGTGCAGCTATATCTACTTTCTCTGATCCTATTTGCAAGCGATCTCCGTTACTCATACTGCCATCTGGTTTGATAGTGATTTCTTCACCCGCAGCATTAACCCAGGTATCTGCTATTAGATGCAAATTTCCATTCAAGATTTCCGGTACCTTAAATGAACGTCTCGTAGCAATCATATTGGTAGGGTAATGATTTGTTTTAGGATCGATAATATCCGCTTGCAGTATAAAACCAGTTTTACCTTCTACATCAATTTGGTACCAAATATGGCCTCTATCTTTTCTCTCTCCAGCAACCGAATTAGAAGCCGTTATTCTTTGATCCTTGCTGAGTTCAGTGAACACTTCTGAATCATAGAGTGGTTCCTTACGAACCGCAGCCTTTTCGGCAGTGACTTTCAATTCCATGGGTTGCTCCAGCTTATAAAGATAGACTGTTGGTTTATCTTCTTTACCATCTGTCAAAATCAGATAGCCGTTAGGGTCCTTGTAGCCATAAAAAGTATAGGACTGATCTTTAAAGTCTGTTTCAATGCGGTCAATCTCTTCCTGAGATATAGAAAGCGATACCTCAACTTCTGGTAGGACTGTTGTTTTGGAATAGGTCTTTCCAACAACATATGTTTTGTCGAGCTCGTAATCAATGGTCGTGATCTTCGTGTCCCCTGCATACTTTTTAATCGTAAATTGACCTTTCATCATTCCACCACGATCACGGCCATGCAACATCTCTTTTCCATCTCTTACAATAATGGCCTGACCATTATAACCAAGATCAATGGTTCCAAATAAGGGCATCTCACCTGATAAATGTTCAATCGTTCCAAAAGAACGATACCACTCATCAAAATTGTCTGTTTCAAGAGAATTCGCAATATCAATCTGATCCATTACCTCTGAAGAGGATTCTTCCTTCTTTCCACAAGCCCCTAAAAAAAGCAGGGCAACTAGGAAAACAATACTATATCGTAAATACTTTTTCATCTTTTTCAAATCTTCTCAATGATTCCTTTCTGATTGTATCCATTTTTTGTCCACCAAATAATAGCCAAATAAGATCCATCCAAAAATGTAAACAATATAACCTAAACCAGGACGACCATGTTGAAAGTCAAAATAGCATAGTTGGTAATTGAAGACACTGTTTTATCCATTGTAGCAAGTAAATTACAAAAATACAAGAATGATGATAGTGGCATGGTTATAACAGAAATTGGTACTCATAGTTTTATTTCAAACACAGAGAAATCCTTTTAAGATTATTTCCTAAAAGGATTCCTTTTCTCATACAGATTAGGCTCTCTCGTTTTTATTTCAACCAATATCTTACTAGCGAATCCATTTACCTGAGCCATCTACACGGTAACCATCTGGTGTACGTTCATTAACAGCCATCTTACCGTTAGCTTTAAGATAGTAATCGCCTACCCAAGTATTGCGGGCATAGCTACCTTCACTAGTTAAGTAATAATAAGCTCCATAATTTCTGTCATAAATCCACTCACTCTTGGCCATTTTACCATTAGATTTGAGATAGTAATTTCCAATCCAAGCGTTTCGAGCGTAGCTTCCATTTGATGTTAAATAGTAATATGATTTATAGTAATTATCATAAATCCACTCACTCTGAGCCATTTTACCATCAGATTTGAGGTAGTAATTCCCAATCCAAGCGTTTTTTACATATCCTGATTGAGCTAATATATAGTACCAGGCCCCATAATTTTTATCGTAAATCCACTCTTGCTGTGCCATTAAACCACCAGGTTTAAAGTAGAAATTCCCAAACCATTTATTTTCAACCAAGTTACCATCCGAATCTACATAATATACTCCTCTTCTATCAGAACTGCGAATATATTCGTTTCTTGCTTTAACTCCATTTTTATAGTATGAATTACCGAACCAGCCATTTTTTGCCTGATCGATATGAGTACCTGTTCCAACCATTTTATGGTCTTGGATGGTAACAATCTCAGTGTGACCATAATAACGATAGTAACCATACGGAGGCTGTTTCCAATCTCTCAAAACAATTCGATACTCGCCATCCGCAAAAGCATTCAAATTAGCCTGATTCATATCATATTCCCTTGTCACGCTTGGTTGACTAGGTGTAAAAATAGCATCAGCTAATCCAGGGAACTTTTCAGTCACTTGAGTTTTAACATTAAATAAGAAGAAGGGAATAGAAACCTCATTCATTCCTTCCGGGAAGGTATCAATACTAGCTGTAATCTTTAATTTTCCCGAACTTGTATCTTGACTCAAATTCATCTGTACTTTTAAATTCTTAACTTTAGCAGGATCGTAGTCTGATTTAGCAAGTTTAGGAGTGGCAGCCATTACTTCCTGAACGTTAACGAGAGCTGCAGTGCCTACGGCAAAAATAAACAAGGCCGATACTAATACTGTTTTCATTTTCATCATAAATTACCATCATCTCCTACTAACGAATCCATTTACCTGAACCATCTACTCGATAGCCATCTGGAGTTCGTTCACTAACGGCCATCTTACCATTAGATTTAAGGTAATAATCACCAATCCAAGCATTACGTGCATAACTACCTTCACCTGTTAGGTAATAGTATGCTCTATAATTTCTGTCATAAATCCATTCGCTCTTGGCCATTTTACCATTTGCTTTGAGGTAATAGTTACCGACCCAAGAACTACGAGCATAGCTACCTTCACCAGTCAAATAGTAATAGGCTCCATAGTTTTTATCATATACCCACTCATTTTGTGCCATGTAACCGCCAGATTTGAGGTAGTAATTGCCCACCCAAGCATTTTGAACATAGTTACCCGCAGCATCGATATAGAAGTAAGACTTATATTGGTAATCATAGATCCACTTGCTGTAGACCTTGTTGCCATTTTGGTAGTAAGAGCTGCCTGACCAGCCATTTTTTCCAGAAGCTGTGCTGCTAGTAGTAGAATGTGTTTGAGCTTGAGAGCTTTGAGACTCGGCTGTAGCTTGTCCTCGTCCACCGATACTAACGATTTTATGATCTTTAATCGTTACAATTTCAGACTGTCCGTAGTAACGGTGTTCATAGCGAGGAGCACCTTCTGTATCCTCTAATGTATCAGAATACACAATCCAATAATCTCCATCTGCTAAAGATATCAAATTATCATTATTCCAATAAAACTCTCTTGAAACTGACAATTCATAAGAAGTGAACGACATATTTGGTAGAATATATTGATGAAGTTCACCAGTGTTAACATTTTTAAAAAAACCAAAAACACTACTAATAGAATTACTGTATACTCCTCTAGGTAAACTATCAATCGTAGCCGTGATATCTAATTTCTCTAATGTAGGATGCTGTTTTAGTGTAATTTTCACATCATGTTTTTTAATCCCCACGATATCACTCGAATCTGCATGAACAACCTGTGATGAGAAGGGCAGGTTTCCTTCTGTATCAAGAACTGTAGTAGCTCCTAGTGCTGCTACTGCTAAACTAGCAAACAAAACTAGTTTGAATTTCATAGACAAACTCCTTTAAATATTATTCCCCTATACTATAGCATACTTTTCCTACTAGTGAAGAAAAACGACGAAAAAAATAGTTTTTTGCCGAAATCCCTTACAAAACTTCTCAATATCGTATCTTTTTGTTGTTTTTTTCTTATCTAGTTGAAATAGTGTATAATAAAGTAAAATCACAAGGAGATTAGTAAAATGGAAATAAACTTTGGTTCAGTTATCAAACAAATCCGAGAGGAGAGAGGCTTTACTCTAAAAGAAGCCGCTGGTACTGCTATTAGTCCCAACAACCTCAGTAAATTTGAAAAAGGCATCACAACCGTCAAGGTTGACACCTACTTCAAAATCCTAGAAAATCTCAAAATCCATGATGCCCATGATGTTATAATGTTGTTTATGCGTGATCAGTATCAGGATCCTTCACTTCCCGAAGCTATAAAAACTGGGCTCACAACACAAACTAAGATTCTAGAATTGATTCAAATATTAGAATCTGATACCTATTGCACTGATCATGCCTATATCCAATCTTTAGGCATGTTTAGAAATAGGGAGAATTTGTTGAAAGAAGATTGGACTATCCTCAATCGGGCTAAGACTGCCTTATTTCATCTAAACTACTGGCTTCCAAAGGATTACACCTTATTTGCACTTTTAGTTGAATATTTTGACTTTCCTACAGAAACACTTCAACAAATTGCAAAAACAGCTCTTGCTTTGCTAGAAGAAACATTTGTTGATTTCAAACAAAAACGAGAGCTTATATTGACACTCTCAGACATCATCCGAACCTATTCTCGAAATGGGCATTACCAACTTGCCCAAAATTTAGTGGACAAAATTGATGTATATAGAATTAAGGAATTACATCCCCTAAAAGTAGTATTGCAAGAAGCATTTTTTATCATTAAAATGCAAGAATGTTATAATTTGCTCAGACAAGATAAGAAGGAGGGAATAAAACTGGCAAGTCAGATTTTAGCCTATCTGGACAGTCTGAATGGTCTTTTCCTGGACCAAACTATTTCTCAATTTAGAGACATCTTCTATCAACAAGTCAAAATGCTCAATAAAACTGGAATTGATTGGCCATAAACTCTGGGCTGAGTTGCTACTGGCAGGTAGAGGCAGACCCGATAAACAGGGAAGAAATTAGAAAACAGCCGAAATAGCCACAGTTAGGAAACAACTGTGGCTATTTCGGCTGTTTTTAATGATGAAGCTTCATCCAAAATTTTACTTCCCACGACTTTTCAGATAAAGATAGCCAAAGAAGCTTTCATAGAGGGCAAAAAAGAGGAGGAAGGCATGTAGGAAGAAGGTCTCTGGTAAAATTAAAATAACTGGATCCTTGGCTGGGTCAAAAAGCCAGGTATCATCTCCCACAAAGAGAATTTGATGGAAAAGGGTAAAGAATTGGTCAAAACCAATCAAAACTCCCCCAAGCCCAATCATCACAGGTAAGACTACTAGAGCCAAAAGCCCTTTACTAAATAGAGATAAAAAGCCCTTTTTCACAATCCCTTTGACAAAGACATAGAAACTTGGCAGTGTCACTAGAGCTACTAGCTGAACTAGGTGAAAGAGGTTCTTGACCACCGCAAAATGGTGCAGACCAGCTGCTGACGAACGAAAATCTGGCATCTGCAAGACCTGACTAAAAGGATTGGTCAGGTAATCCATCAAGATATGAAAGTTATATTGAATGGTTTCTGGTTTTAGATAAACTCGATCCGTCAAGTTCAGCCACTCAATCTCCAAAGGATAAAAAATCCAAGCCAAATAAATGGTCAAAAGAATTGAGAAGGAGAGGAGAAAGAGCATAGAGCTCCAAAAGGTCAGTTTAGTTTTCATCAAAGTTCCACTCCGCAAGGCTAGAAACCACATGAGTCGGTGCGATTGGCAGGTCTGCCACTTCTTCTGCCTTGGTAAAACCTGTTGTCACCAAGAGAGTTGGAATGCCATTGTCAATCCCAGCTCGAATATCAGTCAAATAATTGTCCCCAACCATGATTAATTCTTCACGTTCCAAACCTAAGTGCTCAACCGCCTTGTCCATAATGATGGCATTTGGTTTCCCAATATAAACAGGCTTCACTCGTGTTGCCACTTCAAGAAGGGTAATCAGTGAACCAGCACCAGGCAAAAGACCGCGCTCTGTCGGGATGTTGAGGTCAGGATTGGTTCCGATAAAGTGGGCACCTTTTTGAATAGCTAGAGTTGCTATGGCAAATTTTTCATAGTCAACTTGCCAGTCCAGGCCTACTACCACATAGGCAGGATTATCCTTGTCTTCCACATAACCAGCCGCCTTGATGGCTTCCTTAAGCCCTGCTTCTCCGATGACATAGACGGTCTTTTCAAGCCCCAAGTCGTTCATATAGTCGATAGTCGCCAAAGTCGCTGTGTAGACAGTCGATAGGGGCGTATCGATGTTAAAATTCTGAGCCAACATCTCCTGAACACTCTCAGGAGTGCGGGTTGTATTATTGGTTACAAAGAGATAGGGAATGTCCCGCTTTTGCAATTCATGGACAAAAGCCTCACCTGCTGGGATTCGGTCTTTCCCCTTATAAATGGTTCCGTCTAAATCAATTAAATAGCCTTTATATTTCATATTTTTCCCTAATCTTTTTTAATTTCTTGCCAAGTGATGATTGCTTGGGCATTGGTAGCACCGTCGCTTGTAATCTCATGCTTGCTTTCCAGTCCAGTCCGTTCAACAGCCGATGTAATAAGCCCACCTGGTCGAACTTCCTTGACATACTTGAGATTGATTTTCTTGGGGATATATTGGGTCAAAAAGTCCGCACCCATGACCTCAAAAATCCAGTCCAGATACTTACTGTTATTAACATGACCATTCATATCCAAGTCGTAAAAACGGACATGGTAATCCTTACTGATTGACTCTTCCAAGGACTCATACTTTGGCCCGCGAATCAATTTTTTATCAAACTCAGACTGGTAAGGAGCCACAATCTCAGGTTCTACTGCATGAACTTTTCGACTGTCTCGATCCATGAGAACAAAGGTCGCCATCATATGGATGAGCTCCTGCCCTACTTCATCATAAATGGTAAAGCGACGGTAGCAAAAGAGTCTATTGTAGCTCAAGGCTTCCGTTTCGATGGTGATTTCTTCCGCAAAACGAGGCAAACGAGCTACCTCAATATCATAGTCTGTGATAATCCAGACCAGATTATAGTTTTCTAAAATAGCCTTATCACTAACACCCAGTTCAATCGACTGCATCCCTGAAACTTGCAGGGACAGTAAAATCACATCGGGAATCTTGATATGACCGTTCATATCAGCCATATCAAAAGGAATTTTCATTTTCATTTGATAAGTTAAGCCCATCATCCTACTCCAAAATAAATCGTTCTGCTACGGTGTCTCCTAAAAAGAGACCTCTTTTGGTCATGCGAACTCGGTCACCCTCTATTTGCATGAGACCTTGTTGAACCAAGTCTCTGACAATTTCTCCATAAAGTCCATCGAAAGACCGCCCAAATTTTTCCTCAAATCTCGCCATGGAAACCCCTGATTTCTTACGAAGCCCCAAGAACATTTCTTCTTCCATTTGCTCTTTTTGACTCAGGTGTTCTTCTGTGATCCGTGCATTGCCTTCCTCAACCGCACTCAGATAATGACGAATGGGACCATGATTTTTATAGCGCACTCCGTCCACATAACCTGAAGCACCCGCTCCGATACCATAATACTCAGCATTGTCCCAGTACATGAGATTGTGGCGACTTTCAAAACCAGGCTTTGAGAAATTGGAAATTTCATAATGCTCAAAACCAGCTCGCTCCAGCTCTGCAATGATGTACTCAAACATCTCAGCTTCAAGTTCTTCCTTAGGCAGAGGTAATTTCCCTCGTCTCATACGGTTCATAAAGACCGTATGGTTTTCCAAAATCAAGCTATACAAACTCATATGGGGAATATCCAGCCCAATGGCCTTAGCTACATTCTCCTTTACTTGCTCCATTGTCTGACCTGGCAGGGCATAAATCAAATCGATGGAGATATTGTCAAAACCAACCAGTTTCAGGCGGTCGATATTTTCATAAATATCCTTCTCCAAATGACTGCGCCCAATCTTTTTCAGCATCTTGTCGTCAAAGGTCTGCACGCCAAGCGAAACACGATTGACAGCCGAGTTCTTCAAAACGGCTATCTTATCCGCATCCAAGTCGCCTGGATTGGCTTCAATGGTCAACTCTTCTAAGGCAGACAAGTCCAAGTTTTTAGTCAAGCCCTTCAATAACACCTCCAGTTGCGAAGCTGACAAGGCTGTCGGTGTGCCACCACCGATATAGAGGGTTCGCAACTTTTGAATATCATAAGATTGAAACTCTTCTAAGAGATGTTCCAAATAGCTATCAACTGGCTGATTCTTGATAAAAACTTTTGAAAAGTCACAATAATAACAAATCTGGGTACAAAATGGGATGTGCACATAGGCTGACGTTGGTTTTTTCTGCATAGTACTTATTATACCACAAAGACAGGCTACGAGAAAAAAATCACCATCCCCAGAAACATAGTCCGTCCAGAGATGGTGATGGTTTATTCTTCTGTTATGTCAATAACAATCTCTTCTGATTCATCAAGAGTTTCGGCTTTTTCTTGCCATTGTTCCTTGAGATTATTGAATTGATTTTTTGATGCTTCTGTCGCTTGACGGGCACATGATTTTGCTTGAGCAAGTACACTGTCCACAGTGATTTCCCCTGACTCAACCTGTTCTTTGGTTTTCAGAACAAAATCTGTAGCCTGTTCCTTAACCTCTGTCAGTTTTTCACAGACTTGCTCCTTGGCATACTCAGGATCTTCTATCAAATCATCTAGAAAATCTTGAGCTTGACTGCAAACTTGTTTGCCCTTGTTGCTTGTTAAAAACAAGGCAAGAGCTGCACCTGAAACGGTTCCTAAAAGGATTGAGGATAGTTTACCCATAAGGATTCTCCTTTTTTATTTTTTGAATAATTTACTTGCAAGACGAAGAGCTGACAAACTTGCACCAGTCTTAATGGTTTTTGAACCAGCTGATGAAGCTTTCTTGCTCAAAACACGCGCATGGTCATTGAGATCTGAAACAGATAGAGATAAATCTGCAACAGCACTAAAGAGTGGATCAATCGTTGCTACCTTGACATTGATATCATCTGCCAGGACATTGACCTTAGCCAGCAATTCATTGGTGTGATGCAAGGTCACATCCACATCTGAAGTCAAGGTTTTAATCGTCTTCTCTGTTTCATCGATAACACGTCCAAGCTTTTGTACAGTAATGATTAGATAGACTAAAAAGATAATCAAAGCTAGGGCAACAAGAATATATGCAACTTCTAACATTTAGTTTTCCTCCTCTGTAATATAGTAAGGGGCCTTCTTTCGATTTTGATATAGAATGATAAAAATACCAAGACCGATAAGGACAACTGATAGCCATTGAGACACTCGAAGACCAAAGAACATGAGACTATCTGTTCGCATGCCTTCAATAACCATACGACCGAAACCATACCAAATCAAGTAAAAGGCCGTGATATGACCTCGTCTGAGACTCTTCCATTTTCGTCTAAAGATCAGAATCAAGGCAAATCCAAGCAGATTCCATAGGGACTCATAAAGGAAGGTCGGTTGACGGTAGCTCCCATCAATATACATCTGGTCACGGATAAAGGCAGGTAGATAATTCAGATTATCCACCGCTGCACCATAAGCTTCTTGGTTAAAGAAATTTCCCCATCGCCCCAAACTTTGGGCAATCATGACGCTAGGCGCCGCAATATCTAGAAAATCCCAAGTATTGATAAGTTTACGATCAGCAAAGATATAGAGCACAATAGCCCCAGTTATCAAACCACCGTAAATGGCCAAACCACCATTCCAAATGGCAAAAATTTCTCCCAAGTTCTGACTATAGTAATCAAAACGGAAAATGACATAGTAGAGACGAGCTCCTAAAATAGCCAAGGGAAAGGCTATCAAGATAAAATCTAAAATATCGTCTGGTATGATCTTCTTTCTAGGCGCTTCTTTCATGGTCAAATAAACCGCAAGAATTAAGCCTGTCACAATACACAAGGCATACCAACGAATGGCTAGAGGGCCTAGATGAATAGCAATTGGATCAAGCATTAGGCACCTCGTTTTGAGCAATAAGATTTGTCAAGCGTTCTTCGAACAAACGCGTCGCATCAAAGCCCATTTCCTTGGCACGATAATTCATGGCAGCAGCCTCAATCACGACAGAGATATTACGACCTGTTTTAACTGGAATACGAATACGAGGAATGGCTACGCCAGAAATTTCTATTTCCTCTGCATTGTTTCCAAGACGATCAAACGTCTTATGTGTATCGTAATTTTCCAAGTAAACAGCCAGCTGAACTTGTGAAGAATCCTTGACAGCACTCGCACCGTAGAGGCTCATGACATCGATAATCCCAACCCCACGAATTTCAATCAGGTGTCTCAAGATCTCAGCCGGTTCACCCCAAAGAGTAATCTCATCCTTGGCAAAGATATCAACCCGGTCATCAGCTACCAAGCGGTGACCACGTTTGACAAGCTCTAGACCTGTCTCACTCTTACCGATGCCACTATCACCCTGAATCAAGACACCCATACCATAGATATCCATCAATACACCGTGCACACTGGTCCGTTCTGCCAAACGAGAATCCAGATAACTAGATAACTCTCCAGATAAACGACTAGTTGCTGTACGACTGGTTAAAATGGCAATCTTACATTCTCTAGCTGCTTTTAACATTTCCTCTGGAACAACCAAACCACGGGCAACAATGACCGCAGGTGTCTCAGGTAGAAACATTTTTTTCAAGACTTGGTAACGGTTGTGAGAGGACATCGAAACGAGATAGGACCACTCCTTCATTCCCAAGAGTTGGATTCGCTCTGGCGTGTAGTAGTCAAAATAGCCTGTCATTTCAAGACCAGGTCGCGTAATGTCCGCAGTATTAATTTCCTTTTCAAGTAATTCTGGTTCGCCATAGACAATGTCTAGTCTAAGCTTTTCAATCACTTCTTTTACTAAAACCGACATCATTTCCTCCTTCAAATGAGTTCTTCTCTCTATTATATCAAATTGTAGGAGGATATTTGAGATTTTTGCAGTCTTTGAAGTATTTATTTATACTCAATGAAAATCAAAGAGCAAACTAGGAAACTAGCCGCAGGCTGTACTTGAGTACGGCAAGGCGACGTTGACGTGGTTTGAATTTGATTTTCGAAGAGTATTAAAAGAAAAAGGACTAGATTTCTCCAGCCTTTCATTTCTAATTAGAATTTTTTACGTTTACGAGCTGCTTCTGATTTACGTTTACGTTTTACAGAAGGTTTTTCATAGAATTCACGTTTGCGTGTTTCTTGAAGAGTACCAGCTTTAGTAACCGCACGTTTGAAACGACGAAGTGCGTCGTCAAGAGATTCATTCTTACGTACTACTGTTTTAGACATTTTTTTCACTCCCTTCAAGTTCAAGATCTATTCTATTCTACACGTAAAAGGAATAATTGTCAAGAAAAAATGCGAGTTATTTTTGACTTTTTCTTCTATTTATACAATTATACAAGTCTTGAAAGCATTCAATAGAAGAACTGAAGGGTGTTGCTTTTTTATTTTTCGAGTAAGCTGAGCGCTTCAGCATCTGCAATAATCGTCACATCTGGGTGGTTTTTTAGGCTACTTGCTGGGAGATTCTCAGTCACTGGGCCAGACACTGTTCCGGCAATGGCTTCTGCTTTCGACTCACCGTAAGCAAAGAGAAGGATTGACTTGGCATCCAAGATATTTTTAATTCCCATTGAAATGGCTTGAGTTGGAACGTCTTCAATCTTGTCAAAGAAGCGAGCATTGGCTTCAATAGTAGACTGGTCAAGTTCTACTAGATGCGTTTGACTGTCAAATGGAGTACCAGGTTCATTAAATCCGATATGTCCATTGCGACCGATTCCCAAGATTTGGAGGTCAACTGGATGGTCAGCCAAAATTTGGTTGTAGCGTTCAACTTCAGCTTCAGCATTGTCCTTAACCCCACGAGGCAAGAAACTTTCTTTAAATGGTTTTTGGTTAAACAAGTTTTCTTGCATGAAGTAACGGTAAGACTGTGGATTGTCTCCATCAAGCCCTACATACTCATCAAGGTTGACACTGGTTAGATTTGAAAAATCAAGATCACTCTCAACAATTTCCTTGTAAAATTCAAGTGGGCTACTTCCTGTCGCAAGTCCTAGGGTTTGAGCTCCATTGGCTAATTTTTCCTTCAAAATCTCAAAAGCAACTTTTCCACCTTCGATTTGGTTTTCAACTTTAATAACTTTCATCTTTTCATCCTCCGTTTCAATCTATATTTATTATATGGTATAGACCAATTTTTGTCAAGTGAAAACGATTTAATTTCTAAAAAAAGAGCGACTATACTTGAAACATGTTATAATGGATAAGATTAGAACTTAGAAAGAATGAACAGATATATGAATACAGCTGATTTTGATTTCCACTTGCCTGAGGAATTGATTGCCCAAACGCCTCTTGAAAAACGGGACGCCTCTAAACTCCTCATCGTCAACCGTGAGACGGGAGAAATGCAGGATAAACACTTCCACTCTATTATTGATATGCTGGAACCTGGTGATGCCCTCGTTATGAACGACACCCGCGTCCTCCCTGCCCGCCTCTATGGTCAAAAAGAGGAGACAGGAGGCCATGTGGAACTTCTCCTGCTCAAAAATACTGCTGGAGACGAGTGGGAAGTTCTGGCAAAACCTGCCAAACGCCTCAAGGTCGGCACTCGCGTTAGCTTTGGTGATGGCCGTCTCAGCGCTGTTGTTACGGAAGAATTGACTCACGGGGGCCGCATTGTCCGCTTTGAATACCAAGGAATTTTCCTAGAAGTTTTGGAAAGTCTGGGAGAAATGCCGCTACCGCCTTATATCCACGAAAAACTGGATGACCGTGAACGCTATCAAACCGTTTATGCCAAGGAAAGTGGCTCTGCTGCAGCACCTACTGCTGGTCTTCACTTCACCAAAGAACTGCTGGCAGAAATCCAAGCTAAGGGTGTTCATCTAGTCTATCTGACGCTTCATGTCGGACTCGGAACCTTTAGACCCGTTTCAGTTGACAATCTGGACGAACACGAAATGCACTCAGAATTCTACCAACTTTCTGAGGAAGCTGCTGCCATCCTTCGCTCTGTTAAGGAAAATGGTGGTCGCGTCATCGCTGTCGGAACTACTTCTATCCGCACCTTGGAAACTATTGGTTCCAAGTTTGATGGGCAAATCCAAGCAGATTCTGGCTGGACCAATATCTTTATCAAACCTGGCTATGAATGGAAGGTTGTGGATGCCTTCTCAACCAACTTCCACTTACCAAAATCAACTCTGGTTATGTTGGTTTCTGCCTTTGCAGGCCGTGAATTAGTCTTAGATGCCTACCACCATGCCATCCAAGAACACTACCGCTTCTTCAGTTTTGGCGATGCCATGTTTATCTACTAATTTTCACAATCAAAAAGCGCATATTATCAA